>VGBI01000072.1 GCA_016870595.1 Actinomycetota bacterium
ACGAACCAGAGTGCGACGGTGCCGGTGTCGGTCGACGTGGCGGGTGGGCGTCAGCTGACGTTGCAGGTGACCGACGGGGGTGACGGGGCGGCGTGCGACCACGCCGACTGGGCCGCCGCCCGCCTCCTGGCGACCAGGAGCTGAGCAGCCGGCGCGCGTGCGACGGGGCCGACCGGGGGAGCGCGCGCCGGGGCCGACCCGGTTCGCGGCGGCCCCGGTACGCTGAGACCGATGGCGGGTCGCTTCCACCTGGTCACGCTGGGCTGTCCGAAGAACGCCGTCGACTCCGACAAGATCGCCGCCGCCCTCGGCGCCGACGGCCTCGTCGCCACCGACGATCCGGGTGCCGCCGCTCTGGTCGTGGTCAACACGTGCGCCTTCATCGAGGAGGCCCGCCAGGAGTCGGTCGACACCGTGCTCGCCCTGGCCGACCTCGTGGACGGCGACGCGCGCCTCGTCGTCACCGGGTGCATGGCTGAGCGCTACGGCGCCGAGCTGGCCGAGGCCCTGCCCGAGGTGCACGCCGTGGTCGGGTTCGCCGACGCCGGAGCCATCGCCGAGACGGTGCCGGTCGCCCTGCGGGCGCGACCCGACCGCCCGACCCCGAGCGGCGTGCGCGATCTCCTCGAGCTCCCCCGGGCGGCGCCGAGCGCGCCGTGGTCCTACCTCAAGGTGGCCGAGGGCTGCGACCGGGCGTGCGCCTTCTGCGCGATCCCGTCGTTCCGCGGGACGCAGCGGTCGCGCACGCCCGAGGCCGTCATCGCCGAGGCCCGCGCGCTGGTGACCGGCGGGGTCCGTGAGCTCGTGCTCGTCGCCCAGGACCTCGCGTGGTACGGCCGCGACATCGGCGCGCCCGGGTCCCTCGCGCCCCTGCTCCGCCGGCTCGACCGCGAGCTCGCGCCCGAGGGGCTCCTGCGGATCCGCCTGCTGTACCTCTACCCGTCCGAGGTCAAGGATCCGCTCGTGTCCACGATGCTCGAGCTCGGGACGGTCGTTCCGTACTTCGACCTGTCGCTGCAGCACGCCGCGCGCGGGTTGCTCGCCCGGATGGCCCGGTGGGGCAGCGGCGACCGCTTCCTCGAGGCGATCGCCGCCATCCGCGCGCAGGAGCCGACCGCGGCCTTCCGGTCGTCGTTCATCGTCGGGTTCCCGGGCGAGACCGAGGCCGACCACGACGCGCTCCTGGCCTTCCTCGACGCGGCGCAGCTCGACTGGGCGGGGTTCTTCCCCTACTCGCGCGAGGCGGGGACGGCGGCGGCGGACCTCCCCGACCCGGTCCCGGCGTCCCTCGCCGCCGAGCGCATCCGCGAGTGCGAGACCGTCCAGACCGCGATCACCCAGGTGGCCCGCGACGCGCTGTGCGCCGACGGCGCCCGGCTGGAGGTCCTGGTCGACGCGACCGACGACGGCCGTGCCGTCGGGCGCACCCACCGGGAGGCGCCCGAGATCGACGGCGTCGTGCTGCTCGAGCCCGGGTCCGGGTCCGGCGCCTGGGCCCCGGGGTCGCTGGTCGACGCGGTGGCCGTCGCCGCCGTCGGGCCCGACCTGGTGGCCCGGGCGCAGGAGACGGTCCGGTGAGCGACGGTCCCACGCCGCGCGTCCCCCGGTTCGGCCCGGACGCGATCCGCACCCCGGCGAACGTGGTGACCGTCTGCCGGGTGCTGTTCACCGTCCCGGTCCTCATGGTGGTCCTCGACGGCGAGCCGGGAGCGCGGTCGTGGGCGGCCTTCACCGGCTGGTTCGTCCTGTGGATCACCGACTGGCTCGACGGCTGGCTGGCCCGCCGCGACGGCACCACCCGGTCGGGGGCGTTCCTCGACCCGCTCGCCGACAAGGTTCTCGTCATGGGCGGCTTGATCACCCTCGCGGTCCGGGGCGACTTCGCGTGGCTGCCGGTCGTGATCATCGGCGTCCGGGAGGTCGCGGTCTCCGTGTACCGGTCGGCGGCCGCCCGGCACGGGGTCTCCATGCCCGCCCGGCCGCTCGGCAAGTGGAAGGCCACGATCCAGTACCTCGCGGTGGCGATCGCGCTCTTCCCGCCCACGGCCGGGACCCCCGGGGTCGCCGACGCTGCGCTTTGGGTCGCGGTGGCCCTGACCGTGGTGTCGGGCATCGATCTCGTGGTGCACGCCCGGCGTCCTCCGACGACGGGCGGGGCCCCGACCTCCTAGCATCCGGGACATGCGCTGCGACGTCCTCGCGATCGGCACCGAGTTGCTCCTCGGCCAGATCGTCGACACCAACAGTTCCTGGCTCGGTGAGCAGCTCGCCGAGGCCGGCATCGACACCTACGACCACCGCAAGGTCGGCGACAACCTCGGCCGCATGGTGCGCGCGCTGCGCGACCTGCTCGAGGAGGCCGACGCGGTGATCGTGTGCGGTGGGCTCGGGCCGACCCCCGACGACGTCACCCGTGAGGCCATCGCCGAGGTGATGGGCGTGGAGCTCGAGCGCCGGGAGGAGCTCATCGCCGTGATCCGCGAGATGTTCGGGTCGCGCGGCCGCGAGATGCCGGAGAACAACCTCCGTCAGGCCGACATCCCGGCCGGGGCGGCCCCCATCCCCAACCCGATCGGGACGGCGCCGGGGATCCTCGCCGCCTTCTCGCTCGACGGTCGGGACCGGGTGGTCTACGCCGTGCCGGGTGTCCCCTACGAGATGCACCGGATGGTGCGCGAGCACGTGCTGCCCGACCTCCTCGCCCGCTCCGGTGCGCAGTCGGTGATCCGGTCCCGGTCGCTCAAGACGTGGGGCACCTCGGAGTCGGGCCTCGCGGAGATGATCGCCCACCGCGTCGACGCCCAGCAGAACCCCACCATCGCCTTCCTCGCGCGCGGCATCGAGGGCCTCTACGTGCGCATGACCGCCAAGGCCGGGACCGAGGCCGACGCGCAGGCGCTGCTCGACGCCGAGGACGCCGAGCTCCGATCGATCCTCGGTGAGCTGGTCTTCGGGATCGACGACGAGACCATGGAGTCCACCGTCCTCGGGCAGTGCCGGGACCGGGGCTGGACCCTCGGCGTGGCCGAGTCGCTCACCGGCGGGTTGATCGGCGCCCGCCTCGCGAACGTGCCCGGCGCGTCTTCGGTCTTCCGGGGCTCGGTCGCCTCCTACGCGACCGAGGTGAAGCGCTCGGTCCTCGGGGTCACCGCCGAGCGGGTCGTGTCGGAGGAGTGCGCCGTGCAGATGGCCGAGGCCGCCCAGCGCGTGCTCGGGGCCGACGTCGGCATCGGGATCACCGGCGTCGCCGGGCCCGCCGAGCAGGAGGGTCAGCCCGTCGGCACCGTCTGGTACGCGGTCGCCGTGCCGGGCCGGGCCACCGAGGCGGTGACCGCGAAGCTCCCGTTCGACCGTGAGCGCATCCGGCAGTTCTCGACCATCACGGCGCTGAACCTCCTGCGCCTGCGTCTGCGCTCCCTCCCCTGAGGCCGCGGTGGCGGGCCTCGCGCGCCCGCTCGTCGCCGGGACCCGTCGGTGCCCTCTCGGGGCCTGACGGGTCCGGTCCGGCGGGGATGCTTGCACTGCGAACAGGTGTTCGCTAATCTCACAGATGTCATTCGGGGCCACCGGAGCACCACTCCCGACCCGGCCTCCCGACCCGGCCTCCCGACCCGGCCTCCCGACCCGGCCTCCCGGCCGATCGGGCGACGGATCGGGCGACGGATCGGGCGACGGATCGGGCGACGGATCGGGCGACCGACCGGCGATAACCGTCACACCCCGTCCGTAGCGTTCCGGGGGTCATCCCCCGAGACCCCGAACGACCCACACCCCACTGGAGGAACCACGATGGACCGCAACCAGTCCCTGGACATGGCCCTCGGCCAGATCGAGAAGCAGTTCGGCAAGGGCGCGATCATGCGCCTCGGCGAGCGCCCGAGCGTCTCCATCGAGGCCATCCCGACCGGGGCCCTCGCCCTCGACCTCGCCCTCGGCATCGGCGGCCTCCCCCGGGGCCGGGTCGTCGAGATCTTCGGCCCCGAGGCGTCGGGCAAGTCCACCCTGGCCATGCACGTGGTCGCCGAGGCCCAGCGCAACGGCGGCACCTGCGCCTACATCGACGCCGAGCACGCCATGGACCCGGCCTACGCCGAGGCCATCGGGGTCAACGTCGACGACCTCTACATCTCCCAGCCCGACACCGGGGAGCAGGCACTCGAGATCGCCGACATGTTGATCCGCTCCGGCGCGCTCGACGTCGTCGTGATCGACTCCGTGGCCGCACTCGTCCCCCGGGCCGAGATCGAGGGCGAGATGGGCGACACCCACGTCGGCCTCCAGGCCCGGCTGATGAGCCAGGCCCTGCGCAAGCTGACGGCCAACCTCAACCGCTCCAACACGATCTGCATCTTCATCAACCAGCTGCGGGAGAAGATCGGTGTGATGTTCGGCTCGCCCGAGACCACGCCGGGCGGCCGGGCGCTGAAGTTCTACTCGTCGGTCCGTCTCGACATCCGCCGCATCGAGGCGATCAAGGACGGCGCCGAGATCACCGGCAACCGGACCCGGGTCAAGGTGGTCAAGAACAAGGTCAGCGCCCCGTTCAAGCAGGCCGAGTTCGACATCATGTACGGCAAGGGCATCAGCCGCGAGGGCTCGCTGCTCGATGTCGCCGTCGACCTCGGCATCGTCAAGAAGTCCGGGGCCTGGTTCACCTACGAGGGTGAGCAGCTCGGGCAGGGCCGGGAGAAGGTCAAGGACTTCCTCTCCGAGAACCTCGACCTCATGGTCGAGATCATGGAGAAGGTCAAGGTCGAGGCCGGCATCGTCGGCGACCCGGACGCAGTGGAGCGCACCGACGCCGGTGACGGCATGACCGAAGTCGACGACGAGCCGATCTCGCTCGACTGACGCCATCGGTCCACACTGGGCGCCACCGGGCGGCCCCGGATCGATCGCCACCCCTCCCGTCCCCTCCTGGTCGGGCGGGAACCTGCCCCTGGCGCGGCCGGTTCCCGCCCGACCCGGGGAGGGGTGGTCGGTCTCAGAGCACGCCGCGCAGGATCGCAATGCTGCCGGCGACCGCGGAGAGGGCGAGGACCGACGGTCGGAGCCAGCCGGCGTCGACGAAGCGATGGAAGTAGCGGCTCAGCCAGGCGCCGCCGAGCATCGCCGGGATCAGCGTCAGGGCGAGCACGACCCGGGCGAGGGTGATCTCACCGGTCGCGGCGTACCCGATCACCGACAGGGTCGCGCTGATCACGAAGTAGACGCCGAGGGTCGAGCGGACCACGGGGCCACGGTGGTGCTGGAACAGCAGGGCCACCGGGGGACCACCGACCGACGCCGCCGTGCCGGTGATGTTGCCGATCAGGCCGGCCCCGCACGCGGTGCTGCGGTTCACCGGGATCGGTGGGCTCACCAGGGTCGCCAGCACCCCGGCCAGGGTCGACGCGCCGACGATCACCCCCAGGGTCGGGGCCGAGGCGAGGTGGATGATCCAGAGGCCGATCAGGGTCCCCGGCACCGCGCCGACCAGCATCCAGGTCAGGGCGAACCGCTCGAGCGACCGGAACTCCCGGGCCGCGGTGACCCCGCCGATCGGCCAGGCCACGAGGACCAGCACCACCGGGATCGCCTCGGGGATCGCCACCGCCACCAGGGGGGCGGCCAGGAGCCCGAGGCCGAAGCCGATGGTGCCCTGCACGATCGCTCCGAAGACGATCACCGCGGCGACGGCCAGGAACCCGACGACGGTCACCTCCACGGGCGCACGGTAGGCCACGGGGCCCGCCCGTAGACTCATCGGCCGTGACCGGGCCCCGCCGCTTCTTCGTGCGCACCTTCGGGTGCCAGATGAACGAGCACGACTCGGAGCGCATCGCCGGCCTGCTCGCCGCCGAGGGCATGGTCCCGACGACCGACCCCGACGCCGCCGACGTGGTGGTGCTCAACACCTGCTGCATCCGGGAGAACGCCGACGACAAGCTCTACGGCCACCTCGGGCACCTCAAGTCGCTCAAGGCCCGTCGTCCCGACCTCCAGATCGCGGTCGGGGGCTGCCTGGCCCAGAAGGACCGTGATCTCATCCAGTCCCGGGCCCCGCACGTCGACGTCGTCTTCGGGACCCACAACCTCGCCGCCGCCCCCGGCCTCCTCGACCGGGCCCGGCGGGAGGGTCCGGTGCTCGAGATCGTCGAGGAGCACGAGGCCTACCCCTCGGCCCTGCCCGCCCGGCGGGAGGTGGACCACTCGGCCTGGGTCACCATCCAGATCGGCTGCGACAACTCGTGCACGTTCTGTATCGTGCCCAGCGTGCGCGGGGCCGAGGTGAGCCGCCGCACGGGCGACATCGTCCACGAGGTGGAGACGCTCGCCGCCGACGGCGTCACCGAGGTGACCCTGCTCGGCCAGAACGTCAACTCGTACGGTCGGGACCTCGGCGCCGGGCAGTACCGCCCGCAGTTCGCCGACCTGCTGCGCGCCGTCGACGCGGTGGAGGGCATCCGCCGCGTGCGCTACACCTCACCCCACCCGAAGGACCTGCGCCCCGAGACCATCGCCGCCATGGCCGAGTGCCCGTCGGTCTGCGAGCACCTGCACCTCCCGCTCCAGGCCGGGAGCGACCGGGTCCTCGCGGCCATGCACCGGGGCTACACGGCCGAGCGGTACCTGGCCCGGCTCGCCGAGGCCCGGGCCGGCATCCCCGACCTCGCGGTGACCACCGACATCATCGTCGCCTTCCCCGGCGAGACCGAGGCCGAGTTCGCCGAGACCCTGGCCGTGGCCGAGGCTGCCGGGTACGACTCCGCCTACACCTTCATCTTCTCGCCCCGGCCGGGGACGCCGGCCGCCGGGATGACCGACGCGTTCGTGGCCCCCGACGTCGCCGCCGACCGGATGCGCCGCCTGACCGAGGTGGTCGAGCGTTCGGCCCTCGCCCGGCACCAGGACCGCATCGGGCGCCCCGAGGAGGTCCTGGTCGAGGGCCCGTCGAAGAAGGACCCCAGTCGGGTCAGCGGGCGGACGCGCCAGAACAAGCTGGTCCACTTCGCGGCCACCGGTGCTGCGGCCCGGCCGGGCAGTTACGTCACGGTCGAGATCACCGGCGCGGCGCCCCACTGGCTGCGGGGGGACCTGGTCGACGTCGTGGCCGCGGCACCGCGGCGGATCCCCGTCACCGCCGCCTGATCCAGGAGACGGCGACACGCCTCGGGAACCCCGACCCCACCTCGCCCTGGTCGGGCCGACCGCGGTCGGGAAGTCGGCCGTGGCCCTCGACCTGGCCGAGGCCCTCGGCGACGTCGAGCTCGTCTCGGTCGACTCGATGCAGGTCTACCGGGGGATGGACGTCGGGACCGCCAAGGCGAGCGCGGCCGAGCGTGCCCGCGTGCCCCACCACCTCCTCGACCTCGCCGACCCCGCCGAGGAGTGGTCGGTGGCCCGGTTCCAGCGGGAGGCCCGGGCCGCGATCGCCGACATCGAGGCCCGGGGGCGGCGGGCCCTGCTGGTGGGCGGCACCGGCCTCTACGTGCGGGCCGTGATCGACGACCTCCGCTTCGCGGGCGAGGACCCGGTGGGGCGGGCGGCCCTGACCGCCGAGGCGGCCGAGCCCGGGGGGCCGGCCCGCCTCCACGCCCGGCTCGCTGCGGTCGACCCGGTCGCCGCGAGCCGGATCGAGCCGGGCAACGTCCGTCGGACCGTCCGGGCCCTCGAGGTCGTCGGGCTCACCGGCGCCCCGTTCTCCGCCTCGGGGTCCGGCCTCCGCACCTTCGCCCCGCCGATCGTCCCCGTGCGCATGTTCGGGCTGTGGCTGCCCTCGGCGGTGCTCGACGCCCGGATCGGGGCCCGGGTCGACACGATGTACGCCGACGGCCTGCTGGCCGAGGCGGCCGCGCTGGTCCGGCCGGGTCGGCCGCCCCTCTCGGCCACCGCGGGGCAGGCGATCGGCTACCGGGAGGCCCTGGCCGTGCTCGACGGCACCGCACCCGACGTGGACGCGGCCCGGGCCGCCACCGTGCGCCGCACCCGCCGGTTCGCCCGCCGGCAGATCCGGTGGTTCCGGCGCGACCCCCGGGTCACCTGGTGGGGGAGCCCGGCGAATCCGCGCGCCTGCACCCCGGCGCTCCTGGAATGCTGTCGGTGATGGGTGCGATCGATCTCACCAAGCTCCACGCCACCGGCAACGACTTCCTCGTCTGGACCGACCTCGACGGCCACCCCGGGCCCTCGGCGGCGGTGGCGCGCGCGCTCTGCGACCGCCACACGGGGATCGGCGCCGACGGGCTGATCGTCTGTCGGCCCGGCACCGACGGAGCCGACGCCACGATGATCCTCCACAACGCCGACGGCGGGATCGCCGAGATGAGCGGCAACGGCATCCGAGCGCTGGCCTGGGCCGCTGCCGCAGCCGGGCTCGGGGGCGACACGCTGCTCGTCGACACCGGGGCCGGGCGGCGGACGGTGGTCGTCGGTCGCGACGCCACCGGGGCCGTCACCCATGCCACCGTCGACATGGGGCCCGTCACGTTCGCGCCCGACGCCATCCCGACCACGGCGTCGAGCCCGTTCGACCTCACGGCGACGATCGGTGACGCCGTCTACCGCGGCGACGCCGCGGGGATGGGCAACCCCCACTTCGTCTGTTTCGTCGACGACGTCGACGCCCTCGACGCCGTCCCCGTCGTGACCCACGGCCCCCTGCTCGAGACCGATGCGCGCTTCCCGCGCCGGACCAACGTGGAGTTCGTGGCCGTCGCCGGCGCCGACCGGCTGCGGATGCGGGTGTGGGAGCGGGGCGTCGGCGAGACCCGGTCGTGCGGGACCGGCGCCTGCGCCGCCGCCGCGGTGGCCCACCGGCGGGGCCTGGTCGGCTCCGTCGTCGCGGTCGCCGTACCCGGGGGCACCCTGCAGGTCGAGCTGGGGGACACGATCCGCCTCGGTGGTCCGGTGGTCCCGGTGTTCGACGTGCGCGTCGACCCCGATCGCCTCGGGGCGGGGCCCGGGTGACGGGACCCACCCCCCGCGACGACGACGTCGACCCCGAAGACGTCGTTGACGACGCCTTCGACGAGGAGGGCGACGACCTCGTCCCAGCGGAGCGGCCGCGGGGTCCGGCCGACGCCCACGTCGGCCGGGGGCGGCCGCGGCTCACCGCCACCGAGGTCGACCTGGAGGTGGTGCGCCAGCGGGCCCTGCTCGTGGGCACGGGCTACGGCATGCGCACGGTCGAGGAGGCCGAGCGCTCCCTCGACGAGCTCGCGCTCCTCGTCGAGACCGCCGGGGCCGAGCCGGTGCACCGCGAGCTGCAACGCCGGGACCATCCCGATCCGGCCACCTACATCGGCAAGGGCAAGGCCGCCGAGCTGCGGGAGGTCGCCGACGCGCTCGACATCGACGTCGTGGTGTTCGACGACGAGCTCTCGCCCGCCCAGCAACGCAACCTCGAGCAGCACTTCGCGCGCGACGTCGTCGACCGGGTCGCGCTGATCCTCGACATCTTCGCCCAGCACGCCACCAGCCAGGAGGGCATGGTCCAGGTGGAGCTCGCCCAGCTCCGTTACCGGCTGCCCCGGTTGCGGGGTCGGGGCCGGATGCTCAGCCAGCAGGGCGCGGGCATCGGGACCCGCGGACCCGGGGAGACCCAGCTCGAGGTCGACCGGCGCCGGATCCTGCGCCGGGTCAGCCGGCTCGAGCACGAGCTCGAGCACCTGGCCCGGACCCGGGCGCAGCAGCGCAAGGCCCGGCGGCGCCGGTCGATCCCGACCGTGGCCCTCGTGGGGTACACCAACGCCGGCAAGTCCACCCTGGTCAACCGCTGCACCGACGCCCAGGTGCTGGTCGAGGATCGCCTCTTCTCCACCCTCGGCACCACGACCCGGCGGCTCCGCCTGCCGGGCGGAGAGACCGTGCTGTGCACCGACACCGTCGGGTTCGTCCGCCGCCTGCCCCATGAGCTGGTGGAGTCGTTCCGGTCGACCCTCGCCGAGGTGGCCGACGCCGACCTGGTGCTCCACGTCGTCGACGGGGCGGCGGCCGACCCCGAGGGGCAGATCGCCGCCGTGCACGCGGTGATGGCGGAGATCGACGCCGATGCGCTCTCCGAGATGGTCGTGGTCAACAAGGTCGACACCGCCGATCCCGACGTGGTCGCCGACCTCCTGGCCCGCCATCCGGGCGCGGTAGCGGTGTCGGGTCGGCGGGGCGACGGGATCGACCGGCTGCTCGACGCCATCGGGGCCCGCCTGCGGGCGCTGGTCCCGGTCTACGAGCTGCTCATCCCCTACGACCGGGGTGAGCTCATGGCCGCGCTGCACCGCGAGGGCGAGGTGCTGGTGGAGGTCCACGGCGAGGCGGGCACGCGGGTCCGGGCCCGCCTCCCCGACGCCCTCGCGTCGCGGGTCGGCGCCTTCGTCGTGGCCTGAGCCCCGGGCGCTCCGGGCCGATACGCTCCCCGCCGTGGCGACCCCGACCGGCTTCGACCCCCCTCCCTACCCCCAGGACCGGCTGGCGGGTCTGCGGGCCACCGCGGACGCCCTCCCCGGCGGGGTGGTCGACGCCTCGGTGGGCACCCCGGTCGACCCGATGCCCGAGGTCGCGGCCGAGGCGCTCGCCGCCGCCACCCGTGCCGCCACCGGGTACCCCCCGACGATCGGCACCCCCGCCCTGCGGGAGGCGGCCGCCGCCTGGATCGACCGGCGCTTCGGCCTGGTCGTCCGGCCCACCGACGTGGTCGCCTGCATCGGCACCAAGGAGCTCGTCGCCTCGCTGCCCCACCACCTCGCGCTGCGCGACCCGTCGCGCGACACCGTCCTCTACCCGGCGGTGGCCTATCCGACCTACGCGATGGGGGCCACCCTCGCCGGCCTGCGGGCCGTGCCGGTGCCCGTCGACGACCGCTGGCACCTCGACCTCGCCGCCGTCGACCCCGCCGACGCCGAACGGGCGCTGCTGCTCTGGCTGAACGACCCGGCCAACCCGACCGGTGCGTGCGCGACCCCGGCCGAGATGGCCGCCCACGTCGGGTGGGCCCGGGACCGGGGCATCGTGGTGGCCAGCGACGAGTGCTACGCCGAGTTCACCTACGACGCCGCCGGCGAACCCAGCGACCCCGTGACCGCGCTCCTCGCCGGGGCCGACGGCGTGCTCGTCGTCCACTCGCTCTCGAAGCGCTCCAACCTCGCTGGCCTGCGCGCCGGCTTGGTCGTCGGCGACCCCGGGCTCGTGCAGTACCTCGGCGAGGTCCGCAAGCACGCCGGGTTCATGGTCCCGAGCCCGGTCCAGGCCGCCGCCGCTGCGGCCCTCGCCGACGACGCCCACGTGGTCGAGCAACGGGCCCGGTACGCGGCCCGCCGGGCCCGGCTCACGCCCGTGCTCGCGTCGCACGGGCTGCGCTCCGACGGCGGACCGTCGACCTTCTACCTGTGGCTGGGCTCCGACCGGGGCGAGGACGGCTGGGCGGTCGCCGCCCGTCTGGCCGCGACCGCCGGGCTGCTCGCCGCCCCCGGCGACCTCTACGGCCCGGCCGGCACCCACCACGCCCGGATCGCGCTGTCGGTGCGCGACGCCGACCTCGACCTCGTCATCGACCGTCTCGCCGCTGCCGCGGCCTGAGCCCACCGGGAGCCCCCGTGTCCGACCTCGCCCGCCAGATCACCGCCCTGTGGGAGTCCCGCGACGACCTCGCCGCGGTCATGCCCGAGGCCGAGGCCCGGGCCACCGTGCACGCGGCGATCGCCCTGCTCGACTCCGGCGAGGGCCGGGTCGCCGAGGTGGTCGACGGCGAGGTCGTCGTCCACGAGTGGCTCAAGTACGCCGTGCTCCTGCTGTTCCGGCTCTCGGCCATGGAGACCACCGAGCTCGGTCCGTTCGAGTACGTCGACAAGATCCCGCTCAAGCACGACTACGCCGGGGCCCGGGTCCGGGTCGTGCCGGGCGCGTCGGCCCGGTGGGGCTCGTACCTCGCGCCGGGGGTGGTGATGATGCCGAGCTACGTCAACATCGGCGCCCGGGTCGGTGCCGACACCATGGTCGACACCTGGGCCACCGTCGGCTCCTGCGCCCAGATCGGCGAGCGGGTCCACCTCTCGGGCGGGGTCGGGATCGGCGGCGTGCTCGAGCCGCCCCAGGCCGCCCCGGTCGTCGTCGGCGACGACGCCCTGATCGGCTCCCGCTGCATCGTGGCCGAGGGCGCCCGGGTCGGCACCGGCGCCGTGCTCGGCGCCGGGTGCATCCTGACCGCCTCGATCCCGGTGATCGACGCCCAGACCGGCGAGGAGCTCAGCCGGGGGGTCGTGCCCGCCTGGTGCGTGGCGGTGTCGGCCACCCGGCCCCGGTCCTTCCCGGGGGGCGAGTTCGGCCTGCCCTGCGTGCTCGTGGTCAAGCGGCTCACCGAGGGGGAGCGTCACGAGAAGTCGGCCCTCAACGCCGTGCTGCGCGACCACGGCGTGGCGACCTGAGGGCTCCGCCCCGGCGGGGGAGCGGAGCAGAAAGCTCAGAACCGGCGCAGCAGTGAGACGACCCGGCCGTAGATCTGCACCTCGCCGGGCTCGAACACCATCTCGGTGAGGGTGGCGTTCTCGGGCCGGAGCACGACCTTGCCCCGCCGCTGGAGGTAGGTCTTAACCGTCGCCTCCTCGCCGGGGATCCCGGCCACGACGGTGTCGCCGGGCTCGGCGACGGCCTGCTGACGCACGACCACGTAGTCGCCGTCGAGGATGCCCGCCTCGATCATGGAGTCGCCCCGGACCCGCAGCATGAACAGGTTGCCGTCGCCGGTGAAGTCCTCCGGGAGCGGCAGGGTCTCCTCGATGTGCTCGGCGGCGAGCACGCCCGTGCCGGCGGCGACGTCGCCCACGAGGGGCACGAACCGGGCCGGCCGACGCTCGACCACCGACCCGGATCCGGCCTCGAAGCAGACCTCGATCGCCCGGGGCTTGGTGGGGTCGCGCCGCAGGAAGCCCTTCTCCTGGAGGGCGGCCAGGTGGGCGTGGACGGTGCTCGACGACGACAGACCCACGGCCTCGCCGATCTCGCGGACGCTGGGCGGGTAGCCCCGCTCCCGGACCTGGGCGTCGATGAACTCCAGGACCTGGCGCTGGCGGGGGGTGAGCTCGGGCGTGAGGTCGGTCATGGGGCGACCGTAGCACGAATATGCGTTCGGGGCAAACATCTGTTCGAAATTGCCTTGACGGCGAACGTCCGTTCGTGTTCAATGGTCGAACAGGCGTTCGGAGCACCCGTCCGGCGTCACTGTCACACCCCGGTGGTTCGATCACCTCGGTGCCCCGGCAGGGGGACCCGGGGCCGGACCGACACCGGCCGGGAACGAGACCGAGACCGAGACCGAGACCGAGACCGAGACCGAGAGACAGGAGAGATCCGGTGACCGCAGTCACGACCTTCATCGGCGAAGGAGTCCCGGGGGCACCCACCCCCCTCCGGGTCGCCCCCCGTGCCGCCATCACGCGGGACCGCCGACCGACCCCCCGGGTGGCCCGGCGCCGGCGGCTCGCCGTCGTCGTGCTCGCCCTGGGGATCGTCGTCGTGGCCGCGCAGGCGGGCGACGCGCTCGGGGGCAACTCCCTCGCCGCTCCCGAGCGCCGCCCCGCCGCCGCCCGGACCTGGCTCGAGGTCACGGTCCGTCCCGGCGACTCGCCGTGGTCGATCGTCGCCCGGGCGTTCCCCGGCGACGACCCCCGGCCCCGGGTCGACCAGCTCGTCGCCGCCCGTCGGGGCG
>VGBI01000073.1 GCA_016870595.1 Actinomycetota bacterium
CGGGGCCGGCGCGCTCGCATCGGAGGGCGAGACCCTCGGTGCGGCGAGCCTCGAGGTCGCGTTCCTCGACCGCCGCCGGACCCGCCGGGCCTTCGTCCGGGTGCGGGGCGACGATCTCGTCGCCGTGCTCGCCGGCGACTGAACCGCCGATCGTCTCCACGACCCGGCGGTCCCCGGAACCGCCGGGCGCCCGACCCACTCGACGCCGTCGGCGCGTGAGCGGGCTGTCAGTCCGCGAGGAAGCGCAGGATCGGCGTCCCGACCGCGGCGACCACCAGGGCGAACGCGGCGGCCCACACCCAGGGCGTGCGCGCGCGTGCCATCGCCCAGGGGTCGGGGAGCGCGAGCGCATCGTCGATCTCCGACGCCAGCAGCACCAGACGGGCGTCGTCGAGGTGCTCCTCGGGCACGTAGAGATCGACCCGGGCCAGGTCGCCCACGGTGAGGCCGTACGGCCCACCGACCGCACCCCGCAACTCGACGTCGATGCCCTCGCACCCGAGCCGGGCCGCGAGCACGTGGGCTGTGAACGAACCGTGGACGGTCGTCAGGGCGACGAGCGGAGGCACCGCCTGATGCTACGCGCACCCGGCGGCACCCCGGTACGCTCCTGGCATGGAGCGGCGGATCTTCGGGCTCGAGAACGAGTACGGAGTCACCTGCACACTGCGGGGCCAGCGTCGCCTGAGTCCCGACGAGGTCGCCCGGTACCTCTTCCGGCGGGTCGTCTCGTGGGGACGCTCGAGCAACGTCTTCCTCGAGAACGGCGCCCGGCTGTACCTCGACGTCGGCAGCCACCCCGAGTACGCCACCCCCGAGTGCGACTCGATCACCGATCTCGTGGTGCACGACAAGGCCGGTGAGCGGATCCTCGGGGCGCTCGTGCGCAGCGCCGAGCAGCGCCTGCGCGAGGAGGGGATCCGGGGCGAGGTGTACCTGTTCAAGAACAACACCGACTCGGCCGGCAACTCCTACGGGTGCCACGAGAACTACCTCGTCGAGCGCGACGGCGACTTCAGCCGGTTCACCGACGTCCTGATTCCGTTTCTCGTCTCGCGGCAGGTGTACGCCGGGGCGGGCAAGGTGCTCCAGACGGCGCGCGGGGCCATGTTCTGCGTGAGTCAGCGGGCCGAGCACATCTGGGAAGGCGTCTCCAGCGCGACCACGCGGTCGCGGCCGATCATCAACACCCGCGACGAGCCCCATGCCGACGCCGAGCGGTTCCGGCGTCTCCACGTGATCGTCGGCGACTCCAACATGAGCGAGTACGCGACCTTCCTCAAGACCGGAGCCACCTCGATCCTGCTGCGGATCCTCGAGGAGGACCCCACCCCGTGGCGCGACCTCAGCCTCGAGAACCCGATCCGGGCCATCCGCGAGATCAGCCACGACATGACCTGCCGTCGCCGGGTGCGCCTCGCCAACGGCCGCGAGCTCTCGGCGGTCGAGCTCCAGAGCGAGTACCTGGAGCGGGCCCTGACCTTCGCGAAGAAGTACGGACTCGGCCCGGAGGAGCAGCAGGCGCTCGACATGTGGGAGCACGTGATGACCCACCTCGAGAACGACCCGCTCAAGCTCCGCACCGAGGTCGACTGGGTGATCAAGTACCACCTGATCGAGGCCTTCCGCGAGCGCCACGACCTCGCGCTCACGAGTCCGCGGGTCGCGCTGGTCGACCTCGCCTACCACGACGTCACGCGGTCTCGGTCGCTCTACTACCTCATGGAGCGCCGCGGGCAGCTCGATCGGATGGTTGACGACGCGGCCATCGACACCGCGATGCACACACCGCCCCAGACCACGCGCGCCCGCCTCCGGGGCTCCTTCATCAAGCGGGCCAAGGAGCGCAAGCGCGACTACACCGTCGACTGGGTGCACCTGAAGCTCAACGACCAGGCGCAGCGGACGGTGCTGTGCAAGGACCCGTTCAAGGCGCGCGACGAGCGGGTCGAGCGCCTCATCGCGTCCCTCTGATCCCGGACCGGCGATGCCGTCGTTCCGAACCGGCCCGGTCGTGCGCCTGCTCGAGGAGCGCACCGGTCTCCAACGGGTCGAGGTCGACCTCGGCGACGGCCCCGAGCGGGCGTACGTCCTGACCCAGCTCACCGGCCGGGTCGACGCCGGCGACCGGGTCGTGGTGAACACCACGGCGGTGGAGCTCGGTCTCGGGACCGGCGGCTGGCACGTGGTCCACTGGAACCTGGCCCGGGGCGACTGGCAGGAGCGAGGGCCCGGGCACATCATCAAGGGGCGCTACACGAGCCTGCAGGCCGACGTCGGGAGCACCGAGGAGCACCTCGCCGCCCTCGCCGAGGCCGAGTCGATCGACGGGATGCCGGTGGTGGCCGCCGCCCTCCACAGCCAGGTGCCGGCGGTGGTGGTGGCGATCCGGGCCGCGCGGCCCGCCGCCCGGATCGCCTACGTCATGAGCGACGGCGCCGGCCTGCCCCTGGCCCTCTCCGACCTCGTGGCGGCCCTGCGGGACCGGGACCTGCTCGACGCCACGGTCACCTACGGCCACGCCTTCGGCGGTGACTACGAGGCGGTGTCGGTGTTCTCCGCCCTCGTGGTCGCCCGTCACGTCGCCGAGGCTGATGTCGCCGTCGTCGCCATGGGTCCCGGCATCGTCGGCACCAACACCCGGCTCGGGTTCTCGGGGCTCGAGGTCGGACCCATCCTCGACGCCACCACCGCCCTCGGCGGGGTGCCCATCGCCTGCCTCCGGGTCTCGTTCGCCGACCCCCGTCCGCGGCACCTCGGCGTCTCCCACCACAGCCTCACCGCGCTGCGCCTGGCGACCCGGTCCCGGGTGGTCGTGCCCGTGCCCTGCGTGGGCGGCGCGGCCGAGGCCCGCATCCGGGCCGACCTCGCCGAGGCCGGCATCGCCGACCGTCACGATCTCGTCGACGTCGCACCCCCGGACGCGCTCGGCCTGCTGGCCGCGGCCGACCTCTCCGTGGTGTCGATGGGCCGACCCGCCGCCGACGACCCGGTCCTGTTCCAGGCCGCGGCCGCCGCCGGGTCGGTCGCCGCCGCTCGCCTCCCGCCCCCGGGGGCCCGTCCGTGAGCGAGCGACTCGAGCGCCTCATCAACCTCACGGCGACCCTGCTCGACACCCGGCGACCGCTCACGCTCGACGAGCTCGCCGACCGGCTCGAGCCGGGCTACCCCGACGAGCTCGCGTCGCGCCGCAGGCAGTTCGAGCGCGACAAGGAGACGCTGCGCGAGCTGGGCATCCCGATCACGGTCGGCCCGGTCGACTCGCTCGGGGGCGAGATCGGGTACCGCATCCTCCCCGACGACTACTACCTGCCCGACCCCGGCCTCGACCCGGCCGAGCGGGCCGCGCTGCACCTCGCGGTCACCGCGGTCGAGACCGGCGGGGTGGAGCCGCTCGACGCGCTCCGCAAGCTCGGCGGGGCGGAGGGCGAGGGTGCGGGCGAGGCCGTGGCCACGTTCGCGCTCCCTGCGCACCTCGACCTGTGCTTCGACGCGGTGTCCCGCCGCTGCGCCCTCGGGTTCGCCTACCGGGGCGAGGCCCGGCGGCTCGAGCCCCACGGCCTGCTCCACCGGTTCGGCCACTGGTACGTGGTCGGCCACGACCCCGATCGCGACGCGATCCGGGCCTTCCGGGTCGACCGCATCGAGTCGGTCCCGACGGTGGGGGAGGCCGACGGCTTCACGGTCCCCGAGGGCACCACGCCGGCCGACTACCTCGCGTCCGACCCCGTCACCTTCGGCGCCGATGCGCCGGTACGGGCGCGGGTGCTCGTCACGGCCGAACGGGCCTCCCTCGTGGTCGGCGCGCTCGGTGACGCCGCGATCGAGGAGAACCGGGCCGACGGCGCGGTCGTCGTCGGGCTCGACGTCGTGAACGTCGACGCCTTCCGGTCGTTCGTGCTCGACCTGCTCGACCACGCGGAGGTCCTTGGGCCGCCGCACCTGCGCGACGACCTCGTTGCGTGGTTGGCGAACCTGGCGGAGGAAGCCCCGTGAGCCGTCCGCTCGCCGGACCCCGCCTCGCCCGGGTCCTGGCCGTCGTGCCCTACGTCTGCGCGAACCCCGACACCACCGTGACCGAGCTGGCCGAGCGGTTCCGGGTGTCCCGGTCCGAGATCGAGCGCGACCTCGCGCTCCTGCCGATGTGCGGTCTGCCCCCGTACACCGCCGACCGCCTCATCGACGTGTGGGTCGACGACGAGGGCTACGTCGACATCCGCCTGGCCGAGTACTTCGAGCGGCCCCTCCGGCTCACCCCGGCCGAGGGGGTGGCCCTGCTCGCCGCGGCCCGGGCCCTCCTGGCCGTGCCCGGCGCCGACCGCGCCGGTCCCCTCGGCACCGCGGTGGCGAAGCTCGAGGCCACGGTCGGGGTCAGCGGGCGCATCGCCGTCGACGTCGGGAGCGCGCCCCTCCTCGGCGTGCTCCGCGACGCCGTCGACGCAGGAGAGCGGCTCGAGCTCGACTACCACTCCTACGCCCGCGACGAGCTCACCATGCGCCGGGTCGATCCCACCCGGGTCTTCCACGTGCTCGGGGCGTGGTACCTCGACGCGTTCTGCCACCGGGCCGGGGCCGGTCGGCGCTTCCGGGTCGACCGGATCCTGGCCGTCCGGTCCACGGGCGAGACCTTCACCGTCGGACCGGCGGGGCCCGGCGCGGCATCCGCCGGGTCCGGATCCCCGGCCGGGGCGGGCGTCCTCACCGACCTCGTCTACGAGCCGAGGGCCGACGACCGCCGGGTCGAGCTGCGCCTCGCCCCCGCTGCGGCCTGGGTGGCCGACGACCTCCCCCTCGACGACCGGGTCGACGAAGCCGACGGTTCGGTCCGGGCGACCCTGGCGGTCTCGGGGGACGCCTTCCTCGAGCGTCTGCTGCTGCGCCTCGGGTCGGCCGCCGAGATCCTCGGGCCGCCCGAGGCGGCCGAGCTCCGCCGGGCCGCTGCGGCCCGGGTGCTCGCCCGCTACCCCCGCTGATGCATCCCGGCCGAGGGGAGGCGATCGGGCGTCGCGGGGTCCGACCTGCGAGGATGAGGCGCGTGGGAGCCCCGGCGTGACGCCGTCCGAGCCGCCGGAGCCGACCGTCTCCCGGCGTGACCGCCGGATAGCCCGCACCGCGACGTCACGGCGCCGCGAGGTGATCGAGTGGGTCGTGCTGGTCGGGGCGGCCCTGGTCATCGCGGTGCTGATCAAGACCTTCCTGTTCCAGGCGTTCTTCATCCCCTCGGAGTCGATGGTCCCCACCCTGAAGGTGGGCGACCGGGTGCTCGTCAACAAGCTCGCCTACGACTACGGCGACGTCGACCGCGGCGACGTGGTCGTGTTCGAGGCACCGCCGGAGGCCCGGTCCACCGAGATCGCCGACCTCGTGAAGCGGGTGATCGGACTGCCCGGGGACACGGTCGAAGCGCGCGACGACGGCGCGGTCTACGTCAACGGGAAGCAGCTCGACGAGCCGTATCTCCCGCCGGGCACCACCACGACGAACCTGCCGCCGACCAAGGTCCCGGCCGGCCACATCTTCGTGATGGGCGACAACCGGGGAGCGTCCCGGGACTCCCGGTACTTCGGACCGGTGAAGGAGTCCTCGATCGTGGGGAGGGTCTTCGTCAAGATCTGGCCCCCGGCCCGCATCCGGCTCTTCTGAGCCGCTCGACGCATCGGGCGGCTCCGAGGGGCGCGCCGCGGCGGGGCGGCGGAATCCCGGGTCAGGCCACCCACTCGGCGACGGTGGCGACCATGCGGTCGACGCGGTCCGCGTAGACCGCGTCGACCCCGCACTCGAGCATGGCTCGCAGGGTCCGGACGTGCTGGGTGTCCCAGGCGAACGCCCGCACCGAGAAGCGGTGGAACAGGGTCACGAGCCCGGGGTTCCAGTCGGTGTGGTGCATGTTCATCGCGTCGACGCCGAGCGCGGCGAGCCGGGCGGCATGGGCCTCGAGCTCGGTGCCGATCCGATCCCGGCGCCGGGAGTGCACCACCTTGACGTCGGGTGCCTCGGCGCGCACGTCCTCGAGCAGGGAGAGGCTCCCACTGCAGAGCCACGACCGTTCGGGCGCGCCGTGGCGCCGCAGCACCTCGACCGTGGCCCGGGCCGCGCCGGGCTCCTTGACGTCGAGCGACAGCTCGAAGTCGTTGCCCAGCTCGTCGAACAGGTCCGCAAGGCGGGGAACCCCGAACCGGGCCAGGGCGGCGGCGTCGGTGCGCCGCACGTCGATCCGCCGCAGTCCCCGCCGGAACCGGTCGTCGTGCACGAGGACGGGCTGGCCGTCGCGGCTCAGCCACACGTCGCTCTCGAGCCCGCCCGCCCCGAGGCCGAGCCCGGTCCGGAAGGCCGCCAGGGTGTTCTCCGGCGCGTGGGCGCAGCCGCCCCGGTGGGCGAAGGTGATGACCACGGGGCCATTGTGGCGCACGCGCCCGGCCGCCGGACCCCCCGGGCCCGGCGGTACGATCCGCACCGGAGCGCCCGGGTCCGGCCGGGCCCGGCTCAGGAGCGCCATGCCCCAGATCGGCCCGCTCGAGATCGCGGTCGTGCTGCTGGTCGCGCTGCTCGTGTTCGGGCCGAACCGGATGCCCGAGCTGGCCCGCCAGGCGGGCCGCGCGATGCGGGAGCTGCGCCGCATCCAGCAGAACCTGCGGGCCGACCTGCACGAGTTCGTCGCCGACGAGCCGACCGGGGCCGCACCGGCCCCCACCCTGCCGCCCAAGGCCGACGGAGGCGGCGATGAGCCGGAGGAGGGGACCGGCATCGCCGAGCCCGAGGAGGACCCGTCCGACCCGCCCCCGCCCGTCGGAGCCTGACCGGCATGACGAAGCGACCCACCGACGGGCGCATGACCGTCGTGGAGCACCTCGCCGAGCTCCGCACCCGCCTGGTCGTCTCGATCGCCGCAGTGGCCGTCGGCGCGGTCGTCAGCTTCATCTTCGCCGACGACATCATCACCTGGTTCCTGCGCTTCTACGAGGACGCCACCGACGGCACTCGCGACGCGTTCATCTTCACCGGACCGGTCGACGCCTTCGCGACCCGGCTCAAGGTGGCGACCTACGGCGGCATCGTGCTCGCGACCCCGGTGTGGCTCTGGGAGCTCTGGCGCTTCATCACACCCGGCCTGCACCCGCGCGAGAAGCGCTACGCCGTACCGTTCGTGATCTGCGCCGTGGTCCTCTTCGTCCTCGGCGGCGTCGTGGCGCTGTTCACCCTCGAGCCCGCCCTCGACTTCCTGCTCGGGGTGGGGGGCGACAGCCTCCAACCGCTCCTGACCGCCGACAAGTTCATCTCGCTGGTCTCGCTGATGATCGTGGCGTTCGGGATCGCGTTCGAGTTCCCGGTCGTCCTCAGCTTCCTGCTCTTCGCCCGGGTCATCACCACGGCCCAGCTCCGCCACGCCCGCCGCTGGGCCGTGGTCGGGATCTTCGCCTTCGCCGCCGTCATCACCCCGAGCCAGGACCCCTACTCGCTGTTCCTGCTGGCCGTGCCCCTGGTGCTGTTCTACGAGATCGTCATCGTGCTCGGTAGGGTCATGAAGCGATGAGCGCGAACAAGGTCTCCCGAACCCCGTACCGGGCCGGGCGCGATCGCCGCGAGGTGATCACCGCCGTGGTCGTGGCCGTCGCCATCGTGGTGTGCACCGCGCTCGCGGTCTGGATCCTGGCCCCGGCCGACGACCCGCCGGCCACGCCGATCCCGCCGCCGACCCCCGCGGCGTCGGCCCCGGCCGGCACGACGCCCGCCCCCACCGGCGTGCCGACCACGAGCGGGTGATCGACCGGGTCGGGTTCGCCGCCGACCGGAGGGTCGTGCTCGACCCCTTCCAGGTGGCTGCGATCGACGCCCTCGACGCCGGCCGGTCGGTGCTCGTCGCGGCCCCGACCGGCTCGGGCAAGACCCTGGTCGCGGAGTACGCGATCGACGCAGCCCTGGCCCGGGGGACCAAGGCCTTCTACACGACGCCGCTCAAGGCCCTGTCCAACCAGAAGTTCACCGACTTCTGCGCCCACTACGGGTCGGACCGGGTCGGGCTGCTCACCGGGGACCACTCGATCCGGGGGGAGGCCCCGATCGTGGTGATGACCACCGAGGTCCTGCGCAACATGGTGTACGCCGACTCGGCGACCCTCGACAACCTCGGAGTCGTCGTGCTCGACGAGGTCCACTACCTCCAGGACCGCTTCCGGGGTCCGGTCTGGGAGGAGGTGATCGTCCACCTCGACCACGCCGTCCCGCTCGTCTGCCTCTCGGCCACCGTGGCCAACGCCCGGGAGGTCGCCGACTGGATCACCTCGGTGCGGGGCGCGACCGACGCCGTGGTCGAGGAGGCCCGGCCGGTCGCCCTGCGCAACTGGTACCTGGTGGGGGAGCGGGGCCGCGACGCGTGCACCCTCCTCCCGACCTTCGTGGGCGACGGGGAGCCCGGGCAGCCCAACCCCGAGGCCCAGCGCCTGACCCGCCGTCCGCCCGGGGGCGCGCCCCGGGCCGTGCGGGGCCGTCTGCGGACGCCGACCCGCGACGAGGTGGTGGCGCTGCTCGCCGAGTCCGGCCTCCTACCGGCCATCGTGTTCGTGTTCAGCCGGGCCGGGTGCGACCAGGCGGTCGAGCACGCTCGGGCCGCCGCGGTGTCGCTCACGAGCCCCGAGGAGCGGGCCGAGATCCGACGCATCGCAGCGGCGCACACGGCGAGCCTGGCTGACGACGAGGCCACCGTGCTCGGCGTGGCGTCGTGGCAGGACGCGCTCGAGCACGGGATCGCCGCCCACCACGCCGGACTCGTCCCCCCGCTCAAGGAGGCGGTGGAGGCCGCGTTCACCGCCGGACTGGTGAAGGTGGTGTTCGCCACCGAGACGCTCGCGCTCGGGGTCAACATGCCCGCCCGCACGGTCGTGATCGAGAAGCTGACCAAGTTCACGGGCGAGCGCCACGAGTTCCTCACTCCGGGCGAGTACACCCAGCTCACGGGCCGGGCCGGACGCCGGGGCATCGACACCGTGGGCAACGCCGTGGTGCTGTGGAGCCCGTTCGTGCACTTCGACCAGGTGGCGTCGGTGGCCGCGCGCGGCTCAGAGGCGCTGGTCTCGGCCTTCCGCCCCACCTACAACATGGCCGCCAACCTCGTCGCCCGCTACGACCGGGCCACCGCCCACCATCTCCTCGGTCAGTCGTTCGCGCAGTTCCGCGCCGACCGCGACGTCGTCACCCTCGAGCGCCAGCTCGCCGCGGCGCGGGACCGGTTGGCCCGGGCCCGCAGCGGTGCGGGCGCACCGGGTGGTTCCGCCGCACCGAGCCCGGGGGCGCGCGGCGCCGAACGGGCCGCGGTGGCCCGGGCGCTCCGGGCGCTCGAGCCCGGCGACGTGGTCCTCCTCGGACGGCGGGCGACCCGCAACGTCGTGGTCGGCCGTGACGGTCGCCGCGACGGCGACCGCGTGGTGCTCATCGACCCCGGTGGCGACGTCCGGCGTCTGGGTCCCGACGACTTCGCCGAGGCGCCGGTCGCGGTCGCCCGCATCACCCTGCCCGAGCCCTACGCGCCCAAGAACGCAGCGTTCCGGCGGGCGGTGGCCGACGCGGCGCGCCGGGCCCGGGTCCGCGCCGGGGCCGGGCCGGGCGCGCTCCGTCCGGGGGACCGGGCCGGGGCGGCACGCGCCCGCGACCGTGCCGCTGCGGCCGCCGCGGCGGTGACCCGGGCCGAGAAGGACGTCGCCCGGCTCGAGCGCCGGATCCGGGCCCGGGGATCCAGCCTGACCCGGCAGTTCGACCAGGTGCTGGCCCTGCTGGAGTCGTGGGGCTACGTGGAGGACTGGGACCTCACGGTGGCCGGGACCCTGCTGGCCCGGCTGTCGACCGAGCAGGACCTGCTCCTCGCCGAGGCCCTCCGGGAGGGGTGGCTGGCCGGGCTGGGTCCCGCCGAGCTGGCGGCGGTCGCCTCGTGCTGCACCTACGAGCGCCGGGGTCCCGATGCCGGGATGCCGGGACCCCCGGTGCGGTGGCCGTCGTCGCGCGTGGCCGACGCCGCCCGCCGGCTCGAGCGCCGGTGGCGGGACCTCGCCGCGGCCGAGGACGACCTGCACCTGCCCGGCACCCGGCCGCCCGACCCGGGGCTGACCCCGGCGGTGTACGAGTGGGCCTCGGGCGAGCGCCTCGCCGAGGTGCTCGGCGACGAGCTCACCGCCGGCGACTTCGTCCGCCACGTCAGGCAGCTCATCGACCTGCTCCGCCAGATCGGCGAGGTCAGCCCCGACCCCGGGGTCCGGGACGCGGCCCGGGCGGCGGTGACCGCCTGCCACCGGGGGGTCGTGGCCACCGCAAGCCGGGTGGGGGTCGCGTGATCCGTCCGGGGGCCTCGTGGGGGGACGCCGTGCCCGCCGGGACCCCGGTCCGGGAGGTCACCGGCGACGACGCCGCCCTCGCCGCTGCCGCGGCGCCCGGGGTCGTGGTCCGCCTCGGCCCGGGATCCACGGCCGAGCTCGCCCGGGCCCTCGGCCTCGCCCGCCCGGGCACCGGTCCGGGCACCACCGTCGTCGACTGCGACCTGATCGACCTCGGACCCCCGGCGTCCGGCGTCGGCCCGAACCCGGCGGTGGCGGCCAACGCGGTGGTGCTGGGGGTCCCGCCCGACGGCCTGCGGGCCTGGCACCGGCGCCGCCCCGTGACCGTGACGGTGGACGGCCGCGCCCTGTTCGCCGGGCGGGCCACGACCGTCGTCGTCGCGAACGGCCAGTTCCACCGGGGTGTCGACCTCGTGCCCCGCGGTCACCCCGGCGACGGCCGCCTCGAGGTCCAGGTGTACGGCCTCGCCCCGGGGGAGCGGGCCCCGATGCGCCGGCGCCTGGGCCGGGGCGACCACGTGCCCCACCCCCGGATCGCCCAGGGCCAGGGGCGTGGGATCGAGGTGCGCTGGGCCCGGCCCACGGCGCTCGAGGTCGACGGGCGCCGCCGGGACCGGGCGACCGGGCTGGTCGCGCGGGCCCGGCCCGGCGCCCTGAGGGTGCTCGTCTGAGGCCGGACCCGTCGGTACGATCACGAGCCCCGGAACCCCCCGGACCCCCGACCCGTCGCCGAGGTCACCGATGCAGTACGTCGCCGAGCGCTTCAGCGCCGAGGAAGCCGACGTCCTGCGCCCGTACTTCACCAACCTCGACGGCCCCGTCTTCGCGCTGGTCAACCTCCCCGAGGTGGTCAAGGGCGCGCTCTTCGCCCGCTACTCGCGCAGCTCGAAGAGCCTCCGACGGCTCTTCCTCGACGAGTTCGTGGGGGACCTCGACCTGACCGGTGACCTCGGCGTCGACGCCAGCATCGGCCTGGCCCGGGCCGAGCAGCTCTACGAGAAGGTGTTCCTTGAGTACGGCGACGACTCGGTCGCCCAGCTCGGCGGCGTGCACCTCGCCTGCGAGCAGGCGTCCAACGTCTTGACCAAGATCCTCGAGTGGGGCCGGCTCATGGCCTACCTCGAGCAGTCCACCCGCTACATCCCCTACGACACCCGCCTCGGCGGCCGGTACCGCTTCTACCGGCCGAGCGAGGTGCTCGACTCGCCGCTCGGGGCGCGCTACGTGGCCGACATGGACGCCGGCTTCGACGACTACGCCACCTGCCTGCAGGGCCTGCTCGAATGGGCGCGCGACGCCTATCCGAAGACACCCGGGGACTCCGACTTCGTGCACAAGACCGCGTTGAAGGCCAAGGCCTGCGACGCGGCCCGGGGGATCCTCCCCGCCGCGACCCTCTCGAACGTCGGCATCTACGGCACCGGCCAGGCGTTCGAGGCGCTGCTCCTGCGCATGCGGGCCCACCCGCTCCCCGAGGCCCGGCGGTACGCCGCGATGATGCTCGAGGAGCTGCGCAAGGTCATCCCGTCGTTCCTCACCCGGGTCGACCGGCCCGATCGGGGCATCACCTGGAGCGAGTACCTCGCCGAGACCCGCGCCGACACCGCTGCGCTCGTGGCCCGCCTGTTCCCGAGCGACCCGCCCGACGCGCGGCCGACGGTCGTCCTCAGCGACTTCGACCCCGACGGCGAGGACAAGGTGCTGGCGGCGGTGTGCTACCCGCACACCGCGCTGCCCGAGGACCGGGTCCTCGACCGCGTCCGTCGGCTCGGGGCCGGCGACCGCATCGCGTTGATGCGGGCCTACGTGGGGGAGCGCGAGAACCGGCGACACCGACCCGGTCGGGCGTTCGAGCGAACCGACTACCGCTTCGACGTGCTCGCCGACTACGGCGCGTTCCGCGACCTGCAGCGCCACCGGATGCTGACGATCGAATGGCAGCGGCTCTCGCCCCGGCACGGCTACGACGTCCCGCCCGAGATCAGCGCCGCGGGCCTCGACGACACCTTCGTCGAGGCGCTGGAGCGCTCGGGCGCCCTCCACGACACCCTGGCGCTCGACTTCCCCGAGCAGGCCCCGTACGCGGTGGCGCTGGCCTACCGGGTTCGGTTCGTGATGCAGATGAACGCCCGCGAGGCCATGCACGTCATCGAGCTGCGCACCGCCCCCCAGGGCCATCCGACCTACCGTGCCGTCTGCCAGGAGATGCACCGGCTGATCGCCGAGCAGGCCGGGCACCCCGCCATCGCCGCGGCGATGACCCACGTCGACCACGGGGAGTACGCCCTCGAGCGCCTCGACGCCGAGCGGGCCGCCGAGGCCCGACGGGCGTCCTCGTGAGGCCAGCGGGCGAGGCCCCGACCCCCGGTCCGGGAATGCCCGTGCAATCACCGTCGTCCCAGGGGCGCGGCGTTATACTCCCGCCGCCCCGACCGGCCGCCGAGACCAGACGGAACGCATCATGAGCGAGGACGAGTTCGACGACGTCGCCGACGAGGAGCTCGAGGACATCGACGCCGAGATCGACGGTGAGATCGAGGACGAGCTCGACGCCGACATCGACGGTGAGATCGAGGACGAGCTCGACGCCGACATCGACCTCGAACTCGACGAGGACCTCGGTGCGGATCTCGTCGACGCCGACAGCATCGCCACTCCAACGCCGGCCAGCACCGCGCCGACC
>VGBI01000074.1 GCA_016870595.1 Actinomycetota bacterium
CGGCGGAGGCCGTGCCCGTAGAAGCCACCCCGGGGCCGGGCGTGGGCGTGGTAGTGGTCCGGGATGTTGCGCATGTTGTCGTCGACGTAGTGCTCGTAGGTGAAGTGCACCTCGACCACCTCGGCGAGGCGGGTGTGCATGTGGGCCAGCTCCTCGGCCGGGGGCTCGATCCCGTGGCCCCGCCAGACGACCATCGGCACGGCGCAGATCTCGCACTCCGCGATCCAGCAGATGTCGTCCTCGTGGAACCACGGCGTGATGCGCGCGGCCTCGCAGAGGTCGCAGTCGTCGTCGAACGCGTATCCGCTCATGGTCCCCCGATCCGTCTCCGGTGCGTCGTGCGGGCGCGCCTGATCAGTCGCCGTCGAGCGCCCGCCGGAACGCCGCGACGAGGTCGTGGGCACCGTCGGGCCCGGCACCGTCGAGCAGGCGGGCGATCAGCGCACTGCCGACCACCACGCCGTCGGCCGCCCGGCTCGCGTCGGCGGCCTGCTCCGGGGTCGAGATGCCGACCCCGAGCAGGACCGGCAGGTCGGTGGCGGCCTTGGCCCGCCGGGCGATCTCGGCCGCGCTCGTCGCGAGCGAGTCGCGCTCCCCCGTGATCCCCATGAGCGACACGCCGTAGAGGAAGCCCCGGGACCGCGCGCAGATCGCGTCGAGGCGCGCGTCGGTGGTGTTGGGGGCCGCGAGCATGACGGTCTCCACTCCGGCGGCATCGGCGGCGGCGGCCCACTCGTCGATCTCGCCCAGCGGCAGGTCGGGCAGGATCGCGCCGTCGACGCCGGCGGCGTGGAGTGCCTCGGCGAAGCGGGTGCACCCGGCGTGGAAGACGAGGTTGCAGTAGGTCATCACCGCGAGCGGCACCCCGACGTCGAGGGTCCGCACCTCCGCGAGGATCGACGTCGACGTGGTCCCGGCCTCCAGCGCGCGCACCGACGCGGCCTGGATCGTGGGACCGTCCATCACCGGATCCGAGAACGGGATCCCGATCTCGACCGCATCCGCGCCGGCGTCCACCACGGCCCGCACGACGTCGGCCCAGTCGTCGCCCAGCCCCCCGGTGACGTACGGGACGAGCAGGGACGCCCCGGCGTCGCGCCGGGCGGTGAGGTGCGGTCCGAGGTTCACCGGAGCCGGAGGATCTCCGCCACCTGGGCGGCGTCCTTGTCGCCCCGGCCCGACATCGTCACGAGCACGGTCGCCCCCGCCGGGACCTCGTTCCCGGCCGCCCGGGCCAGCCAGCCGATCGCGTGGGCGGGCTCCAGGGCGGGCACGATGCCCTCGGTCTCCGAGAGGAGCCGGAACCCCTCGAGCGCCACCTCGTCGGTGGCCGAGACGTACTCCGCCCGCCCCGCTGCGGCGAGGCCGGCGTGCTCGGGACCCACGCCGGGGTAGTCGAGCCCGGCGCTGATCGAGTGGGCCTCGAGGATCTGGCCCGCCTCGTCCTGGAGGAACAGCGAGCGGGCGCCGTGCAGCACCCCGGGCACGCCCCGGGCCACCGAGGCGCCGTGGCGACCGCTCTCGATCCCGAGGCCGCCGGCCTCCACCCCGATCAGGCGGGCGGGGCTGTCGACGAAGCCGGTGAAGGTGCCGATCGCGTTCGACCCGCCCCCCACGCACGCGATCACGACGTCGGGGTCGCGGCCGAGGTGCGCGAGGCACTGGGCCCGGGCCTCGTCGCCCACGACCCGCTGGAACTCCCGCACGATCCACGGGTACGGGTGCGGCCCGACCACCGAGCCGATGCAGTAGTGCGTGGACTCCACGGTCGCGACCCAGTCGCGCAGCGCGTCGTTGACGGCGTCCTTGAGCGTGCGGCTCCCCGACTGGACCGGGACCACCTCGGCCCCGAGCAGCTGCATGCGCCACACGTTGAGAGCCTGGCGCTCGACGTCGACCGCGCCCATGAACACCGTGCAGTCGAGCCCGAACAGGGCGCAGGCGGTGGCGGTGGCCACGCCGTGCTGTCCGGCCCCGGTCTCGGCGATGACGCGGCGCTTGCCCATCCGCCGGGTGAGCAGCGCCTGCCCGAGCACGTTGTTGATCTTGTGCGACCCGGTGTGGGTGAGGTCCTCGCGCTTGAGCAGCACCCGGACCCCGAGCCGGTCGGAGAGGTTGGCGCACTCGGTGACCGGCGTGGGCCGCCCCGCGTAGTTGGTGAGCAGGTCGGCGAACTCGGTCCGGAACCCGTCGGAGGTCCACGCGACGCGGAACTCCGCCTCGAGCTCCTCGAGGGCCGGGATCAGGGTCTCGGGCACGAACTGGCCGCCGAAGCCCTCGAACCGGCCGCTCGCGGTCGGCTCGGGGCCGGGAGGGCCCAGGGCC
This sequence comes from Actinomycetota bacterium, assembly GCA_016870595.1. Lineage (GTDB taxonomy): Bacteria > Actinomycetota > Acidimicrobiia > IMCC26256 > PALSA-555 > CAIUKV01. The sequence continues at coordinate 2,326 of VGBI01000074.1, forward strand.
ACGGGTCGACCCCGGGCGGGCGGCGTGGCAGCGGTGGCGGGGGTGGCGACGTCGGTCATCGGTCTCATCCTCGCGGCTCGTCGAAGGCCCAGTCGTACGGTGTCGCCGTCGCGGCGTCGGACGGCCCCGGGTCCCAGCCGTTGGCCGCGACCTCGGCGCCGACCTCCCGGGCGGTGCCGATGAAGGCCCGGACCTTCCGGGGGTCCTTGCGGCCCGATCCGGCGACGGTCTCGACCCCGCTGCTGACGTCGACGCCCCACGGGCGGACCCGGCGGACGGCGTCGGCGACGTTGGTCGGATCGAGGCCCCCGGCGAGGATCAGACGGACCCCGCTCGGCGCCCCCTCGGCCAGCGTCCAGTCGAACACCCGACCGGACCCCGGGGTGGGCGAGTCGACGAGGATCGCGTCGGCCGGGCTGTTCGCCGCCGACGCCAGCGCGTCGTCCCCGGCCGGGAAGGCGTGGATCAGGAACTGGACGTGGAGCCGGACCTGGCGGGCCTCCGACATCGGCTCGCGCCCGTGGAGCTGGGCCCCCGTCAGCCCGATCCGGTTGACGGTCTCGATCACCCGCTCGGGCCGCTCGTCACGGAAGACCCCGATGGTCATGGTCTCCGGGGGGAGCCGGCGCACGATGTCGCGCACCGTCGGCGGGCTGACCTGGCGGGGACTCCCCGGGGCGAAGACGAACCCGAGGGCGTCCACGCCGAGGGCCACGGCGAGGAGGGCGTCCTCCTCGGTGGTGATCCCGCAGATCTTCACGAACACGGACCCGACGGTACCGGCTCCCCTCGGGCCGTCTTTCCATGTCCACGCCCGGAACCCCGATTCCCCGACCTGCGGAGCGCGGGTGCCGGGCGCCCGGGCCCGGCGCGGCCGGGGCGGCTCCGGACCGGTGGCGGGGGTTACGCTCCGCAGGTGCGACACCGGGGCTGGTGGGTGGGGGCCTACGTGGCGATCGGGCTGGCGGCCGCCGCCGCGGCCGGCGGCGTCGCGCGCCCGGGCCTCCTCGTCTGGCTCGTGGGGCTGGTCATGCTGCTGGGCCGGGGCAGCCCCAACCGGGTCCTGCGCACCCTCCACGACTGGGTGCCGTTGCTCGTGATCGTCGCGGCGTACGACGTCATCCGGGCCAACGCCTCGGGGCTGATCCCGCGGGCCCACCTCGAGCCGATGATCCACATCGACGAGTGGATCGGTGCGGGCGTCGTCCCGACGGTGCGGCTCCAGGACGCCTTCTTCCGCCCGGCCGACCCCGGGGTCCTCGACTACCTCGGCCTGGCCGTCTACGCGAGCCACTTCGTCGTGGCCGTCACCGTCGCCACCGTCGTGTACGTCCGGGCCGAGGTAGTCGAGGAGCGCTACGCCTGGACCTTCCTCGCCTGCAGCCTCGCCGGCTTCGCGACCTACGTCGTCTACCCCGCCATCCCGCCGTGGATGGCGAGCGAGCGGGACGCGATCCCGTCGGTCGTGCGAGCGCCCGACGTGCTCTGGGACCACCTGGGGATCGACTCGCTGGCCCGGGTGTTCTCGGGCGACCCGCGGTACTCCAACCCCGTCGGCGCCCTGCCGAGCCTCCACGCGGCGTACCCGCTCCTGCTCCTGCTGCTGTTCTGGCCGGTGGCCCGGCCCGCGGTGCGGGTCCTCCTCGTCGGGTACACCGTGGCGATGGGGTTCGTGCTCGTGTACTTCGCCGAGCACTACGTGGCCGATCTGCTCCTCGGATGGGCCTACGCGGTGCTCGCGTTCCTCGCCGTCGGCGCCGTCCTGGGCCGACGGGACGCCGCGGCCACGGAGCCGTCGGCGCCGTCGGACCAACCCCGCGGTGGGACCCTCGAGGACGCCACGCAGGGGTGAGCCCGGGGACGGGCCCGGGCGCCGGTACCGTTCAGGCGTGGAACGGGACGACCGGATCGACGGGCACGCGCTGCGACACCCGACCCGGCGGACCGCCGGTCGGGCGGTTCGGATTTGTCGGACGCCGCGGATCGGCGGCGTGCGCCGGATCGGCCTGCTGGCGGTGGTCGGCGGGCTCGCGGTGGTCGCCGTGGGAGGGCTCGTCGGCTGCGGGGGTGAGCCGGCGGCGCGCACCGACCGGCGGGCGGCGGCCGCCGACGCCACCGACCCGCAGTCCTACGTCGGGCGCGCCACGCGCGCCGCGATCGCCGAGGCGGAGGCGGCCGGTGTCCCGTGGCGCATCACCCGCGAGGACGACGAGTGGTTCATGGTCACCATGGACTTCAGCCCGAACCGGATGAACCTCGAGATCGACGACGGCGTCGTCACCCGGGCCACCCTGGGGTGACCCGGGTGCGACACCCGCGAGCGATCAGGCGTCGACGAGGCGACCGTTGAGGTAGTCGTCGTAGGCCGCGAGGTCGAGGAACCCGTGGCCGCAGTAGCTGAACAGGATGACCCGCTCCTCGCCCAGCTCCTTGGCCGCGAGGGCCTCGTCGATCACGGCGCGGATGACGTGACCGGCTTCGGGCGCCGGCAGCTTGCCCTCGGCGTTGGCGAACTGCACCGCCGCCTCGAACGTCTTGCCCTGGGGGTACGCGACCGCCTCCATGCGTCCGCAGTGCACGAGCGCCGAGATGATCGGGCTGTCGCCGTGGTAGCGCAGACCCCCCGCGTGGATCGACGGCGGCACGAACTCGCGACCGAGCGTGTACATCTGCATGAGCGGGGTCATACCCGCAGTGTCGCCGAAGTCGTAGTCGAACTTCCCCTGGGTGAGCGTCGGGCAGGAGGCGGGCTCCGCGGCCACGAGGCGCACCGACGGGTCGGGCATGAACGGCAGCGCGATGCCCCCCAGGTTGGAGCCGCCACCGCAGCAGCCGACCACGACGTCGGGCGTGCGCTCGCCGGCGAGGGCGAGCTGCTCCTGGGCCTCGAGCCCGATCACGGTCTGGTGGAGCAGCACGTGGTTGAGCACCGATCCGAGGGCGTAGTGCGTGTCGTCACGGGAGACGGCGTCGCGCACGGCGTCGGAGATCGCGAGGCCGAGCGAGCCGGGGTGGCCGGGATCGTCGACCGGCGACGGCACCACCTCTCCACCCCAGGTCTCCATGAGGATCTTGCGGTAGGGCTTCTGCTCGTAGGACGCCCGCACCATGTAGACCTTGACGTCCATGTCGTACTGCGTGCACGCGAAGCTCAGCGCCGTGCCCCACTGACCGGCGCCGGTCTCGGTGGTGAGCCGGTTGATGCCCTCGGCCTTGTTGTAGAACGCCTGCGGAACGGCGGTGTTGGGCTTGTGCGAGCCGGCCGGCGACACCGACTCGTCCTTGAAGTAGATCCGCGCCGGCGTGCCCAGCGCCCGCTCCAGCCGCTCGGCCCGGACCAACGGGGTGGGGCGCCACAGCCGGAGGATGTCGAGCACCTCGCCGGGGATCTCGATCCACGGCTCGGTGGACACCTCCTGCGCGATGAGGCCCATCGGGAACAGGGGCGCGAGGTCGTCGGGGCCGATCGGCTCCCGGGTTCCCGGGTGCAGCGGCGGGGCCATCTCCACCGGCATCGCGGGCAGCGCGTTGAACCACGCGGTGGGGATCTGTTCGGCGGGCAGGTGGATGCGCATGGGGGTTCCCCCTGGGCTGGGCCGGGCCGAGGTCAGGTCCGGGTTCGGGTCGTGAACGAGCGCAATGCTTGCACCAAACCACCCGGGTCGTCAGATCGGACCAGGGCCTCCCCCACCAGCACCGCGTCGAAGCCGGCGGCGGCCATGCGGGCGGCGTCGGCAGGAGCCCGGATCGCGCTCTCGGCCACGGCCACCACCCCGGCGGGGATGCGGTCGATCATCCGCTCGCCGGTGCCGAGGTCCTCGGCGAAGGACGAGAGGTCCCGGGCGTTGACCCCGATCAGGTGGGGCCGCAGCGCCAGGGCCCGGTCGAGCTCGGCCTCGTCGTGGACCTCGACCAGCACCGCGAGCCCCCGGTCGACCGCGTGGGCGTGGAGGTCGGCGAGCGCGCCGTCGTCGAGCGCGGCGACGATGAGCAGCACGGCGTCGGCCCCCAGCGCCCGGGCCTCGTCGATCTGGACCGGGTCGACGGTGAAGTCCTTGCGCAGCACGGGGAGGTCGACGGCTCCCCGGGCCGCGACGAGGTCGGCCGGGCCGCCCCCGAAGTACGGCCCGTCGGTGAGGACCGACAGGCACGAGGCGCCGCCCGCGACATAGGCCCGGGCGAGCGCCGCCGGGTCGAGGTCGGGCGCGAGCGCGCCCTTCGACGGGGAGCGCCGCTTGATCTCGGCGACCACGCCGAGGGTCGGCCCGACCAGCGCACCGAGGAAGTCGCGGGCCGGGGGCGCCGCCGCGGCCGCAGCGGCCAGCTCGCGTCGACGGGGCCCGAGCGTGGCGACCTCGTCACGCTTCGAGGCCACGATCTCCGCCAGCACGCTCCCGCTCACCGGCCGCAGCCTATTGGGCGGTGCCCGGCCGCACCCGGCCGGCCCGATCTAGTCTCCCGCCATGGCGCACTTCCCCGACGGCTTCCTCTGGGGCACGGCCACGGCCGCCCACCAGGTGGAGGGTGGCAACTGGAACAACGACTGGTGGGCGTGGGAGCACGCGTCGAACACCGTGTGCGAGGAGCCGTCGGGTGACGCCACCGACCACTTCCAGCGCTACCCCGAGGACCTCGACCTCATGGCCGCGCTCGGGTTCGGCTCGTACCGCTTCTCGCTCGAGTGGTCCCGCATCGAGCCCGAGCCGGGCGAGATCTCCGGTGCGGCGCTCGACCACTACCAGCGGGTGATCGACGCGTGCCACGAGCGCGGCCTGCAGGCGTGCGTCACCTTCCACCACTTCACGACGCCCCGCTGGGCCGCCGCCGACGGGGGCTGGACCAACCCGGCGATCGTTGACCGCTTCGCCCGCTTCGTCGAGGTCACGGGCGGCCGCCTCGGACCGGGCATCGACATGGTCTGCACCATCAACGAACCCAACGTCGTCGGCCTCATGGGCTACCTGTGGGGCCTGTTCCCCCCCGGGGTCTCGGAGGACCTGGAGGGCTACGCGCGCGCGAGCGACCACTTCGTGGCCGCCCACCGGGCCGCGGTGCCGATCCTGCGGGCCAGCGGCGACTTCCCGGTCGGGCTCACCGTGTCGATGAGCGACTGGGCGGCCGAGCCGGGCGCCGAGGACCAGGTCGACGTGTGGCGGGGACCCCACGAGGACGTCTTCCTCGAGGCCACCGGGGGCGACGACTTCATCGGCGTGCAGGCGTACTCGCGCACGCGGGTGGGCGCGGCCGGGGTGATCGGCCCGGAGCCCGGCGTCGAGGTGCTGCCGATGGGCTACGAGTACTGGCCGACCGCAGCCGAGGCGTCGGTCCGGCGGGCCGCCGCCGTCACGGGGCTGCCGGTCTACGTGACCGAGAACGGCATCGGGACCGACGACGACGCGCAGCGCATCGCCTATCTCCGCGACTCGCTCACCGGGGTCGCCCGCACCATCGAGGACGGGCTCGACGTACGCGGCTTCTTCCACTGGTCGTTCATGGACAACTTCGAGTGGGCGTTCGGGTACCGCATGAAGTTCGGGATCGTCGCCGTGGACCGCGCGACCCAGGCCCGCACGGTCAAGCCCAGTGGGCAGTGGCTCGCCGACGTCATCCGGTCCGGCCGGGTGGGGTGATCCGGTCGTGCAGGACCGTGGCACCATCGTGGTGATCGACGACGAGGCCAACATCGCCGAGTTGGTCGCGATGTACCTCGACCGTGACGGGTTCCGGGTCGTGACCGCCGCCACCGGCGTCGACGGGCTCGGTGCGGTCCAGCAGCACCGCCCCCGCCTGGTCGTGCTCGACGTCGGGCTCCCCGACCTCGACGGCCTCGAGGTGTGCCGGCGCATCCGGGCGCATTCGGGCGTCCCGGTGATCTTCCTGACCGCACGCGACGGGGAGATCGACCGGGTGCTCGGCCTGGAGCTGGGCGGCGACGACTACGTCACCAAGCCGTTCTCCCCCGCCGAGCTGGTCGCGCGGGTCAAGGCGGTGCTCCGGCGCGCGGACGGCACGGCGCCGGTCGACGTCCTCCAGGTCGGCGGGGTCGCGGTCGACGCGGGCCGGCGCGAGATCCGGATCGCGGGCGAGGTCGTCGCGTTCACCACCAAGGAGTTCGACCTCCTCCAGTTCCTCGCCGAGCGTCCCGGTCTCGCGCTGTCGCGTCAGCAGCTGCTCGACGGGGTCTGGGGCTACGACTGGTTCGGCGACCCCCGCACCGTCGACGTCCACATCGCCCAGGTGCGCAAGAAGGTCGGCGACGCCGTGGCGATCACGACGGTCCGGGGCGTCGGGTACCGGCTGGACCCGTGACCCGGACGACGAGGCGCCTCCGCACCCGGCTGCTCGTCGCCCTGATGGCGGTCGCGTTCGGCGTGCTCGTCGTGGCCGCCGCCGGGGCGGCGATCCTCGTCCGTCAGACCGCCGCCGACTCGGCGATCGCCGACCTGCGCACCCGTGCCCCGGAGGTCGCCGACCGGGTGGACGCGATCGGCGTCGAGATCCGCAGTCGGCCCAACCCGATGGTCACGGCCCGCCTGCAACGGTCGCTCGTCGGCCTCCTCGGGGCCACCGGCACCTCGCTCTTCGGGATCAACCCCGACGGCTCGGTCACCCGCGGGATCGGCCCCCTGTTCGGGCGGGCGGGGGCGCCCGACGCCGCCACCCTGCTCGACCTCCCCGCCGACCTGCGGGTCCGCGACCTCGACCTCGTGGGGCTCCTCGCCGGCGTGACCCAGGCGGGGGTGCAGGGCGACCGCGCCTACGTGGCGGTGGCGCTCGAGCCGGTCGGCGAGGTGACCCCCGTGGTGGTCGTGTCCGGCGCGGTCGAACGGCGTCCCCTCGGCCGTGCCGGGACGTACCTCCTCGTCACCGGTGGCTTCGCCCTCGTCGTGGCCGGCCTCGTCAGCGTCTCCCTGGCCCGACGACTGACCCGGCCGATCGGCGCGCTGCGCACGGCGGCCAACGCCATCGCCGCCGGCGATCTCAGCGCCCGCGTCGACCCGGCGGGGATCGCCGACGACGAGCTCGCCGACCTCACCCGCAGCTTCAACGCAATGGCCGACGGGCTGGAGACCGCGCGCGGTCTGGAGCGGTCGTTCCTCCTCTCGGTCTCCCACGACCTGCGGACCCCGCTGACCTCGATCCGGGGCTACGCCGAGGCGATCGGCGACGGCACGGTGACCGGGCCGGACGGCCTCACGCGGGCGGCCGAGGTCATCGGGTCCGAGGCGGGTCGGCTCGAGCGCCTGGTCGCCGATCTGCTCGACCTCGCCCGGCTCGACGCCCGCGGGTTCACCCTCACGCCCCGTCCGGTCGACGCCCGGGACGTCGTGGTCCGGACCGTGGCCGGCTTCGAGCCCACCGCCCGGACGTTCGGGATCGACCTGACCGTCGCCGCCGGTCCCGACGTTCCCGCCGACCTCGACCCCGAGCGCCTGGCCCAGATCGTCGCCAACCTCGTGGAGAACGCCCTGCGCCACGCCCGTTCGCGGGTGACGATCTCGGTGGCGCGGCGGGACACCGCGGTCGAGGTCCGCGTCGCCGACGACGGGCCCGGCATCGCACCCGACGAACGCGACCGGGTGTTCGAGCGGCTCCACACCAGCCGCCCGGCGCCGGGCCGACCGGTGGGCACCGGCATCGGCCTCGCGATCGTGCGGGAGCTGGCCCGGACGATGGGCGGCGCGGCCGAGGTCGGCCCCGACGACGGCGGTGCGGTCCTGGTCGTGCGGGTCGGCGGCTGAGCGGCGGCGGATCGGCCCGATCAGGCCACGACGCGGGCCGGCGCCGGCCCTGACCCGTCGTCGACGGTGACCGACGCCGGGGGCTCGACCTCGCGTCGGACCATGGCCAGCGCGACGACTCGGGTGGTGCCGGGGACGACCGCGGCACTCGTGACCGCGCCGACCACCGTCCCGTCGGCGTGCACCGTGGCGCCCGGCCCGGGGGCGGTCGTTCCGGTGAGCTCGAGCCGACGGAGGAACCGGTTCACGTGCCCACGGGAGTCGATCCGGCACACGAGCTCCTGGCCGATGAAGCAGCCCTTGGTGAACGACACGGCGTCGCGCTCGAGGAAGGCCTCCTGGGGGATCGTCGACTCGTCGATGTCGATCCCGTGGCGGGGAACCCCGGCGGCGATCCGCACCGCCTCGAACGTCGCGGCGTCGCCCACCGGTAGGCCCCGGTCCGCGATCCAGGCGTCCACCGCCGCAGCCGGACCGACCACGTCGACGCCGGGGCCGTCGCCCCACGCCGCCGGCAGCGCCACGAGACCGTCGGGGAGCAGCCCGGGCTCCGTCCCGACCACGGTGGCGGCCCCGGTGGACGCGGTCCGGTCGTCGACCTCGACCTGCACCCGGATCCGGAACCGCACCAGCCCCGCCGCCAGGCGCTCGGCGACCTCGGGCTCGGTGTCGCACCACCACTCCTCCACGGCCGCCGCCGCGGCGTCGGGCGCCGCACCGGACGCCGGGCCCGCCCGGTGGCGGGTGGCCCGGAAGGCCACCGAGAGCTTGCCCTGGGGCTGGAGCAGGAGCGAGGCCACCGTGGCGCCCTCGGGCACCGGGTCGAGGTCCTGGGACACGATCGACTGCAGGAACCCGCGGGCGTCGGGACCCCGCACCACGACCAGGCCCCACGGCACCCGGCGGAACACCGACGGCGTCTCCACGGCTACTCGAGGGACTCCAGGTCGCGGGCGGCGGCCAGGGCCGTGAGCAGGGCCCGGGCCTTGTTCGCGCACTCGAGGTCCTCGTCCTCGGCCACCGAGTCGGCCACGATGCCGGCCCCGGCCTGCACGCTCGCGTGCCCGTCGCGCCACACCATCGTCCGGATCGCGATCGCGGTGTCGAGGTTGCCGGAGAAGTCGACGTAGCCCACCACCCCGGCGTAGGGACCGCGCTTGGTGGGCTCGAGCGCGTCGATGATCTCCATCGCCCGCACCTTCGGCGCACCGCTCACGGTGCCGGCCGGGAACGTCGCCCGCAGCACGTCGACGGCGGTGCGGCCGGGCGCGAGGTCGCCCGACACCTGGCTGGTGAGGTGCATCACGTGCGAGTAGCGCTCCAGCGACATCAGCTCGTCCATGCGCTCACTGCCGTAGGTCACCACCCGGCCGACGTCGTTGCGGGCGAGATCCACGAGCATCACGTGCTCGGCCCGCTCCTTCGGGTTCTCCGCCAGCTCCGCCGCGAGCCGCCGATCATGCTCCTCGGTCGCGCCCCGGAACCGCGTGCCCGCGATGGGACGGCTGATGACGCGGCCGTCGAGCACCTGGACCATCGGCTCGGGCGACGAGCCGACCAGGGTGACCTCGGGCTGGCGCAGGAAGTACATGTACGGCGACGGGTTGACCTGGCGCAGCACGCGGTAGACGTCGAAGGGATCGACCGCCTCCTCGACGTCGAAGCGCTGGGCCAGGACCACCTGGAAGACGTCCCCCGCCAGGATGTGCTCGCGGGCCACCGCCACCGCGTCGCGGTAGCGGCCGCCCCCCATGCTGCTGGTCACGGTGGGCAGGCGGAGGTCGGTGAGGTCCGGTGGCGCCGACGGCACCGACGGCACCGGTCGGGCGAGCTCGGCGACCCGGGCCTCGAGCCGGGCGACCGCCTCGTCGTAGCGGGTGCCGGGGTCGCCGCCCCCGAGCAGGAAGACGTTCTCGATCAGCGACAGCCGCTGGCGGAAGTGGTCGAAGGCGGTGACCGGGCCGGTGACGCCGAGCACGGCGTCGGGGAGCCCGGCCGGATCGGCCGGGGGGTGGGGCAGGTGCTCGATCTCGCGGACGACGTCGTAGCCCAGGTAGCCCACGATCCCGCCGTGGAAGGGCGGCAGGTCGGCGATCCGGGGAGCCCGGTACGCGCGCAGGAGGGCATCGAGCGCGGCGAGGGCGCCCTGGTCGGCCGGGACCCCGTCGGGCACCTCGCCGCTGAACGTGACCTCGCGGCCGCGCACCACGAGCCGCAGCGCCGGATCCCGACCGAGGAAGGTGAACCGCCCCCAGCGCTGGCCGTGCTCCACCGACTCGAGCAGGAACCCCGGGGCGTCGGTGGTGCGCGCCCCGACCACCTTGACGAAGGCCGACACCGGGGTCTCGAGGTCGGCGAGCACCTCGGTCCACACCGGCACGACGGTGTGGTCGCGCGCCAGTTCGAGGAACTCGGCGCGGCTCGGGCGCACCCGGGTCCCGGTCATCTCGACCCCTGTCGCCGCGGCTCAGACCGGGCCCGGCGTCGCGCCGGTCCCGAAGCCCCGGAAGAAGCACGAGGGGGCGCCGGTGTGGCAGGCACCCCGGCCCTCCTGGTCGACGACGAACAGCAGGGTGTCGCCGTCGCAGTCGTAGTAGGCCTCACGGACCCACTGGCGGTCACCGGACGTGTCGCCCTTGCGCCAGAGCTCGCGCCGGCTGCGGCTCCAGTAGACCATCCGCCCCTCGGCGAACGTGGCCCGCAGGGCGTCCTCGTTCATCCAGGCCAGCATCAGCACCAGGCCCGTGGCCGCGTCCTGGGTCACGACGGGCACGAGGCCGTCGCCGTTCCAGGCGATCGCAGCGATCTCGGCGTCGGTGGCGGCGACCGGCGCGCCGGCGGTCGGGGACGTCATCGCCACCGTAGGCTACTCGCCGCCCCCGTCCGCCCCCCGGGGTGCGCAGCCCGGAACCCCCGGCAGCGTGCTCCCGCCT
>VGBI01000075.1 GCA_016870595.1 Actinomycetota bacterium
GTACCCCCCGGGCTCGCCCGAGGACGCCGGTCCGGTCGCGACCGACGACCCAACCGGGATCCTCGGTGGGCAGGCGCGGCCCCGACGACGCGTCCTGGGCAGCATCCTCGCCATCGCCTGCCTGCTCCTCCCGGGGATCGTCGGCTACGCGCTGGGTGAGCGCGACCGCGATCGCACCCCCACCGCGGCCGCACCGATGGCGGCCGAGGGATCCCGACTCCCGGCGTCCACGTCGGACCTCGACGCGCTCGCCGACCGGGTCGACGACGTCGTCGTCAACGTCACGAGTACCGTCGACGGAGGCGGCCAGGCCGCCGGGAGCGGGATCGTCATCTCCTCCGACGGTCTGATCCTCACCAACAACCACGTCATCTCCGGGTCGACCGCGCTGCGGATCGAGTTCGGCACCACCGGCACGGTGCGGACCGCCCGCCTGCTCGGCTACAGCCTCGTCGACGACGTCGCCGTGCTCCAGATCCCCAACGTCTCGGGCCTGCGGGCCGCGTCGCTCGGGTCGTCGGCGTCCCTGCGCGTCGGCGACACCGTCCTCGCCATCGGGAACCGGGGCGGGCGGGGCGGTGCGCCGAAGGTCGCCGTCGGCACCGTCGCCGCGCTCGAGCAGGAGATCACTGCGTCCGACCCCGACGGCGGCAACGTCCAGCGGCTCGACGGCCTCATCCAGCTCGCCGCCGGCATCCAGTCGGGCGACTCCGGTGGTGCGGTGGTGGCCACCGACGGCCGGGTCGTCGGGATGAACGTCGCGGCCTCGGTCACGAACTCCTTCGGCGGGGGGACCCGCGGCGTCGGCGAGGGCTACGCCATCCCGATCGAGGACGCCCTGCGCATCGCCCAGAAGATCGTCTCGGGGGAGGGCGGGCCCGACATCCGCGTCGGCGCCACCCGGGCCGTGCTCGGCGTGCAGGTGCAGTCGTCCCTCGGCGGCCTCAGCGGCTCCGGCGGCACGGGGGCCCGGATCGTCGGGGTCGACCCCGGCTCGGGGGCCGCGGCGGCGGGGCTCGTGGCCGGTGACGCGATCACCGCGCTCGACGGCCGCCCGATCGGCAACGGGCGTGACCTCGTCGAGGCGCTCGTCAACTACGGCCCCGGGGATACCGCCCGGATCACCTGGCGCGACGCGTCGGGCCGGTCCCGCAGCGCCACCGTCCGCCTCGGCGAGGGCCCGCCCGCCTGACCGCCTGCCCCTGACCGCCTGCCCCTGACCGCCTGACCGTCGGCCCGACCGCCGGGCCCGGGCGGTCCGGACCGGCCCACCGGCCGGGCAGACTGGAGTGGTGCGAGTCCGCGACTGGGCCGAGGTCGACCACTACGAGATCCTCGGCGTCGACCCCGACGCCGACCGGGACGCGATCATCGCGGCCTACCGGGCTCAGGCCCGGCTGCTCCACCCCGACGCCGGGTCGACCGCGGCCGACGCCGACGAGCGGTTCGTCAGGGTCGCCACCGCCTACCGGGTGCTGACCGGCCCGCAGCGGGCCGCGTACGACGAGGTCCGCCGCCGGGGGGTCACCGCACCGGGCGGCGCGCCGACCGGCGCAACGGGCGCGGGCGGCCCCGTGGGCCCAACCCGACCCGCCCGCCCCTGGCAGCTGACCCGACGGGGCGCCACCGGGGCGATCTGGGGCGGAGTCGTGCTCGTGCTCGCCGGGGTCCTCGCCGCAGTGGTCGTGAGCGTCCTCATGACGCGCGACGCGCGCCTGCGCAGCACCGGGGTGCCCGCCCGGGCCGTCGTGGTCCGCGACGGGAGTGGACCCCGGCTCGAGTTCACGACCCGGACCGGGCAGACCGTGCGGGCCGCGCTCCCCGACGTGAAGTCGGGCCGCGCCACGGTGGGCGACGTGGTCGGGATCCGCTACGACCGGGCCGACCCCTCCCGGGTCGTCAACGAGCAGCACGCGGTGGCGCGCGACATCACGCTGTGGATCATGGCGGCGAAGTTCCTGATCGTCGGCACCGTCCTCGTCGTGGTCGGGATCCGGCGGCGGCTCCGGCTCGCCGACTGACCCGTCGTCGGCGGCCCCACGGAGCCTGGCGCCGGGCCCGGGTGACCGGGCATGCTCGGGGCATGAGCGTGCGCATGACCCCCGACGAGGCGTGGTCCCGGGTCGCGTCGGCCCACACCGGGATCGTCACCAGCCTCCGTCGCGACGGCATCCCGATCGCCACCCCGATGTGGTTCTGCGTCGTCGACGACGCCGTGCACTTCCGCACCCCGGCGGCATCGAAGAAGGCGGGCCGGCTGCGCCACGACCCCCGGATCGGCTTCCTGGTCGAGGGCGGGGAGCGGTGGGCCGAGCTGTGGGCGGTGCACCTCGCGGGCCGGGCCGCGTTCGTGACCGAGCCCAACGTCGTGACGCGGGTGGGCGAGGCCCTGAACGCGAAGTACGCGTCCTTCAAGACCGAGCGGACCGAGATGCCCGACGCGACCCGGACCCACTACGAGCGGCCCGCCGCGGTGATCCGCATCGAGGCCGAGGCGCGCATCGTCTCGTGGGACAACGCCAAGCTGGGACTGCAGTGACGGGCCGCCCGCACCCCGACCTCGAGGTCGTCGACGACGACGGCGTCCGCATCCTGGTGCTCGACCGGCCCGACGCCCGCAACGCGATGACGCTGGCCATGCGGGAGGCGCTCATCGACGCGGTGGCGGCCGCCGACGCCGATGCCGACGTCACCGCGATCGTGCTCACCGCCACCGACCCGGTCTTCACGGCCGGGGTGGACTTCAAGGAGCGGATCCCGGGGGAGCGGCGGCCGGTCGACTGGACCCTCCGGGCCGATCCCGCGGCCGCGTTGCGGGCCGCGATCACCCCGTCGATCTGCGCGGTCAACGGCGCCTGCGTGTCGGGTGGGCTCGAGCTCGCCCTCAGCGCGACCTTCGTCATCGCGTCCGACCGGGCCCGGTTCGCCGACACCCACGCCCGCCTGAACGTGGTGCCGGGCTGGGGCCTCACCGCCCTGCTGCCCCGGACCGTGGGCCTGCGCAAGGCCCGGGAGATGTCGATCACCGGCAACTTCGTCGAGGCCGAGGAGGCCCTGCGGGTCGGTCTGGTCAACCACGTCGTCCCCCACGACGAGTTGGTGCCCCGGGCGGTGGCCCTGGCCCGGGACGTGGCCACGACCCCGGCGGTGCGCGAGGTGCTGCGTCTGTACCGGCGGGGGGAGGGCCTGAGCCTGGCCGACGCGCTCGCGCTCGAGCGGGACTGGACGGTGCATCGGGCCCACGACCGCGACGCCTTCCGGGCCCTGGGCGAGGAGACGGCCCGGCGGGGCCGCCCGGACGGCGACGCGGCGCCGTAGGGTCGCGCCCGAGCGGACGCAGGAACGGCAACGGGAACACCAGCGGGAGGACGCACCATGGGCATCTGTGACGGACGGGTCGCGATCGTGACCGGCGCCGGCGGGGGGATCGGCCGGGCCGAGGCGCTCACGCTGGCCCAGGAGGGCGCGCGGGTCGTGGTCAACGACCTCGGTGGGAGCGTCAGCGGTGACGGCGCCTCGACCGGCCCGGCGGCGCAGGTCGTGGAGGAGATCGTCGCCCTCGGCGGCGAGGCGGTCGCCAACACCGACGACGTCGCCGACTTCGACGGTGCGGGCCGGATGGTCCAGCAGGCGATCGACGCCTTCGGTCGTCTCGACGTGCTCGTGTGCAACGCCGGGATCCTGCGGGACCGCATGCTCGTCAACATGACGGTCGAGGAGTGGGACGCGGTGATCCGGGTCCACCTCCGGGGCGCCTTCTGCCCGGTCCGCCACGCCGCCGCGTACTGGCGGGAGCGCTCGAAGGCGGGGGACGCCAACGACGCCCGGATCATCCTCACGTCGTCGACCTCCGGGATCTACGGCAACCCGGGCCAGACGAACTACGGGGCGGCCAAGGCGGGCCTCGCCGCGTTCGCGATCATCGCCGCCGCCGAGCTCGGGCGCTACGGGGTCACGGTCAACGCCATCGCCCCGTCGGCGCTCACCCGGATGACCGAGAGCCTCGGCGGACCGTTCGCGCCCCGCGAGGACACCAAGGCCCAGATGGACCCGCAGTGGGTGGCCAACGTCGTCACCTGGCTGGCCGGGCCGGACTCGCGCGAGTGGTCGGGTCGTGTGGTCGAGACCTCGGGCCTGCGGGTCGCGGTGGCCCAGGGGTGGCACCGGGGTCCCGGCTCGGAGTCCCCGCCCGCAAGCCCGGCCGAGGTCGGGGCGGTCCTGGCGCCGCTGCTCGGGGCGGCCGACCCGCCCCGGCTGCTCGGGCCCTAGTCCGGCGCCGGTCTCGTCGCCAGTGCTCCGCCTGCGATCCCGAGCCTGTATTCAACACCCTGTATGCTATTCAGCGTGATGAATAAGTGGGCGGTCGGGGTGGTGGGGGCGTCGGGGTACACCGGCGCCGAGCTGCTGCGCCTGCTGGCCGGGCATCCCCACCTCGAGGTGGTCCGGGCCACGGCCGACAGCAACGCCGGCGTCGCTGCGGCCGAGGTCTACCCGTCGCTCGCGGCCGCCTACCCGGGGCTCGAGTTCGCCCCGCTCGACCGGGCGGCGCTCGCCGGGCTCGACGTGGTCTTCTGCGCCCTGCCCCACGGGGCGAGCCAGGGCCTCGTCCCGGGACTCGTCGACCTCGTGGGCCACGTCGTGGACCTCGGGGCCGACTTCCGGCTCCCGGCCAACGTCTACGCCGAGTGGTACGGGGAGCCCCACGGGGCGCCCGACCTCCTCGCCCGGTTCGGGTACGGGATGGTGGAGCTGTTCCGGCCCGAGGTGACGAGTCGGGCCCACGTGGCCGCCCCCGGGTGCTACCCGACGGCGGCGTCGCTCGCCCTCGCCCCCCTCGTCGCCGACGGTCTGATCGAGCCGACCGGCATCGTCGTGAACGCCGTGTCGGGCGTCTCGGGCGCCGGGCGCAAGCTTGCGGCGGCGAACCTCTACGCCGAACGCGAGCAGAACGTCGTGGGCTACGGCCTCTGCGGCCATCGCCACACGGGTGAGATCGAGCACGTCCTGTCGACGGTCGGGGGCCGGCCGGTGCAGGTGCTGTTCACGCCGCACCTGGTGCCCATGACCCGCGGGATCCTCGCCACCTGCACGGCCCGGCCCGCGGTGGCCGGCCTGTCCACCCCCGACCTGCTCGAGCGGTACCGGGCCTTCTACGCCGACGACCCGTTCGTCGTCGTGAGCGACGACCCGCCCGCGACCAAGGCGACCCTGGGGGCCAACACCGCCCAGGTCACCGTGCGGTCGGACCCCCGCACCGGCACGGTGCTCGCCATGGGCGCGATCGACAACCTCGTGAAGGGGGCGGCGGGCCAGGCGGTCCAGGCCCTGAACCTCGTCCTCGGCCTCCCGGAGACCACCGGTCTGCCCATCGTGGGGGTCATGCCGTGAGCGTCACGTCCGTGCCCGGGTTCGAGGCGGCGGGCATCGCCGCCGGGATCAAGCCGTCGGGCAACCCCGACCTGGCGCTGGTGGCCACCGCCGACCGCCGCCCCGTCACCGCCGCCGGGGTGTTCACCACGAACCTCGCCCAGGCTGCGCCGGTCCTCGTCAGCCGCGCCCATCTCGTCGACGGGCGGGCCGCCGCCGTGATCGCCAACTCCGGCAACGCCAACGCCGCGACCGGCGAGTCGGGGCGGGCCGACGCGCGCCGGATGTGCGCCCTCACCGCCGAGGGTCTCGGCGTCGCCCCGACCGACGTGCTGGTGTGCTCCACCGGCCTGATCGGGATCCCGATGCCCATGGCCCCGGTCGAGACCGGGGTGCCGGCCGTGTGCGCCGAACTCGCAGCCGGTCCCGACGCCGGCCTCCGGGCCGCGACGGCGCTCATGACCACCGACACCCTGCCCAAGCAGACGGTCGTCGACGCCGCCCTCGGCGATGGTCGCCACCTGCACGTGGGGGGGATGGCCAAGGGCGCCGCGATGCTCGAGCCTGCGATGGCGACGATGCTCGCCGTCCTCACCACCGACGCACCGGTCGGCCCCGACGTGTTGCACCGGGCGCTGGAGCGGGCGGTGCAGGATTCGTTCAACGCGCTCGTGGTCGACGCGTGCACCAGCACCAACGACACCGTGCTCGTCCTCGCCAACGGTGGCGCCGGTGGCGCCGAGATCGGCCCGAGCGGTCCGGCGTACCACGCGTTGGTCGAGGCCCTGAGCGCCGCGTGCGACGACCTCGCCCACCAGATGGCCGCCGACGCCGAAGGCGCGACCAAGCTGGTGCGCCTGACGGTGCGGGGCGCCCGCACGGCCGAGGAGGCCCGGCGGGCGGCGCGGGGGGTGGCGTCGAGCCAGCTCGTCCAGTGCTCGCTCTACGGTCAGGACCCGTATTGGGGCCGGGTGCTCTCCGAGCTCGGCGCGAGCGGCGCCTTCCTCGACCCCGAGCGGGTCGACATCGCCTACAACGGCATCACCGTGTGTCGCGACGGCGTGGCCGCGCTCCACGACGAGCTCGCGGTCCAGGCCTCGATGACCCGGCGCGACATCGAGATCGTCTGCGACCTCCACGCCGGACGGGGGGAGGCCACGGTGCGGTTCACCGACCTCACCCACGCCTACATCGACGAGAACATGGGGACGAGCTGATGGGCGACCGGCTCGACGACGTCCGGGCGCGCGCGGCGATCCTCGCCGAGGCGCTGCCGTACATCCGCGAGTTCTCCGGGCGGACCGTCGTGATCAAGTACGGCGGCCACGCCATGGAGAACGCCGCCCTCGCCGAGCGGTTCGCCCAGGACGTCGTCCTGATGCACCTCGTCGGCATCCGGCCGGTGGTCGTGCACGGCGGCGGCCCCCAGATCACCGAGCTCATGCAGCGCCTGGGCAAGGAGCCCGAGTTCGTCGACGGGCTCCGGGTCACCGACGCCGAGACGGTCGACATCGTCCGGATGGCGCTCGTCGGGAAGGTGAACCGCGAGATCGTCGGCGCGATCAACCAGCACGGCGCGTTCGCGGTCGGGCTCTCCGGCGAGGACGCCAACCTCCTGCGGGTGCGCACACGTGACCCCCGGCTCGGGTTCGTCGGTGACGTCGAGGCCGTCGACCCCGCGATCGTCGAACGGCTCCAGCGCGAGGACCTCATCCCGGTCATCGCCACCGTCGGTGTCGACGACGCCGGGCAGGCCCACAACGTCAACGCCGACGCCGTCGCCGCGGCCATCGCGGTCGCGCTCGGTGCCGAGAAGCTCGTGTACCTCACCGACGTGCTCGGTGTCTACGAGGACTTCCCCGACGAAGCCAGCCTCATCTCCCAGATCGACGTCGTCGGGATGGAGCGGCTGCTCGCCGAGGGGAAGGTGGGGGAGGGGATGATCCCCAAGCTGCGCTCGTGCATCGAGGCCATCGGGGCCGGGGTGGGCCGGGCCCACATCCTCGACGGCCGGGTACCCCACGCCCTGCTGCTCGAGTTCTTCACCCGGGAGGGCGTGGGCACGATGATCACCCGCACCGTCGAGGACGACTGACCATGGAACTGCCGACCTACGCCGACCTCGTCGCACTCGACGCCGAGCACGTGATGCAGACCTACGGGCGCGCCCCGGTGGCGTTCGTCCGGGGTGAGGGCACGCTGCTCTACGACGCCGACGGACGGCGTTACCTCGACTTCCTGTCGGGCCTGGCCGTGACCTCGCTCGGGCACGCGCACCCCGCCGTCGCCGACGCGATCGCCGAGCAGGCCCGGACCCTGCTCCACGTGTCGAACCTTTACTACAACGCGCTCCAGCCCCGGGTCGCCGAGCGGCTCGACGCCCTGATCGGCGGCGGGGGTCGCGTCTTCTTCTGCAACTCGGGGGCCGAGGCCAACGAGTGCGCGATCAAGCTCGCCCGGCGCCACGGCCAGACCCACGGCGGCCCCGAGCGCTTCCACGTGATCTCGGCCTACGGCTCGTTCCACGGCCGCACCCTGACCACCCTCGCCGCGACCGGGCAGCCCCAGAAGCAGGAGACCTTCCAGCCCCTGCCGGTGGGCTTCCACCAGGTCGCGTTCGGCGACGTCGACGCCCTCGCCGCGGCGATGGACGACCGCGTCTGCGCCGTGCTGCTCGAGCCGGTGCAGGGTGAGGGCGGCGTCCAGCCCGCGCCGCCGGGCTACCTCCAGGCGGTCCGGGCGCTGTGCGACGAGCGGGAGGCCCTGCTCGTGATGGACGAGGTCCAGACCGGGCTGGGGCGCACCGGAGCCTGGTTCGGGTTCCAGCACTCGGGCGTCCGGCCCGACGTGGTGGCCATGGCCAAGGCCCTCGGCAACGGCATGCCGATCGGCGCGTGCTGGGCCCGGGCCGAGGTCGCGGCCGCGTTCCGGCCCGGCGACCACGCCACCACCTTCGGGGGCCAGCCGCTCGCGGCCGCCGCGGCGCTCGCGACGCTCGAGGTCATGGAGGCCGAGGACGCCCCCGCCCGGGCGGCCGCGGCCGGGAAGCGGCTGGTCGACGCGCTCCGCGCGGTCCCCGGCGTGGCGGGCGTCCGGGGCGCCGGGCTGCTGATCGCGGCCGAGCTCGACGGGCTCGAGGCCAAGCCGGTCGCCGACGAGTGCCTGCGGCGGGGCCTGGTCTGCAATGCGGTGACGGCCACCGCGCTGCGGCTCGCGCCGCCGCTGCTGGTGTCCGACGACGAGATCGCCGAGGCGGTCACGATCCTGGCGGGGGTGCTCGCCGACGCGCACGCGGGCGCGCACCAGGGCGCGCCCGACGGCACGCACGACGGCGCGGGGGAGGGGACACGGTGAGCCTGATCCGACGGCTGCTGGAGCTCGACGATCTCGACGGGGCGCAGTTCCGGGGCCTGCTCGACCACGCCCACGGGTGGAAGCAGCAACCCGACCTCCTGCCCCGGGCCCTCGCCGGCGCGACCGTCGCGCTCGTGTTCGAGAAGTCGTCGGCCCGGACCCGGGTGTCCACCGAGGTCGCGGTCGTGACCCTCGGCGGCCACCCGGTCGTGCTGCGCGGCGACGAGGTCGGCCTCGGCCACCGCGAGAGCGTCGAGGACGTCGCCCGGACCCTCGCGGGCTACTGCTCGGTCCTCATGGCCCGGGTGTACGACCACGGCGTGCTCGAGACCATGACCGCTGCGGTCGACGTCCCGGTGGTGAATCTCCTGTCCGACCGGGCCCACCCGTGCCAGGGTCTCGCCGACTACCTCACGGTGCGCGAGCACTTCGGCTCGCTCGAAGGTCGCCGGATCGCGTTCGTCGGCGACGGCAACAACGTGGCCGCGTCCCTCGCCTTCGGAGCGGCGCTGTGCGGGGCCGAGATGACCGTCGCGACGCCGGTCGGCTACGAGCTCGACCTCGACGTGCTGCAGCGGGCCCGCAACCTCGGCGCCCACCTCGAGACCACGAACGATCCCTACGAGGCGGTCCGGGGCGCCGACGTGGTCTACACCGACGTCTGGACCTCGATGGGCCAGGAGGCCGAGGCCGAGGTCCGGCGCCATGCGTTCGCCGGGTACCGGGTCGACGCCGCGCTCATGGCGGCGGCGGGCGCCGACGCGGTCTTCATGCACTGCCTCCCCGCCCACCGGGGCGAGGAGGTCACCGCCGAGGTCATCGACGGACCCCGGTCCCTGGTGTGGGCGCAGGCGGCGAACCGGATGCACAGCGTCCGCTCGCTGCTCGCGTCCCTCGACGTGGCGCCGCCGGTCCCCGGCGGCCGGAGGTGACCATGGCGACGCTCGGCAAGCCCCAACGCCAGCACCGCATCGCCCGGCTCCTCGAGGAGCAGGCCATCTCCAGCCAGGCCCAGCTGGTCGAGCTGCTCGCGCTCGACGGGGTCATGG
Source organism: Actinomycetota bacterium (assembly GCA_016870595.1). Taxonomy (GTDB): domain Bacteria; phylum Actinomycetota; class Acidimicrobiia; order IMCC26256; family PALSA-555; genus CAIUKV01. The sequence continues at coordinate 9,771 of VGBI01000075.1, forward strand.
CCACCCAGGTCACGGTGAGCCGCGACCTCGAGGAGCTCGGTGCGGTCAAGGTCCGCATCCCCGGGGGCACGATGGCCTACGCGATCCCCGAGCACGCCCGCGAGCGTGCCGTCCCCGACGACCACCTCCGCCGGGTGATGGGCGAGTTCGTGGTGGAGGTCGCCCACAGCGCCAACCTCGTGGTGCTGCGCACGCCGCCCGGCTCGGCCCACGTGGTGGCCTCGGCGCTCGACCGGTCGGGCGTCCCCGACGTGCTCGGCACGGTCGCGGGCGACGACACCGTCCTGCTCGTGTGCGCCGAGTCCGCCGGCGGCGCGAAGGTCGGCGCCGAGCTCGCCGCCCTCGCCGGTCTCTGATCCCGTCCGCGTCCGTCCCCCGCCCGTCCCCCGCCCGTTCCCGACCCCCGCCCGCCCCGAACCCGAAGGAGCCCCAATGGCCCAGCGAGTCGTCCTCGCCTACTCCGGTGGTCTCGACACCTCCGTCGCCGTGCGCTGGATCATCGACCAGTGGGGCGCCGAGGTGGTCTGCCTCGCCGCCGACGTCGGCCAGGGCGGCGACTTCGAGGCGGTCCGGCAGCGGGCCTTCGCGGCCGGGGCGGTCGAGGCCAAGGTCGTCGACGTGCGGGCCGAGTTCGCCGACGAGTACTTCCTTCCCGCCCTGCGGGCCAACGCGCTCTACGAGGGCAAGTACCCGCTGGTGTCGGCGCTGTCGCGGCCCATCATCGCCCAGCACCTCGTCGCCGCCGCTCGCGAGTTCGGGGCCGACGCGGTCGCCCACGGCTGCACGGGCAAGGGCAACGACCAGGTCCGCTTCGAGGTGGGCGTGCGCGCCCTGGCCCCCGACCTCGAGGTCCTCGCGCCCGTGCGGGTGTGGGGGATGACCCGCGAGGACTGCATCGCGTACGCGGCCACCCACGACATCCCGATCGCCCAGAGCAAGGCGAAGCCGTATTCGATCGACGACAACCTGGTGGGCCGCGCGATCGAGTGCGGTGAGATGGAGGACCCCTGGGCCCGTCCCCCCGCCGACATCTGGGAGCTCACCGCCGACGTCGCCGACGCACCCCGGGAGCGGCGCGACGTCGTGGTCACGTTCGCCGCCGGCGTGCCGGTCGCCCTCGACGGCGTCGCGATGCCGCTGTTCGAGCTGGTCGAGGCGCTGACCCGGGCGGCCGGGGCCTACGGGTACGGCCGCCTCGACATGGTCGAGAACCGGCGGGTCGGGATCAAGAGCCGCGAGACCTACGAGGCACCCGGCGCGCTCGCGCTGATCACCGCCCACCAGGACCTGGAGTCGATCACGGTGGAGCGCGACCTCATGCGGGAGAAGGCCCGGCTCGAGCCCCGTTACGCGGAGCTGGTCTACGACGGTCTCTGGTTCTCGCCGCTCAAGCGCGCGTTCGACGCCTTCGTCGACTCCTCCCAGGAGTTCGTGACCGGCGACGTGCGCCTCACCCTCGAGCCGGGCCGCTGCTCCCCGAGCGGACGGCGGGCCGAGCGGGGGCTCTACGACTACGAGCTCGCCACCTACGACGCCGCCGACGCGTTCCGGCACGAGGACGCCGCCGGCTTCGTCCGCCTGTGGGGGCTCTCGGTCGAGACGGTGGCGCGCCGCCAGGGCGGCCTCGGTGGCTGAGCCCGAACCGCCCCCCGGCGGCGCCGAGGGCCGGACCCTGTGGCACGGACGGTTCGCCGAGGGCCCGGCCGAGGCGCTCCTCGCCTTCACCGCCAGCCTCGGGTTCGACCAGCGGCTCGCCGGCGACGACCTCGCCGGCTCGCGGGCCCACGTGCGGATGCTCGGTGCGGTCGGCGTGCTCGGCGGCGACGAGGTCGCGGCGGTGCTCGGTGCGCTCGACCAGGTCGAGGCGGAGCTCGGCGCGGGCGCCTTCGTGTTCGCCCCCACCGACGAGGACATCCACACCGCCATCGAGCGGCGGGTCACCGAGCTGGCCGGTGCCGCCGGGGCCAAGCTGCACACGGGCCGCAGCCGCAACGACCAGGTCGTCACCGCGCTGCGGCACTTCGTGCGCCGGGAGGGCGCCGCGGTGCGCGACGCCGTCCTCGACCTGCAGGCCGTGCTCGTGGCCCGGGCGGGGGAGGCGGGCACCGAGGCGTACCTGCCCGGCTACACGCACCTGCAGCGGGCGCAGCCCGTGCTGCTCGGGCACCACCTCCTCGCGCACTTCTGGGCCTTCACCCGCGACGTCGCCCGGCTCGACGACGCTCTCGCCCGGGCCGACGTGTCGCCGCTCGGGGCCGGGGCGCTGGCCGGGTCGAGCCTGCCCCTCGATCCCGACGCCACCGCGACCGCGCTCGGGTTCTCCCGCCGGTTCGAGAACTCGCTCGACGCCGTGGCCGACCGCGACTTCGTGGCCGAGCTGTGCTTCGCGTGCACGGTGGTGATGGTGCACCTGTCCCGGCTGGGCGAGGAGGTCGTGCTCTGGACGAGCGAGGAGTTCGGCTTCCTCCGCCTCGCCGACGAGTACGCCACCGGCTCCTCCATGCTGCCCCAGAAGAAGAACCCCGACATCGCCGAGCTGGCCCGGGGCAAGACCGGGCGCGTCATCGGGAACCTCACCGGGCTCCTCGCGATGCTCAAGGGCCTGCCCCTGGCCTACAACCGCGACCTCCAGGAGGACAAGGAGCCGCTGTTCGACACGCTCGACACCACGCGGCTCGCGCTGCGGGCGGTCACGGGCATGATGGCGACGGCGGAGTTCCGCGTCGACGTGATGCGCGCCGCTGCCGACGCCCCGGCGTCGTCGGCCACCGACCTCGCCGAGTGGCTGGTCGCACGGGGGACGCCGTTCCGGGAGGCCCACGCGATCGTGGGCTCCCTCGTCCGCCAGTCACTGGATCGGGCGGTGCCTCTGGCCGAGCTGGTCATGACCGATCCGCACCTGGGCCCCGACGCCCTCGGCGTGCTCGAGCCCGGTCAGGCCGTGGTCCGGCGCCGGACCCCAGGAGGAGCCGGCCCCGAGCCCTTCGGCCCCCAGCTCGCCGCGGCCCGGGCCTGGCTGGCCGGACGTCCGGCACCACCGACCGACTGACCGCTTCCGGCCGTCGACCGGTCAGCGACGAGGCCGGGCTCGGAGCGCCGCCTCCTGGTCCAACCGATCGCGGGTCCGGGCCAGTCCG
>VGBI01000076.1 GCA_016870595.1 Actinomycetota bacterium
GGACCGCGGCGCGCGGCGGGTGACCGTCGTCGGTGGGGGCGGCGGACGTCACGACCACCTGCTCGCCAACGCACTGGTGCTCGCGAGCGCCGAGTTCGCCGCCCTCGACCTCGACGCCTACGTCGGCACCGCCCGCTGCACCGTGGTGCGCGCCGCCACCGCGCTGACCGGCGCACCGGGATCGCTCTGCTCGCTCCTCGCCGTCGGCGGTCCGGCCCGGGGGGTGCGCACCGACGGCCTGCGCTTCGCGCTGCACGACGAGGACCTGATCCCCGGATCGACCCGGGGCCTCTCCAACGAGCTGACCGGGACCCACGCCCGCGTCGTCCTCGCCGACGGGGTGCTGCTCGTCGTGCAGCCCCACGCCCTCGGTGACCCCGAGCGCCCGACCCTGTCGACGACCCCGACCCTGTCGACGACCCCGACCCCGGAGGCCTGACCATGCGTCGTCCCCGCTCCCGCGCTGCGTTCGTCCGCGTGCCCGTCACCACGCTCGTCACCACGCTCTGCGCCACGCTCGTCGCCACGCTCGGCGGCGTCCCCGCCGGTGCGGCCGAGCGCCGGGTCACTCTCGTGACCCACGACTCGTTCGCGCTCTCCGAGTCGGTGATCGACCGCTTCACCGAGCGGACCGGCATCGAGGTGCAGGTGCTCCCCCTCGGCGACGCGGGTCAGATCGTGAACCAGGCCGTCCTCACCCGGGGCAACCCGGTGGGCGACGTCCTGTTCGGGGTCGACAACGCGTTCCTGACCCGCGCGCTCGACGCGAACGTGTTCGAGCGCTACCGCTCCCCCGCCGTCGACGGCGTCCCCGAGGCGCTGCGGCTCGACCCGAAGCACCGCGTCACGCCGATCGACTACGGCGACGTCTGCATCAACTACGACAAGGCGTGGTTCGCCGAGCGGCGCATCCCGGTCCCGGAGACGCTCGAGGACCTCACCGAGCGCCGCTACCGCGACCTGCTCGTGGTCCAGGACCCTTCGACCTCGTCACCAGGCCTCGCGTTCCTGCTCGCGACCGTGGCCGAGTTCGGTCCCGGCGGGTGGCAGGGCTACTGGAAGCGCCTGCGGGCCAACGGCGTCACCGTCGTCGACGGCTGGGAGCAGGCCTACTACGACGAGTTCAGCGGGGGCGGCGCCGGCGGCGACAAGCCGCTCGTGGTGTCGTACGCGACGAGCCCGGCCGCGGCCGTGGTGTACGCCGACCCGCCGATCACCCGGTCGCCGATCGGCACCATGACCGGGTCGTGCTTCCGCCAGGTCGAGTTCGCCGGGATCCTCGCCGGCACGAAGCACCGCGCCGAGGCCCGGCGCCTGGTCGACTTCCTGCTCTCGCCCGCGGTCCAGGCCGACCTGCCGCTGCAGATGTTCGTGTACCCGGCGGTGGCCGACACCGCGCTCCCGGCGGTCTTCACCGCCAACGCCGACACCGCCGACGACCCCTACACCATGACCCCGGCCCGGATCGGCGCCCGGCGCGACGCCTGGATCCGGGCCTGGACCGGCACCGTGCTGCGGTGAGCGCGGCTCCGTCACGCCGGGACCGCCGTCGATGACCCCGACCGTGCGGGCGCGCCTCGGCACCGTGCTCGCCGCTGCGGTCCCGGTGGTGTTCGTCGCGGTGCTCTTCGGGTATCCCGTGGCCGCGATCGTCGGCCGCGGCCTCGCCCCCGAGGGGACGCTCGACCCCGAACCGCTCCGCCGGGTGTTCACCGACCCGGCGCTCCGGGGCGTGGTGTGGTTCACCGTGTGGCAGGCGGCTCTCTCGACGCTCTGCACGCTCGTGCTCGCGCTCCCCGGCGCGTACGTGCTGGCCCGTCTGCGCTTCCCCGGCCGCTCGCTCGTGCGCGCGCTCGTCACCGTGCCGTTCGTGCTGCCGACGGTGCTGGTCGCCAACGCGTTCCTCGCCCTCGGCGTCTCCCGCTCGCTGGGGGCGATCCTGCTGGCCCACGTCTTCTTCAACTACGCCGTCGTCGTCCGGGTGGTCGGGACCCGGTGGCGCAACCTCGACCCGCACGAGGCCGAGGCCGCGCGCATGCTCGGCGCGAGCCGGTGGCGGGTGGCGCGTGAGGTGACCGCACCGGCGCTGCGGCCCGCGGTGGTCGCCGCGGCGACCATCACCTTCCTGTTCTGCTTCACCTCGTTCGGGGTGGTCCTGTTCCTCGGCGGCCCGACCCGCACGACGCTCGAGACCGAGATCCACCGCCAGACCACCCGCTTCCTCGACCTGCCCCTCGCCGCCGCGTTGTCGGTCGTGCAGCTCGCCGCCGTGCTCGCGCTCCTGTGGCTGGTCGGGCGCAGCGAACGCCGGGCCGCGACGCCCGCCCGGCTCCGGGCCGCCCGTGAGATCGAGCACGCACCCCGCACCCCGGGTGCGTGGGTGCTGCTCACCGCCAACCTGCTCGTGATGACGGCACTGCTGCTCGTGCCGATGGCGGTGCTCGTGGTGCGTTCGCTCACCCCGCCGTCGGGGTTCGGCCTCGACGCGTACCGGGCCCTGGGTGACCTGCGCCGGGGCAGCACCCTTTTCGTGCCGCCGCTCGAGGCGGTCGGGACCTCGGTCCGGTACGCACTCGCCGCCGCGACGATCGCGGTCGTCGTCGGTGGCCTCGCGGCCTGGGCGGGCGCCCGGTCGCGCTCGCGCTGGCTCGACGGCGTCCTGGCCGTGCCGCTCGGGGTGTCGGCGGTGACCCTCGGCTTCGGGTTCCTCATCGCGCTCGACGAGGGTCCGCTCGACCTGCGGGGCTCGGCCGCCCTGGTCCCACTCGCCCAGGCCCTGGTCGCGCTGCCGTTCGTGGTGCTGCTGGTCGGGCCGGTGCTCCGCTCGATCGACCCCCGCCTCCGCGAGGCCGCCGCGATGCTCGGGGCGTCCCCGGGCGCCGTCCGCCGGCGCATCGACCTGCCCATCGCGGCCCGGGCCCTGTTCGCGGCCGGGGCGTTCGCGGTCGCGATCTCACTCGGGGAGTTCGGGGCCACGACGTTCGTGGCGCGCCCCGACGCCCCGACCCTCCCCGTCGTGATCGCCCGCCTGCTCGGCCAGCCCGGCGAGGCCGCGTTCCACGCGGCGATGGCGGCGAGCGGGATCCTCATGGTGCTCGTCGTCGTCGCCGTGGTCGTGGGCGACCGCGCCCGGGTCGGAAGGTTCGGGGACTTCTGATGGCCGCCGCGACGGGGGCGGCGACCGGGCTCGAGGTGCGGGACCTGGAGGTGCGCTACGGCGGCGCGGTCGCGCTCGCCGGGATCGACCTGCGGGTCGGGCCGGGCGAGGTCGTGGCCGTGCTCGGCCCGAGCGGTAGCGGCAAGAGCACGCTGCTGCGGGCGGTGGCCGGGCTCGAGCCCCCGACGGCGGGCACGGTCACCTGGGCGGGCGAGGACCTCCGCCGCGTCCCGCCCCACCTCCGCCGGTTCGGCCTGATGTTCCAGGACCACGCGCTGTTCCCCCACCGCGACGTCGCCGGCAACGTGGCCTTCGGTCTACGCGTGCAGGGGCTCCCCTCCGCCGAGGTCCGGGCCCGGACCGAGGCCGGCCTCGCCGCAGTGGGCCTCGCCGGGTTCGGGGCCCGATCGGTGCGCGAGCTCTCCGGAGGCGAGCAGCAGCGCGTCGCCCTGGCCCGGGCCCTCGCCCCCGAACCCCGCCTGCTCATGCTCGACGAGCCGCTCGGTGCGCTCGACCGCGCGCTGCGCGAGCACCTCGTCGACGAGCTGCGCGCCCTGTTCGCCCGGCGCGAGCGGGCCGTGCTGCTCGTGACGCACGACCACGAGGAGGCGTTCGCGCTGGCCGATCGCGTCGTGGTCCTGCACGCCGGGCGGGTCGAGCAGGACGACGACGCGAGCACGGTCTGGTCGCGCCCCGCGTCGGCCTTCGTGGCCCGGTTCCTCGGGTACAACGTCACCACGGCGTTCGGGACCCGGGTCGCGGTCCGGCCCGACGGCCTGGTCTGGAGCGCCGCTCCGGGCCCGGCCGGTCCCGACACCGTGGCGGTCACGGTGGCCGACCGCACCTTCCGCCGGGACCACTTCCGGCTCCGGGTCGCCACCGCGGCCGGCGAGACCCTCGACGTCGCCGTGCGGGACGCCGGGTCCCCCGCAGCCCCGACACCGGGCACCCCGGGGACCCTCACCCTGGTGCCGGGCGCCGCCGTGGCCCTCACCTGACCCCGAGCCGCACCGGGCCTGCACCGAATCTCCACACCTCCGAGGAGACTCCCCCCCGGGGGTTCCCTAGCATGGAGTCCGGTGTCACCCGTGTTCGCCCCGCCCACCGTGCTCGTCATCGAGGACGAGCAGACGATCGCCCAGGCGGTCGCCGCCCGCCTGCGCCGCGAGGGCTTCGCGGTGGAGGTCGCGACCGACGGCGAGTCCGGGGTCGAGGCCCACGACCGCCTGCACCCCGACCTGGTGGTGCTCGACCTCATGCTCCCCGGCCTCGACGGGCTCGAGGTCTGCCGGCGCATCCAGCGCGACCACCCCGTGCCCGTGCTCGTGCTCACCGCACGCGACACCGAGGACGACCTCGTCACCGGTCTTGCGGCGGGTGCCGACGACTACCTGACCAAGCCGTTCAGCGGCCGCGAGCTCGTGGCCCGGATCCGGGCGCTGCTGCGCCGGGCCGACCGGTCGGCCGCGGGGCCGACGGCCACGGCCGCGCCGACGACCCTGACCGTCGCCGACCTGCGGATCGAGCCCGGGGCCCGCACGGTCGAGCGGGCCGGGGTCACCGTGCACCTGACCCCGACCGAGTTCGACCTCCTCGTCTTCCTCGTCCGCCGGCCCGGGCAGGTGTTCACCCGGGCCCAGCTGCTCACCGACGTCTGGGGCTACCGCGACGGATCCGGGGCCCGCACGGTGGACTCCCACGTCCGGGCCCTGCGAGCGAAGCTCGGTCCCGACGCCGTGCGCACCGTCCACGGTGTGGGCTACGGCCTCGGCGTGACGGTGGCCGCCACCGGGAGCGCAGCGTGAACCCGTGGCGGCGCCTCACCGGACGCGACATGCGGGCCCAGATCGGCGACCTCCACGTCGGCGACGTGCACGTGCGCGACCTCGACCTGCACCGGCCCCTCAGCCCGTTGCCGTCGATCAAGCTCAAGCTCGCCCTCGTGATCACCGCGGCCGTGGGCGCGACCGTGTTCGTGTTCTGGGTCGGCATCCGCCTCGGCGTGTGGCCGTCGGTCGCGGGCGTACTGGCCGCGCTGGTCGCCATGGCCCTGGTGTGGTTCCTCTCCCGGGGCATGACCTCACCGCTGCGCGAGATGGCCACGGCTGCGGACGCGATGGCCCGGGGCGACTACTCGCAGCGCGTCACCGACACCTCACGCGACGAGGTCGGGGCCCTGGCCCGCGCCTTCAACGCGATGGCCGCCGAGCTGGCCGAGACCGACCGGCAGCGCAAGGCCCTCGTCGCCAACGTGTCGCACGAGCTGCGCACCCCGATCGCCGCCCTGCAGGCCCAGCTCGAGAACCTCGTCGACGGCGTCGCCCAGCCCGACCCGGCGACGTTCCGGGTCATGCTCGCCCAGACCGAGCGACTCGGTCGGCTGGTCAAGCAGCTGCTCGACCTCTCCCGGCTCGAGTCGGGGGCCGTCCCGCTCGACCGGGCCGAGTTCCGGGTCGAGCCCCTCCTCACCCTCGCGGTCCGGGAGCACCAGCTCCAGGGTGCCGCGGTCACGGTGGCCGTCGACGTCGAGCCCGCCGACCTCACCGCCGACGGCGACCCCGAGCGGGTCCACCAGGTGGTCGCCAACCTGCTCGAGAACGCGGTGCGCCACTCCCCGAGCGGGGCCCGGGTCGAGGTCCGGGCCCGCCCGAGTGAGACGGGCGTCATAATCGAGGTCCTCGACGAGGGGCCCGGGATCCCCGAATGGGAACGCCAGCGGGTGTTCGAGCGGTTCTTCCGGGCCGACGCCTCCCGGGCCGCCCACGACGGTGGCTCCGGCCTCGGGCTGGCGATCGCCCGCTGGATCGTCGACCTTCACGGCGGGGAGATCCACCCCGAGAACCGGGAGCCCACCGGCTGCCGCATGGTGGTCACCCTGCCCGGTCCCACCGGGCGCCGATCCGAGTCACCCGCACCGCCCGAGTCACCCCGGTCCGAGTCACGACCGTCCGAGTCACCCCAGTCCGAGTCACCCGCACCCACCACCGAACGCACCCCCGAGCTGCAGGAGCACCGATGAGCCTGGCCCCGATCGAAGACGTCGTCCGGCGGATCCGCCGCGGCGAGATGGTCCTCGTCGTCGACGACGAGGACCGCGAGAACGAGGGCGACCTCACCATGGCGGCCAGCTGGGTCACGCCCGAGGCGATCAACTTCATGCTGCGCTGGGCCCGGGGCCTCGTGTGCATGCCGGCCGCGCCCGAGGTGCTCGACGCCCTCAAGCTCGGCCCGATGGTGCCGCCGGGTGAGGAGGGCTGCGACACCGCGTTCACGGTGTCGATCGACCACGTCGACGCCGGGTCCGGCATCGGCGCCGGTGACCGGGCCCACACGATCCGACGCGCGGTCGCACCCGACGCCGCACCGGGTGAGTTCAACCGGCCCGGGCACGTGTTCCCGCTCCGGGCGCGTGCGGGCGGGGTGCTCGAGCGCCGTGGCCACACCGAGACCGCGGTCGATCTCGCCCGCCTCGCCGGACTCCCGCCGGTGGCGGTGATCTGCGAGGTGCTCCACGACGACGGCTCGCCCGCCCGGATCCCCTACCTCGAGCTCTTCGCCGCCGAGCACCGCATCGCCATGGTCTCGGTCGCCCAGGTCGCCGACCTCCTTGCGGCCGCGGGATCCGACGACCCGGCGGGCTCGCTCGTCCTCTGACCTGGCTCGCTCGTCCTCTGACCTGGCTCGCTCGTCCTCTGAGCCGGATCGCTCGTCCCCCGATCCGGCTCGCCGGGCCCGGTTCAGCGACCCGGATCCTCCCCGACCTCGCGGAGCGCGAGCGCGAGCGCCTCGCGCAGGCGGCGGGCGGTGTCGGGGGCGAGGTGGGCCACCACGCCGGTCCCGGCCCGGCCCAGCTCCTCGAGCGTGAGCGCGACGCGCGGCTCACCCATGCCGCAGCCGTCGCAGTCGTCGATGACGGCCACCGCCCACGACGCCGGCGGCCGCTCGTCGTCGTCGACCGGGTGGTCGTCGGTGGCGTCGAGGATGGATCGGCGCACGGTGTGCTCCCGTCGTCGGTCGGCCGGTCGGCCGGGGTCAGCGCACGAGCGACAGGACGAGGCCGGCCTGCCCGAGGTGGTAGAGGACGATGATCGCGAGCCGGGCCCCCCGGGCGTCGGACCACTGCGGGCGCACGAAGCGGCTCTCGCCGATGCCGGTGTCCGACGCGGCGAACAGCCAGGCGCCGGCGATCGCCCAGCCGTTGCCCCAGGCGGTGGCGCACGCGACCATCGCGGCGATCACCACGACGTAGGCGGAGACGGGCCCGACGAGCGGCGCCGCGGTCCGGCGCACGGCGCGCACCAGCCGCACCCCGGTCGGGACCATCACCGCGAGCACGATCAGGGCCCCCACGAGCAACGCGGCGCCCGACCCGGGATCGAGGGAGAAGCCGACCACGTACGCGACGTGCGCACCGAGGAACGCGGCGAGGCCGGGGACGAACCACCGGTCCCCGGGAAGCATGAGGAAGACGTCGCCGATCAGCGACAGCACGAGTGCGACCACGAACGCCGCGCGCACGTCGCCGGCGGAGGGATCGAGCGTGCACGCGACCGCGACGAGCCCGGCGAGCGTCAGGGGCTTGGCCACGTACTCGAGCCGTCGGTTCCGGGTCCCGACCGCGAGCCAGTCGACGATCGCCGCAACCGCAGTGACGCCGAGGAGAACCTGGGCGGTGACCGTCACCCCGACAGTCTCGCAGGTCACGGCGATACGATCACCGGCCCGGCTGGCGGCACCGAGGAGGCGCGCACATGGGACGGCTCGACGGCAAGGTGGCGATCATCTCCGGGGCGGCCCGGGGCATGGGCGAGGTCGAGGCCCGGCTCTTCGCCGAGGAGGGTGCACGCGTCGTGATCGGCGACGTGCTCGACGACCAGGGCACGCAGGTCGCGTCCGAGATCGGGACGGGCGCGCGGTACGTGCACCTCGACGTGCGCGACCCCGCACACTGGGCCGCGACAGTGGCCACCGCCGAGCAGGAGTTCGGTCCGGTCACCGTGCTGGTGAACAACGCCGGGATCCTGCGCTTCTCCCCGATCATGGAGACCCCGGCCGAGCAGTTCCGGGAGGTGTTCGAGGTCAACCAGCTCGGACCGCTGCTGGGGATGCAGGCCGTGGTCCTCTCGATGACGGGCGCCGGTGGCGGCTCGATCGTCAACATCTCGTCGACCAACGGGCTGGCCGGGTACCCGGCGACCATCTCGTACACCGCGACCAAGTGGGCGGTGCGGGGCATGACCCGCACCGCGGCGATGGAGCTCGGGCCGCTCGGCATCCGGGTCAACTCGATCCATCCCGGGGGCGTCGACACCGACATGCTGCGCCCGAGCGGCAGCGGCGGCGGCATCCCCGACCGGTCGGTGCTCGACGAGCGCTTCGCGCACCTGCCCCTGCGCCGCGTCGGCCAGCCGATCGAGATCGCCCGGCTCGCGCTGTTCCTGGCCTCCGACGAGGCGAGCTACTCCACCGGCGCCGAGTTCGTGGCCGACGGGGGCATGCTGGCCGGGCCCCGCACCGACGTGTCCTGATCCGGATCCTCACCGGCGCCGGGAGGCGGCCGGGGCCGGGGCGCGACCATCTCGGTAGCGTGCCCGCCGTGGGGCTCGACCTCCGAGGGCGCATCGACCGACTCGCAGCGCGGGTACCGCCCCTGCGCTATCTGCTTGCGGTGCTGGACCGCTACGGCGACCTCCACGGCAACGTGGCTGCGAACTCGATCACCCTCATGGGCTTCCTCGCCCTCTTCGCGCTGACGCTGCTGGCGGTGGCGGTGGTCGGCTACCTCGACCGGGCCAACCTCGACGTCGCCGACGGGATCGCCCGTTGGCTCGGGCTCAGGGGGGACGCGGCCGATGTGGTGACCCGGGCGGTCGACACGGCCCGACGCAGCGCGCGCTTCGCGACCGTCATCGGCTTCGTCGGTGTGGTCACCATCGGCACGAGCTTCGCCAACGCGATCGCGGCGGCGTACGACATCGCCTGGGGGGTCCGCGGCCGGGGATTGGTCGATCGCCTGCGGGGCCTGGTCTGGCTCGTCGGGGCCGGCGTCCTGAGCGCCGTCGGCATCTACGCGACCACGCTGTGGTCCCGGGCGAGCGTCGTCACCACGGTGCTGGTGATCGTGCTGACGCTCACCGCCAACACGGCGCTGTGGCTGTTCACGTCGTGGTGGCTCCCCAACCGACGCGTGGCGTTCGCGGCGATGTTGCCCGCGGCGATCACCGGCGCGGTCATGCTCGAGGTGCTCAAGGTCGTCGGCGGGATCTGGGTGCCGCACCTCGTGTCGAACGCCTCTGAGCTCTGGGGCGCGGTCGGCGCAGTGTTCGCCCTCATCGCCTCGATCCTGTTCTTCGGTCGGGTGGTCGTGTACGTGACCGTGGTCGAGATCCTGGAGGCCGAGCGCCGGGGCCTCGGGGCGGGGACCGGGCCCCCGAACTAGGGTCGCGCGCGCCGATCGGGGAGGACCGAATGACCACCACCGCCCGTCCGCCGCAGACCGGAACGCTCACCGTCGACCCCGTCGCCGGGGCGCTCGGCGCCGAGATCCGAGGCGTGCACCTCGGGTCGTTGACCGACGCCGAGTTCGCCGCCGTGCACACCGCGCTGCTCGAGCACCTCGTGCTGTTCTTCCCCGACCAGCATCTCACCCCCGACGAGCACCGGTCCTTCGCCGTGCGGTTCGGGGAGCCCGAGATCCACCCGTTCATCCCGAAGCTCGACGACGACCACCCCGAGATCGTGGTGCTCGAGGGCACCGCCCGGGCCGACGTGTGGCACACCGATGTCACCTTCGCCCAGCACCCGCCGATCTGCTCGGTCCTCAAGGCCGTGACGATGCCGACACGGGGTGGCGACACGATGTGGACCAACCAGTACGGCGTGTACGACGCGCTGTCCACGCCGATGCGCGACCTGCTCGACGGGCTCACCGCCGTGCACTGGGCCAAGGCGTTCGGCCACCCCGAGATCCGGGCCACCCACCCGGCCGTGCGCGTGCACCCCGGGACCGGGCGGCGCTCGCTGTACGTGAACCGCACGTTCACGTCGCACTTCGTCGAGCTGAGCCCGGGCGAGAGCCGGGCGCTGCTCGAGTACCTCTGGACGTTCTCCGAGCAGCCGCAGTTCACCTGCCGGTACCGCTGGAGCGAAGGCACGATCGGCATCTGGGACAACCGGGTGACCCAGCACTACGCGATCAACGACTACGCCGACCCCCGCCGGATCGAGCGGGTCACGATCATCGGCGACGTCCCCGAGGGCAACCCGCCGCGGTGGGGCGCCTACGACGGCCCCCTGTCGGCCTACGACCTCGTCGACTCGATGGTCGGGCGGGCCGGCGTCGCCAAGGACGACCGCTCCACGCACTGAGTCGCACGGAGTCGCCCCCCCCGATTCCGACCCCAGACGCGATCGAGGCGCCCTGGGGGGAGGGCGCCTCGATGCGGGAACCGGCGGGGGAACCGGTTACCCGCATCAACTCGACCGGGGCCGCCGTGGTTCCCGGGGACCCGCCCGCGTGACCAGCGTCACGCCCGAGGCCAGTCGACCCGGCTCAGGGCTGGAGGCGGGTCACCGTCCAGGGGGCGCCGGGACCGGTCCGGTCGTACTGGACCCGGTCGTGGAGTCGGTCGTCCCGGTGGCACCAGAACTCCACGGTGTCGGGCACCAACCGGAAGCCACCCCAGAAGTCGGGCCGGGCCACGTCGGGACCGGGGTGCTCGGCCGCCGCCGCAGCCGCCGCCCGCTCGAGGTCGGACCGGCTCGCCACCGGCCGGCTCTGGCGCGACGCCCACGCGCTGTGGCGGCTCCCGACCGGGCGCCGGCCCCAGTACGCGTCGGACTCGACGTCGGTCACCCGCTCGACCGCACCGGTGGCCCGGACCTGGCGTCCCAGCGCGGGCCAGTGCCAGACCATGGCCGCCCGGGGGTTGGCGGCGAGCTCGCGGCCCTTGCGGCTCTCGTAGTTGGTGAAGAAGCAGAAGCCCCGTTCGTCGTGGCCCCGCAGCAGCACGACCCGGGCCGACGGCGCCCCCGCGGCGTCGGCGGTGGCGACGACCACGGCGTCGGCGTCGTCACCGTGCGCGACCCGGGCCTCGGCGAACCAGGCGGCGAACTGGGTGAACGGATCGGGGGCGACGGAGTGCTCGGAGAGCTCGGGCATCCGTTCAGTATTGCCACATCGTTCGTGCCGGATCGTTCGTGCCGGATCGGTCGTGCCGGATCGGTCGTGCCGGACCAGGTTCGTCCCGGTCCGGGGCAGCGGGCCCGCCGACCGGGCTACGGTCGCTGCACCGGTGCGGCGTCCCGCCCGCCGGCCCCGAACCGACGAGGACGGGTGCCCATGCCGTTCCACCACGTCGCCATCACGACCCGGGACCTCGCGGCGACCCACGCCTTCTACACCGGGGCGATGGGCTTCACGCTCCTCCGGGTCGAGGTGGGCGAGACCCCCGAGTCGGTCCTCGACCCGGGCGGGTCGGCTACGGACGCCGCGCCCCGCGGCTGGGCCCGGCACGTCTTCTACGACTGCGGCGGGGGCGAGTGCCTCGCGGTGTGGGAGCTCCACGACCCCGCACACCTCCCCGACGAGTTCGACCCGTCGATCAGCCGAGGCCTCGGCCTGCCGTCGTGGACCAACCACCTCGCGTTCGCCGCCCCGACCGAGGTGGCCCTGGCCGAGCACCGGGACCGCTGGCTGACCCACGGCCTGGCGGTGGTCGAGGTGGACCACGGCTGGTGCCGGTCGATCTACGTCGACGACCCCAACGGCATCACGGTCGAGTTCTGCTACACCACCGGCCCGGTCGCCGACCCCGACGCCATGGCGCACCTCGCCGACCCGGCGCCGCCCCTCGGCCCCCCACCCCCGGTCGCGCTGCACCTGCCCGACCCGGGAGCCGCGAGCGCCGGGGTCGCGTAACGTCGGGCCATGGACTTCGCCCCCACGGCCCGGGCCACCGAGTTCCACGACCGACTCCTCGCCTTCGTCGCCGGGGTGGTCGAGCCCGGCACCCCCGAGTACGTCCGCCAGGTGCATGAGTCGGGCGATCCCCACTTCCACCCTCCGGTGATGGAGCAGATGAAGGCCGAGGCCCGGTCCCGGGGCCTCTGGAACCTGTTCCTCCCCCGCTCGGCCGAGTCCGCTGGCGGCGACAACGCCCATCACGGGCACGACGGCGCCGGGCTCACCAACCTCGAGTACGCGCCGCTCTGCGAGATCATGGGCCGCCACCCGCTCACCGCCGAGGCGACCAACTGCTCCGCCCCCGACACCGGGAACATGGAGATCCTCCACCGGTTCGGCACCCCGTTGCAGCAGGAGCAGTTCCTGCGCCCGCTGCTCGACGGCGAGATCCGGTCGTGCTTCGCGATGACCGAGCCGTGGGTGGCGTCGTCGGACGCGACCAACATCTCGAGCCGCATCGTGCGCGACGGCGACCACTACGTGATCAACGCGCACAAGTGGTGGACGACCGGCGCGGCGTCGTCGCGCTGCCGGTTCGCGATCCTGATGGGCGTCAGCGACCCCGACGCCGATCCGCACCGGCGCCACACGATGATCCTCGTCCCGTTCGACACCCCGGGCGTGAGCGTGGAGCGGGTGCTGCCGGTCTTCGGTCGCA
>VGBI01000077.1 GCA_016870595.1 Actinomycetota bacterium
ACCTCGCGCCCGCGGGCACGGTGGTGCTCGGCGACCCCGACGGCGTCGCCGTCGACGCCCTCCCCGAACCGGGCGACGCCGGTTGGCTCGCGGTGGTCGGCGCCGAGGGTGGATGGGACGCCGACGAGCGGGCCGTGCTCCTCGCCCGGCCCGACGCGGTCGCGCTCGCGGTCGGTCCGCACGTGCTGCGGACCGAGACTGCGGCGCTCGCGGTCGCCGCCGCCCTCGCCGGTCGCCGCCGACCCTCGGGCGCGTCGTGACCGTCGATCGCCCCGGACCGGGGGCACCCGGCGCTACGCTCTGCGCGACGTGACCCCACCGTCGCCCACCCAGGTCAAGGTGCTCGTTCCGGGCAACCATCACATGGTCGAGCTGCTCGGGCAGCGCGACGAGCTGTTGCGCCTCGTGGAGTCCGCCTTTCCCGTGTCGATCCACGTCCGGGGCAACGAGATCACGGTCACCGGCACCGAGGCCGACGCCGGGCGGGTGAGCACGCTGTTCGAGGAGCTCGTGGTCCTGCTCGAGCGGGGGCATGCCCTCGACCTCGACGGGGTCCGCCGCACCATCGACATGACCAAGGGCGATCAGCGTCCGAGCGACGTGCTCGCCACCGAGGTCCTGCGGGGCCGCAAGTCGATCCGCCCGAAGACCGGGGGACAGAAGCGCTACGTCGACGCGATCGCCGAGCACACCGTGACCTTCGCCATCGGGCCCGCGGGGACCGGCAAGAGCTACCTCGCAGTGGCCGCCGCCGTGCAGGCCCTGCAGGCCAAGCGCGTGAACCGGATCATCCTCACCCGGCCCGCGGTGGAGGCGGGGGAGCGCCTCGGGTTCCTCCCCGGGGACATCCTGGCCAAGGTCGACCCCTACCTCCGGCCGCTCTACGACGCGCTCCACGACATGCTCGACGCCGAGGCGGTCGGGCGCCTCATGGAGCGGGGCACCATCGAGGTCGCGCCCCTCGCGTTCATGCGCGGCCGCACCCTCAACGACTCGTTCATCATCCTCGACGAGGCCCAGAACACCACGGCCGAGCAGATGAAGATGTTCCTCACCCGGCTCGGCTTCGGGTCGCGCATGGTGATCACCGGCGACGCCACGCAGATCGACCTCGCCGAGGGGCGCAGCCGGTCGGGGCTGCTCGGCGTGCGCGCCGTGCTCGAGGGGATCCCCGGGGTCGCGTTCGTCGACCTGGGCTCCGCCGACGTCGTGCGCCACCGGATCGTGCAGGACATCGTCGACGCCTACGAACGGGCCGGCGCGTGATCCCACGAACCCCGCCGCGGGTGCACGGGGCCGACGAGCAGACCGTCGTGCCCGTCGACATGATGCGCTTCGTCCGCCTGGCCGAGCACGTGCTCGTCGGCGAGCGGGCGCCCGACGACGCCGAGATGGCGCTCGTGTTCGTGGATCCGGCGACGATCGCCGACCTCAACGAGCAGTACCTCGGCGGCTCCGGGCCCACCGACGTGCTCGCCTTCCCCCTCGAGGAGGAGGTCCCGGTGGGCCGGGCCCCCGACCAGGGCGGGCGGGGCCCCGGGGCGCCGGGCGCACCGGAGGAGCCCCCGATGGTGATCGGCGACGTGGTCGTGTGCCCCGAGGTGGCCCGCGAGCAGGCCGGGTCCCGGGGGATCCCCGTCGACGACGAGCTGGCCCTGCTCGTGGTGCACGGGACCCTGCACCTGTTCGGCTACGACCACGCCGAGCCCGAGGAGGCGGCCCACATGCAGGCCCGGGAACGCACCCTCCTCACCAGCTTCGCCGCCGGCACCACCCCGGAGCCGGCCCGACGGGGGAGACGCCCGTGACGACCGCCGAATGGCTGCAGCTCGCCGTGGTCGTGGTGCTGTTCCTGGCCTCGGTGTGGCTGTCGGTCGCCGAGACCGCCTTCATCCGGATGAACCGGGTCCGGGCCATGGCCCTCGCCGACGAGGGGCGCCGGGGGGCGGCGAAGCTGGCGAAGATGCTGAGCCGGCCCGAGGCGACGGTCAATGTCATCCTCCTGCTGGTCCTGGTCAGCCAGCTCTCGAGCGCCTACCTGCTCGGCATCCTGCTCGACGGGCAGCTCGGGACGGTCGGGGTGGTCATCGGTCTCGTCGTGCAGCTGGTCCTGTTCTTCGTGGTCGGCGAGGTGGTGCCCAAGACCTACGCCATCCTCCACACCGACCGGGCCGCGCTCTCGACCGCCGGGGTGCTCCACGCCGTCACGAACTTCTGGCCGCTGCGCGTGCTCGCCGGTGGTCTCATCACCCTGGCCAACGTCGTGATGCCGGGCAAGGGCCTCAAGGAGGGCCCCTTCGTCACCGAGGGCGACCTGCGGGTGATGGCCGACGTCGCCGCCGAGGAGGAGTCGATCGAGCTCGAGGAGCGGGAGCTGATCCACTCCATCTTCGAGTTCGGCGACACCGTCGTGCGCGAGGTCATGCTCCCGCGTCCCGACATGGTGATGATCGCGGCCGACGCCACCGTCGCCGAGGCGATCCGCACGGCGATCGGGGCCGGCTACTCACGGATCCCGGCCTACGCGGAGAGCACCGACGACATCGTGGGGGTCGTCAACCTCAAGGACCTCGTGCTCCGGGAGAGCCAGGGGGGCGCGGGTGAGCCCGTCCGCAGCGTGCTGCGGCCGCCGGTGTTCATCCCCGAGGGCAAGCGGGTCGCCGAGCTGCTCCGTGAGATGCAGACCCGCAAGTTCCACCTGGCGATCGTGGTCGACGAGCACGGCGACACCGCCGGCCTGGTCACGATGGAGGACGTCCTCGAGGAGATCGTCGGGGAGATCACCGACGAGTACGACGTCGAGACCCGCACGGTCGAGCGACTGTCCGACGGTGGCCTGCGGGTCCCGGGCAAGACCCCGATCGACGACCTGAGCGAGGCCGCCGGGGTGCGCTTCCCCGACGACGACTGGGAGACCGTGGGAGGCCTCGTCTTCACCTTCCTCGGCCGGGTGCCCGAGCCCGGCGACGCCGTGACGAGCGAGGGCTTCCGCTTCACCGTCGAGCGGATGGAGGGCCAGCGCATCATGTCGGTGCTGGTCCGTCCGGCTCCCGAGGGCGAGCCCGTGGCGCCCGCGGGCGCCGCCGACGCGACGCCCGGCGCGTGATCCCCTCATGAACGGCCGCATGACCGGCTCCGTGCCCGACCCCGTGTTCCGGTCCGGCTTCGTCACCGTGGTGGGCCGCCCCAACGTGGGCAAGTCCACCCTCGTGAACCACCTCGTGGGCCAGAAGGTCTCGATCGTCTCCGACCGGCCCCAGACCACCCGGTCGGTCGTCCGCGGGGTCCGCACCACCTCCACCACCCAGACGGTGTTCATCGACACCCCGGGCCTGCACCGGCCCCGGACGCTGCTCGGGGAGCGCACGAACCGGCGGGCCCGCGACGCCCTCGACGAGGTCGACGTCATCTGCGTCGTGGTCGAGGCCAACGCGCGCTACGGCCCCGGCGACCGGATGGTCGCCGGCCTCGCCCACGAGACCGCCACCCCGTCGGTGCTCGTGGTCAACAAGGTCGACGTCGCGACCGACGACGAGCTCGTGGCCCACCTGGCCACGGCCCAGGCCGAGCTGGGGGAGTTCGCGGCCTACGTGCCGTGCTCGGCCCGGACCGGCGCCGGGCTCGACGCCCTGGTGGCCGAGATCGAGTCCCGGCTCCCCCCGGGGCCGCAGTACTTCCCCGACGGGGTGGTGACCGACCAGCCCGAGACGTTCCTCGCCGCCGAGCTGATGCGCGAGCAGCTGCTCACCGTGGCCCGCGACGAGCTGCCCCACTCCATCGCCGTGACCGTGGAGGTCGACGACGATCCGGTCGGGCCGGGGGCCGCCGACGTGCTCCGCCTCCTCGTGACGATCCGCGTGGAGCGGGACTCCCAGAAGGGGATCGTGATCGGGGCGAAGGGATCCGTGCTCAAGGCGGCGGGGACCGCGGCCCGGCTCGAGCTCGAGGCGCTCCTGGGCACCCGGGTCCACCTCCGCAGCCGGGTCCGCGTCGACCCCGACTGGCAGCGCCGGCCCGCAGCCCTCGACCGGCTCGGGTTCGACCGCTGACGGCACCTCAGTGGCCGTCGCCACATAGTTGCGGTTCCGGCGAGACCGACGGTTAGAGTGCCGAGGACCGGTCCGGCAGCGCCACTGCGGGCCGGTCGGAGCCCATCCAACCGAGCACAGATCGAGGCCGGACACAGCGGGCGTGGTCCGGACCGGGGAACCGAGGACATGACGAAGCGCAGTTGGCGTCGCAGGGTGCTGCTCCCCGTCGTGGGGATCCTCTCCCTGGCGGTGCTCGTGGCCGGATGTGGCCCCGACAACAGCCAGAACTCCTTGCAGCCCGCCGGCGAGGAGGCCCGAAAGATCGACGACCTCTTCATGTTCGTCGTCGTGATCGCGGCCTTCATCGGCGTGTTCGTGGTGGCCGGAACCGTCTACGCGGCCATCCGCTTCCGGGCCCGACCGGGCCGCGACGACCGCCCGAAGCAGACCCACGGCAACACCGTGCTCGAGGTGGGGTGGACCCTCCTGCCGGCGGTGATCCTCGCCGTGGTGGCGGTCCCGACGATCTCGCTCATCTTCGACCTCAACGAGCCCAAGAAGCCCGATGCGGTCGAGATCATCGCCGTGGGCAAGCAGTGGTGGTGGCAGTTCGAGTACCCCGCCCAGGACGGCGAGCCCCGGGTCATCACCGCCAACGAGCTGCACGTTCCCGTCGGCCGCGAGGTCTTCATGAAGCTCCGGGCCTGCGACCCGTCGCTTCCCGGTGAGTGCAACGTCATCCACAGCTTCTGGGTCCCCGAGCTCAACGGCAAGCGCGACGTCATGCCCGGGCGTCAGAACACCCTCTCGTTCACCGCCGAGAAGGAGGGGGTCTACTTCGGCCAGTGCGCCGAGTACTGCGGTCTGTCCCACGCCAACATGCGCTTCCGCGTGATCGTCCAGAGCGAGGACGAGTACGCCGACTGGCTCGCCTCCCAGCGCGAGGGCCCCGCCGTGACCCTGGCCGAGGCGGGCGAGGCGGGGAACCTGTTCGCGGCCAAGTACGCCTGCACCAACTGCCACACCACCGAGGACTCCAGCCTCTCGGTCTATGGGCCCAACCTCACCCATCTGGCCAGCCGTTCCGTGTTCGCCAGCGGCTACTACAAGCTGACCAAGGCCAACCTGGTCGACTGGATCCTCAACGCCCCCTCGATGATCCCGATGGAGTCGAAGGAGTGCCGGCTCGGCCTCGGGGTGCCCGGGGTCACCTGCGTGGGCATGCCCTCGTACGTGAACGACACGCCGCCGGGCCAGCCGACCATGACCCGGTCCGAGGCGGTCGACATCGCCGACTACCTGCTCTCGCTCAAGTGACCCGAGGTGACCGCGTGACCAGCACGGGAGTGATCCGATGACCACGGTCGAGAAGGCGCCGCCCGTCTCCCAGCGCGAGGTCGGCCTGCTGCGGCGCCCCCGGGCGACCACCGGGTTCGCGAGCTGGCTCACCACGGTCGACCACAAGAAGATCGGCATCCTCTACGTCTGCACCGCGCTCGTGTTCTTCGTGCTCGGGGGCGTCGAGGCCCTCCTCATCCGCTTGCAGCTCTTCGGTCCGAACGGCACGGTGCTGACCGCCGGGCAGTACAACCAGATGTTCACCATGCACGGCACCACGATGGTGTTCCTGGTCGGCATGCCCATCGCGATCGGGCTCGGGAACTACTTCGTGCCGCTCCAGATCGGCGCCCGCGACGTCGCCTTCCCCCGCATCAACATGTTCGGGTACTGGGTGGTGCTCCTCGGGGGCATCTTCATGTACTCGAGCTTCTTCCTCGGGGGCGCCCCCGACGGCGGCTGGTTCGGCTACACGCCCCTCACCAGCGCCCCGCTCGACTCCGGGTTCCTGCCCGGCCGGGGCCCCGACTTCTGGACGATGGGGCTGATCCTGCTCGGGGTCGGATCCACCACCTCGGCCATCAACTTCATCGTGACCTGCATCAACATGCGCTGTCCGGGCATGTCGCTGCTGCGCATGCCGGTCTTCACCTGGATGATGCTGGTGATCGCGTTCCTCACGCTGTTCGCGATCCCGCCGGTCACCGTTGCGCTCACCATGGTGTTCTTCGACCGCAACTTCGGGACGCTGTTCTTCGACCCGGCGGCCGGCGGTGATCCGCTGCTGTACCAGCACCTGTTCTGGATCTTCGGTCACCCCGAGGTGTACATCCTGATCCTGCCGGGGATGGGCATCGTCTCGGAGACGTTGCCGGTGTTCTCCCGCAAGCCGTTGTTCGGCTACGCGATCGTCGTCTTCTCCGGGATCGCGATCGGCTTCCTCGGCTGGGGGGTGTGGGCCCACCACATGTTCGTCACCGGTCTCGGCCCGGTGGCCATCTCCGCCTTCGGGCTCGCGACGATGCTCATCGCGATCCCGACCGGGGTGAAGATCTTCAACTGGCTCGGAACGGTGTGGGGTGGATCGGTCCGCCTCACGACCTCGATGCTGTTCTCGCTCGGGTTCATCGCCATGTTCACCATCGGCGGTCTCTCCGGGGTCATGCACTCGGTGGTGCCCGCCGACACCCAGCAGACCGACACGTACTTCGTGGTGGCGCACTTCCACTACGTGCTGTTCGGTGGTCTGATCCTGGCCCTGTTCGCCGGCTTCTACTACTGGTACCCGAAGGTGTTCGGGCGCATGCTCGACGAGCGGATGGGCAAGCTGAACTTCTGGACGATGTTCATCGGGTTCAACCTGACCTTCGCCCCGATGCACTTCCTCGGCCTCTGGGGTCAGCCCCGGCGCACCTACCGCTACGACGAGGGCCTGGGCTGGGAGACGCTGAACCAGCTCGTCACCGTCGGGTCGTTCATCATCGCCTTCTCGGTGCTGGTGTTCATCGTGAACGCAGTCGTGAGCAAGTCTCGGGGCCAGGTGGCGGGCGACGACCCGTGGGACGGTCGGACCCTCGAGTGGTCGATCTCCTCGCCGCCGCCCGAGTACAACTTCGCCGAGGTCCCCGAGGTCCACTCCCGGGACGACTTCTGGCACCGCAAGTACACCGAGGACGACGAGGGTCGCCTGGTCCCGCTCCCGAGCGGGGGCGCGGAGGCCCACGCCGCCGCCGGCCACGACGGGCACGGCATCCACCTCCCGTCGCCGTCGTACTTCCCGCTGGTGACCGCACTGGGTCTTCCGATCCTCGGGTACGCCGCGGTGTTCCAGAACGTGTGGATCGCGCTGCTCGGCGCCGTGGTGCTGCTGTACGGCATCTACGCCTGGGCCATCGAGCCGGCCGACTGAGCGGGGACTGACGCGTGGCGATCATCGAGCAGACCGACCTCACCCCGGCCCCGCCCTCGCCCCCGGAGCCGGGCCACGACCACGGCGGGCACGGCGGCCCCGGCCCGTCGGCCGCGCTCACCAACCCGAAGCTGGCGATGTGGCTGTTCCTGGCCTCCGACTGCCTGTTCTTCGGGGCCTTCATCTCCGCCTACCTGCTCTACCGGGGGCGTGAGCAGGACGGCCCGACGCCGCGTGAGCTGTTCGACATCCCGTTCACATCGGCGACGTCGTTCATCCTGCTCATGAGCTCGCTCGGCATGGTGCTCGCGCTCGCCGCGATCCAGCGGGGTGACCACCGCCGCTTCCGCCTCTGGATCATGGCCACCGCGCTCTTCGGCGCCACCTTCGTGGCCGGCCAGATCTTCGAGTTCACCGAGTTCTCCCGCAAGGGCCTCTCGCTCGACACCAACCTGTTCGGCTCGAGCTTCTTCGTCCTCACCGGCTTCCATGGTGCCCACGTGTGCATGGGGATCCTCTGGCTGCTGTCGCTGTGGGGCATGTCGACGCAGGGTCGGCTCGGGCCCGAGAAGGCGGAGTCGGTGGAGATCGCCGGTCTGTACTGGCACTTCGTCGACGTCGTCTGGATCGTCATCTTCACGGTCATCTACCTGATGCCCCAGCCGGGCACCTGAACCGGCCGTCGGCGAAGGAGCAACGCGCGTGAGTGAGCAAAAGGTCAAGGAGCTGGAGGCGGAGCTCTCGGCGGTCGCCCACGCCGAGCTGGGCGGCGCGCTCGCGCCCGCCCCCGAGCTGCTGCCGGGCGAGCTCGACTCGCACCCGACGCCGTTCAAGTACGTGATGATCTTCCTGATCCTGGTGGTCATCACCGCCCTCGAGGTCGCCACGTCGTACCTCGAGGGGAGCATCGGGAACTGGGCGATCGTCGCCCTCCTGATCTTCTGGGCCGTGCTCAAGTTCGTCATCGTGGCGGCGTACTACATGCACCTCAAGACCGACCAGCCCATCTTCGTGCGGTTCTTCGTGCTCGGCGCCGTGGCGGCGATGGTGCTCTACACCGTCGCTCTGACCACCCTCCACGCGTTCTAGGGGGACCGAACCGTGCCCGGCCCCGCTTCGGTCACGGCGTGGACGCCGCACCCTGACGTCTGGCTGCTCGTCGTGGTCTTCGCGGTCGGGTACTGGATGGCGGTCGAGCGGGTCGGTCGCCGGGTCGTGACCCCGGGGACACCGGTCGTCACCCGGGCCCAGGTCGTCGCCTGGTCGCTCGGCTGCGTCGCGCTCTGGCTCTCGTCGGACTGGCCCGTCCACGACGTCGCCGAAGGCTCCATGTACAGCGTGCACATGGTCCAGCACCTGATGATCACGCTGCTGGTGGTCCCGCTGTTCCTGCTCGGCACCCCGGCCTGGCTGGCCCGGTGGGTCCTCGCGCCGGGGAGCCGTCGGTTCGCCGTGGTACGGGCCTGCTCGCGGTTCCTGCCGGCGGTGATCGTGTTCAACGTCATGCTGGCGCTGACCCACATCCCGGCCCTCGTGAACGCGAGCGCCGAGAACGGCCTGCTCCACTTCGGCGTCCACGCCGCCCTCTTCCTCACCGCGTTCGTGGTGTGGATGCCGGTGCTCAGCCCGCTCCCCGAGATCCCTCGGCTGAGCTGGCTCATGCGCATGGTGTACCTGTTCCTGCAGTCGATCATCCCCACGGTGCCGGCGTCGTTCATGACGATGGGCGACGCCCCGCTCTACAAGCACTACGTGGGCCTGACCAACCTCTGGGGCCTGAGCACCCTCGAGGACATGCAGATCGCCGGCCTGATCATGAAGATCGGCGCCGGGATGTTCACCTGGGCCCTGATCGCCACGATCTTCTTCCGCTGGGCCGCCGACGAGGAGCGCCGTCAGCGGCCCCAGGTCCGGCGGGCGCTGGAGCGGGAGCTCGAGCAGATCGCGGCGGGCCCGGGGTCCACCGCAGCCGTCCGCGACGCGTAATGTGAGGGACCGATGACCACGACCGACATCGAGCCGACCGGCGAGGGGCCCGGGACCGATCTCGTCCCGGCGGAAGACGGCGGCGACCTCGTCCCGGCCGGTGCCGCCGCCCTGCTGCACTCCCGCCCGGCGCTGCTCGAGCCCGACGCCGACCCCCGGGGCGAGGCCCTGCGGTCCCGTCTGCTGCTGCCCCTCCTCCTGCCCATCGTCTCGGCCGTGGCCATCGCGTTCTTCGCCATCAACCTGTCGCGCGCCCTCCTCGCCGGTGGGCCGACCGGGGCGTTGATCCTGGCCTCGATCTTCACCCTGTCGCTCCTGGGCGGCGCGGCCTGGGTGTCGTCGCAGCCCCAGCTGAGCACGGGCGCCCTCTCGGTGATCCTCGTGGTGCTGCTCGGGTTCGTCGGAGCCATCGGCCTCACCACCCTCGGGCCCTCGGCCGAGCACGGGGGCGACGAGAAGGGTGGCTCGGGCTTCGTCGAGCCGGCCGGGGACCCGGTGGCCACGTTCGAGGTCGATGCGCTCGCGAGCCTGAAGTTCCAGGCCACCGAGTTCGCCACCGTTGCCGGCGTGAACGAGATCGTCTACGTCGGCAAGGGCGGGCTCCACACCCTGGTGTTCGAGGACGCCGAGTACCGCGGCTTCAAGCTCGAGGTCAATGGCCAGCAGACCGACCAGAAGAAGATCGAGCTCCAGCCCGGCACCTTCGTGATGTACTGCAACATCCCCGGGCACCGGGCCGCTGGCATGGAGGCCAAGCTCGTGGTCGGGAACGCCGTCAGTCCCTGACGTCGGCGGCGGTGGGCACCACGACCCGCAAGGCCCGGGGCACCACGTCGACCGTGGCCGGGAGCGGGCCGATCTGCTCGCCGCAGGCGTAGATCTCCTGGCCGGGCGGTCCCTCGATCGTCACCGTCGTGCCCCGGAGGTGCTCGACCCCGTCGATGCCCAGGTGCGTGCCCCGGATCATGCGGGGGAAGCAGGTGAGCACTCGGGCCCGTGACACCCCGTGGACGAGGATCACGTCGAGGCGGCCGTCGTCGATCCGGGCCGGCGGGGCGATGGCCATGCCGCCCCCGTAGACGGGCGTGTTGGCGACGGCGACGAGCCACGGGCGCCCGGACCACTCGGTGTCGTCCACGCGCACGCGCATCTCGGTGGGTCGGTACGTGGCGATCGCGCGGACGGCGGCCACGGCGTAGAGCGCGGTCCCCGACAACCGGGTGACCGAGTTGGCCCGGCGGTTGACCTCGCCGTCGAGTCCGCTGTGGGCCACGGTGGTGAACCGGCGGGTGCCACCGTCGGCGGTGCGGATCCGGCCCAGGTCGACCCGGGTCTCCCGGCCCGTGTCGACCACCCGGAGCGCAGCCAGGGGGTCCTCGGGGTCGAGTCCGAGGCCGCGGGCGAAGTCGTTGCCGGACCCGACCGGCACCACGCCGAGCAGTCCGTCGTGGGTGGCCGCGCACTCGGCGAGGCCCAGCACGGTGCCGTCGCCACCGCACGCGAGCACGCGGTCGCCGCGCGCGAACGCGTCGGCGGCGACGTCGGCCCCTTCGGCGGCGTCCGCGGTGACGTGCACGGGGATGCCCCGGGCCCGCAGCGCATCGCCGACCCGGGCGATCTCCTCGGCGCCACGCCGACGGCCGGCGCTGGGGTTCACCACGGCGGTCCAGGACACGGGGCGGGAGCGTAGCCACCACCGTCGCCCGACGGAGTCCGTGTCCGCAGGTGCCCCGGGCTAGCGTCCCGCCCGTGGTCGGCGACCTCGATCCTGCCCGGATCCCTGCACACGTGGCTGTCGTGATGGACGGCAACGGCCGGTGGGCGCAGCGGCGCGGCCTGAAGCGGACCGACGGCCACGCGGCGGGGGAGGAGGCGCTGTTCGACACGGTGGAAGGTGCCCTCGAGATCGGCCTGCCCTGGCTGACCGTCTACGCCTTCTCCACCGAGAACTGGCGGCGGCCCCTCGACGAGGTGCGCTTCCTGATGCGGTTCAACGAGAGCCTCCTCCTGCGCCGGCGCGACGACCTCGACGCGCGCGGCGTCCGGGTCCGCTTCATCGGGCGGCGGGGTGGTCGTGTCCCCAACCGGGTCGCCCGCCACATCGCCGACACCGAGGCCTTGACGGCCCGGAACCGGCGGATGACCCTGACCTTCGCCTTCAACTACGGCGGCCGGGCCGAGATCGTCGACGCGGTCCGGGCCGTGGCCACCCAGGTGCAGGCCGGGCGGCTCGACCCGGCCCGCATCGACGAACGCACGATCGCCCGGCACCTCTACGCGCCCGACATGCCCGAACCCGATCTCGTGGTGCGCACGTCGGGGGAGTACCGCATCTCGAACTACCTCCTCTGGGAGGTCGCCTACTCCGAGCTGGTGTTCACCGACGTGCTGTGGCCCGATTTCCGGCGCGCCGACCTCTTCGCCGCGATCCGGGAGTTCCAGGGGCGTCGCCGCCGGTTCGGTGCCGTGGACGAGCCCGGCGCCTGATCCGGGGATCCGGATCACACGCCTGTGATTTAGACTCCGGGCGTGCCCACCGCCGCGCCGGGATCCGCCCGGGGCCAGCGTCTCTACCGCGACCAGGGTGTGGTGCTGCGTTCGATCAAGCTCGGCGAGGCCGACCGGATCGTCACGCTGATGAGCGAGGGGCACGGCAAGGTCCGCGCCGTGGCCAAGGGGATCCGCAAGACCGGGTCGAAGTTCGGGGGCCGACTCGAGCCGGCGACCCACGTGGCCTTCCAGTGCCACCGCGGCCGGGAGCTCGACGTGGTCACCCAGGTCGAGACCATCGACGCGCACCGGGCGCTGCGGGAGCACTACGGATGCCTCACCCACGCCGTGTCGATGCTGGAGGCGGTCGACCAGGTCGCGCTGGAGCGGGAGCCCGACCCGGAGCTCTACCGCATGCTCGAGCGGGCTCTGCGGACCCTGGCCGAGCAGCCCTCGCCGGCGGTGAGCACCGCCTTCTTCTGGAAGCTGCTCTCGCTCGAGGGCTTCCACCCCGTCGTCGACCAGTGCACCCGCTGCGGCGGCCCGGCGCCCTTCCTGGCCTGGGACCTCCGGGCTGGCGGCGTCTGCTGCGGAGCCTGCGTCCTCGGCGGGCGCCCGATCGTGCCCGGCACGGCCGAGACGATCGCCCGGATCGTCGGTGGCGGCCTCGCGGGCGTGCTCGCTGAGCCCCCCGACGACCGGGTCCTCGCCGAGGTGGAGCGCCTGGCCGTGGCGTCGCTCGAGTTCCACTCGGAGCGCCGCTTGAAGAGCGCGTCGCTGCGCTGACCCGGACCGGGTCCTCCGGCGACCCGGCGGTAGGATGCGCCTCGAATGGCTGCCCCGGACCGCATGGACCGCGTCGTCAACCTCGCCAAGCGCCGGGGGCTGGTCTTCCCGTCGAGCGAGATCTACGGCGGCTTCCGGTCGACCTGGGACTACGGGCCCCTCGGGGTCCTGCTCAAGCGCAACGTCAAGG
>VGBI01000078.1 GCA_016870595.1 Actinomycetota bacterium
CGCCTACCGGACCGGGCGTCCCGACCGACCGGCGGCCGACGTGTGGTCGGCGGCGCGCACCGACGCGGTGCTGCGGGTGCCGGCGCTGCGGGTGGCCGACGCCCACGCCGCCGCCGGCGACCGGGCCTTCGTGTACCGGTTCGACTGGGAGGCACCCGACATCGGCGCCGCACACGCCGTCGACCTGCCCTTCACCTTCGGCGCCTTCGGGCGCGACGGCTGGGGCGCCGCCGTCGGGGCCGACCGGCGCCCGGACGAGGCCGAGCACCTCGGACGGGTCCTGCGCAGCGCGTGGTGCGGGTTTGCCGCCACCGGGACGCCGGGTCATCCCGATCTCCCCGTGTGGCCCGTGCACGACCCCCGCACCCGCCCGACGGCCTGCTTCGACGCGACGACGCAGGTCGTCGACGACCCGGCGGGTGCCGAGCGGGCGGCGTGGTCCGACTGAGGGTGCGGTCCGCCGGACGGCGCGCGTCAGCGGGGTTGGAGCCGGAACACGCCCCGGGTCTGCGACACCACGTGGAGCGTGCCGTCGCCGGTCGTGCCGAACGACGTCGCCGACGGCACCGTGACGCCGAGGTCGCGGACCCGGGTGCGGCCGTCGTCGCCGATGCGGGCGGCCCGGATCCGGCCCTCGCAGTAGTCGGAGAACACGTACCACCCGCGCAGCGCGGGCAGTGACGGGGTCCGGACGACGTGGCCGCCGACGACCGAGCAGTACCCGTCGTCGTGGGAGAGCGCGAGCTGGGGTCGCACGGTGCCGGCCACCTCGTCGTCCCGGAAGCGCTCGGGGCCCTCGAACCGGTTCCAACCCAGGTTCGCCCCGCCGGCGACCTCCGGGGCGAGGCGGGTCACCTCCTCGAACCGGCTGCCGCCCACGTCGGCGATCCAGAGGTCGCCGGTGGCGTCGTCGAACGAGAAGCGCCACGGGTTGCGCAGGCCGAGCACGTACACCTCGGCGCGTCCGCCCCCGGCGACGAAGGGATTGTCGGCGGGCACCGAGTAGGGCGCGCCTGCCGCCGGGTCGGGGTCGATGCGCAGGACCTTGCCGAGGAGCGAGCGGAGGCTCTGGGCGTTCCCGCCCGGCGCGTGGCCGGGCCCGGTGTCGTCCTGCCCGCCCCCGTCCCCGAGCCCGAGGTAGAGGTGGCCGTCGGGCCCGAAGGCGAGCTGGCCGCCGTTGTGGTTGCTCTGGGGCTGGGGCACGGTGAGGACGGTCCGCCGGGACCCGGGCTCGGGGCGCCCGCCGTCGACGGTGAACTCCTCCACCACGGTGTCGCCCGAGTCGATGTCCGAGTAGTGCACGTAGAGACGGCCGCCGTCGGGTGCGAACGCGAGACCGAGCAGGCCCTGCTCGCCCCGGGCCCGGGTGCGGTCGGTGAGGTCGAGCACCTCCACCGGGGCGCGACCCGGGCGCAGCGCCAGCACCCGGCCCGACTGCTGCGCGAGGTAGAGCGCGGGATCACCGGGGCGCGACGCGAGCGCGGTGCCGCCGGGCACGTCGGCGATCCGGACGACCCGGACGGCGCGTCGGTCGCCCGCCGATGCGCCGCCGACCGCGGTCGCCGATCCGACGAGGACCACGACGAGGACCGCGGCGAGGACCACGGCGAGGCCGCACGCCAGGGCCGCGCGGCGCCGGGTGCGGCGCCGGGCGACGACCCGGGAGGAGCCGGGGACGAGCGTCACGGTCCGAGGGTACGGGGCCCCGTAGCACCCCGGGACGCGCTGGACGCCGCACGAGGGGCCCCAGCGGCGGGTGTCCCGGTGGCGGCGCGTACGCTGGGGGCGTGAAGTACGTGGTCCTGGTGCCCGACGGCTGCGCCGACGAGCCCAACGCCGAGCTCGGCGGACGCACCCCGCTCGAGGTCGCGACGATGCCCCATCTGGCCGCGCTCGCGGCGCGGGGCGAGGTCGGTCGGGCTGCGGTCATCCCGCCGGGGCTCCCGCCGGGCAGCGACGTCGGCAACATGGCGATCCTGGGGTACGACCCCGCCCGCTACCACACCGGCCGCGCCCCGATCGAGGCCGCGGCGATGGGGGTGGCGCTCGGACCCGACGAGGTCGCGTTCCGCTGCAACCTCGTCACCGTCGACGCCGCGGGCACGATGGTCGACTTCGCGGCCGGCCACATCTCGAGCGCCCAGAGCCACCCGATCGTGGCCGCGCTCGACCGCACGCTCGGCGCCGGTCGTGATGGCGTGCGCTTCCACCCCGGGGTGGAGTACCGCCACCTGTGCGTTGCCCCGGCCGACTGGGCCGACGCGGACTGCGTCCCGCCCCACGATCTGACCGGGCAGCCCGCCGTGTGGCCCGAGGGCGCAGCGGCACCGAAGCTGCGCGCGCTGATGGACGCCTCGCGACCGGTCGTGGCCGCTGCGGCCGCCGAGGTCGGTTCGGTGGCGACCCAGATCTGGCTGTGGGGACAGGGGATGGCCCCCGTGATGCCGCGCTTCGCCGACCGGTTCGGGGTCGAGGGCCGACTCAGCTCCGCGGTCGACCTCGTGCGCGGCCTCGGCGTGCTCACCGGCCTCGACGTCGTCGACGTGCCCGGCGCGACCGCCGGGTTCGATAACGACTACGCCGGTCAGCTCGGGGCCTGCCTCGACTCGCTCGCCGATCGCGACTTCTTCCTGCTGCACGTCGAGGCGACCGACGAGGCCAGCCACCAGAACGCGGTGGCCCAGAAGGTGACCGAGCTCGAGCGCTGGGACGCCGAGATCATCGGACCGCTGGTCGCGGCCCTCGACGGGGAGCCCTACCGCGTGCTGCTGCTGCCCGACCACGCCACGCCGTGCGCGCGGATGACCCACACCTCGGATCCGGTGCCCTACCTCCTGTTCGACTCCACCCGGCCGGGCCCGGGCGGCGCGTACACCGAGTCGGGCGTGGCCGGTCGTCCGGCGGTCGTCGCCCACGACCTGATGGCCCGGCTCGTCGTCTGATCCGGTAGTCTCCTCGCCGTCGCCCCTGCGACGCCGGGAACCCGCCGGGACCGGCCGCCCATCGCCCGACGACTCCCTCGCCGGGCGGGTGGTCCCCCGCAGACCCAGAGTGGCCCGAACCCCGGGTCCCGCCCGACCCGCCCGAGCACGTGCCGTGCCGGGCCCCGACCGGGAGCACCACTGCCATGAGCACCCCCGAGCTCGACCGTTCCCTGCTCGAGCGCAAGGACCGCGACGAGCTGCACGCAATCGCCGGCGCGGTCGGGGTCAAGGCCCCGACCCGCATGCGCAAGGCCGACCTGATCACCGCGATCCTCGACGCCGCGGGCGCCGCCACCCCGGCCACCTCCGCGGCGAAGCCCCGCACCGTCCGGTCGGCCCGGGCCTCGGCCGTCGCGGCCGCCTCGGTCGAGGCGATCGCCGCCGAGGAGAACGCGCTCGCCGCCGACGCCGCCGAGCCCGAGATCGCCCCCCGGCCCCGGCGGAGCCCGGCGTCGGCGCGCGCGGCCGCGCAGGACACGGAGGCCCCGGCGGGGCCCGCCCCCGACCCGGAACCGGCCGACGACCCGGGCCCGGCCGCCCCGCCGCCACCGGTGGTGCGCGACGACCACGACCGCGAGGTCGTGGCGTTCGAGCACGACGACGACATGGGTGGGGCCGACGGGGGTGCGCGGCGCCGACGCCGCAGCCGCGGTCGCAACCGCCAGTTCGGCGAGGGTGAGGTCCGGCCCGGGGTCGACGGCTCGGGGGAGCCGGTCGAGGTGGCCGGACTGCTCGAGCTGCGCGACGAGGGCTACGGCTTCCTGCGCACGACCGGCTTCCTCGCCGGCGCGACCGACGTGTACGTGTCGGCGTCGCAGGTGCGCCGGTTCTCGCTGCGCAAGGGTGATCGGCTCGAGGGCGCGTCGCGGCCCCAGGCGAGCAACGAGAAGTACCCCGCCCTCCTGCGGGTCGACACGGTCAACGGGCTGTCCACCGACGAGGCCCGTCAGCGCCCCCGGTTCGAGTCGCTCACCCCGTTGTTCCCCGACGAGCGGCTGCGGCTGGAGCAGGCCGACAACCCGGGGGAGATCACCGGTCGGATGATCGACCTGCTCGCGCCGATCGGCAAGGGGCAGCGCGGGCTCGTGGTGTCACCGCCGAAGTCTGGCAAGACCGCGGTGCTTAAGCACATCGTGGCGGCGATCGAGCGCAACCATCCGGACGTGCACCTGCTCGTGCTGCTCGTCGACGAGCGGCCCGAGGAGGTCACCGACATGCGCCGCCACGTGCAGCGGGGCGAGGTGATCGCGAGCACGTTCGACCGGCCGTCGGAGGAGCACGCCCAGGTGGCCGAGCTCGCGATCGAGCGGGCCAAGCGCCTGGTCGAGATGGGCCGCGACGTCGTGGTCGTGCTCGACGGCATCACCCGCTTGGCCCGGGCCTACAACCTCGCGACCCCGCCCTCCGGCCGGGTCCTGTCGGGTGGGGTCGACGCCGGCGCGCTGTACCCGCCCAAGCGGATCTTCGGGGCGGCCCGCAACCTGGAGGAGGGCGGCTCGCTCACCATCCTCGCCACCGCGCTGGTCGACACCGGATCGAAGATGGACGAGGTGATCTTCGAGGAGTTCAAGGGCACCGGAAACATGGAGCTGCGGCTGGACCGCCGCCTCGCCGAGCGCCGCATCTATCCGGCCGTCGACGTCCGTCAGTCGGGGACCCGTCACGAGGAGCTCCTCTTCACCCGGGGCCAGCTCAACCAGATCTGGAAGCTGCGCCGGGTGCTCGACGCCCTCGAGGTCGGGGCCGGGATCGAGCTGCTGGTCGAGAAGCTCCGGTCCACCAAGAGCAACGAGGAGTTCCTGACCGAGATGGCCAAGGCGGCCGACGGCGGCCGCTGAGCCCGGGCCCACCCCGCCGGGGCACACCGGCGCCCGGAGCCCTACTATGAGCGGACCCAGAACGCGACGGAGCGATCATGAAGGCTGACATCCACCCCAACTACGACACCTGCATCGTCCGCTGCTCGTGCGGCAACGTGTTCGAGACCCGGTCCACGGTCTCGGAGCTGCGGGTGGAGCTGTGCTCCGAGTGCCACCCCTTCTACACCGGCAAGCAGAAGCTGGTCGACACCGGTGGCCGGGTCGAGCGCTTCCAGCGCCGGTACGCCAAGGCGCAGGGCACCAAGCAGTAGCGCCGTGCCGAGCCGTACCCCGCCCCGCTACCTCGGCGGCCAGGCCGTCATGGAGGGGGTCATGATGCGCGGCCCCCGGACCTGGGCGGCTGCGGTGCGGAACCTCGAGGGTGAGATCGAGGTCGTCACCCACGAGGCGCCCACGTGGGCGGAGCGCTGGGCGAGGATCCCGATCCTGCGGGGGATCATGGGCCTCGGCGAGTCAATGCAACTCGGGTTCAAGGCGCTCGCATGGTCGGCCGACCGGCAGATCCCCGAGGAGGAGCGGATCTCCTCCAAGGCCATGGGCGTGACCATGGGCGTCGCCTTCGCGCTGTTCACCACGATCTTCATCCTGATCCCGGCCTTCGTGAACC
This sequence comes from Actinomycetota bacterium, assembly GCA_016870595.1. GTDB lineage: Bacteria > Actinomycetota > Acidimicrobiia > IMCC26256 > PALSA-555 > CAIUKV01. The sequence continues at coordinate 5,472 of VGBI01000078.1, forward strand.
GGGGGGTCTCGTCGTACTTCGGGGTCGAGGGCTTCGCCTTCCACCTGGTGGAGGGCGGCATCCGCGTGGCGATCTTCCTCGGCTACCTGCTGCTGATCGGGCTGATCCCCGACATCAAGCGCGTGTACCAGTACCACGGCGCGGAGCACAAGGCGATCGCCGCCTACGAGAACGGGGTCGAGGTCACGCCCGAATCGGCACAGCGGTTCTCGACCGACCACGTGCGCTGCGGCACCAACTTCCTGCTCACGGTCATGGCCGTGACGATCGTCGTCTACTCGTTCGTCGGTCGGCCGTCGCTGCCGTGGCTCATCGCGTCGCGCATCCTGTTGATCCCGATCGTCGCCGGGCTCGCCTACGAGGTGATCCGCTTCGCCGCCGGGCACATGCAGTGGGCCTGGGTCCGGATCCTCATGAAGCCGGGTCTGCTGCTGCAGAAGCTCACCACGCGCGAGCCGAGTCTCGATCAGGTGGAGATCGCGATCACCTCGCTGCGGGCGGTGCTCACCGCCGAGCAGCTCGCCGAGGTCGAGGCCCGGGCCCACCGTCCGGCCCCCGCTCCGGGCACCCGCCCTGCCTTCGGCGCCGCCTGAGCCCGTCCCCTGGGCAGCACGGGGACGGGAACGTCCGGTTCGGGTGATCGTCGACCCGATTGGTGATCCCACGGAGCGTGGCGCGAACGGGCTCCTTCGTCGCTGTACGTGGTCTCCCTGGATGACGGCACGACGGGCAGTGCGGGAGGCGGCGACGACCCCCGGGGCAGCAGTTTCGGTCACCCGAGCCGCGAGGCGAGCCAGTGGGTGAGACCGGCCAACCCGACCCGAGTGTCGTCGAGCGCGGCGACCAGTGGTGGGAGTGGGCCGTTGGACGCTGGAGAACGCACGGACGGCGGGCTGACCCGATGCCGGCTGATCCAGCGTTCGGCCGTCGTCGGTGTGGGCGCGTGGACCGCGCCCGCGATCCTCGACCGCCTGGTCAGCCCTGCCGGCGCGCTCACCCTGCCGCCGTGCGTGCCCAGCTTCAGCTCCGGCTCGAGCGAGTGGTCGGTCGACGGCGTCGCCTACCCCGGATGCGGCAGCTACTCCTACCACCGCGACCTCCAGCTCAACTTCACGGTCGCCACGTGCACCGACGCAGTGACGGTGAAGGTGAAGCCGATGGACACGACGGACGGCCCCGACTTCACGGACAAGGGCCGGTGGTGCTGGACCGGGTCCACCAGCGCCATCCAGGCGGAGATCACCCATGTCTTCGCGGCCAACCTGCCGACGACGACCTGGACGACTCCGTTCGTCGGCAGCACCGAGGGCGGATGCACGCACACCGCGTACCCGTCGGTGGACGACGGGATCCACGTGAACCTCTGCACCACGAACGAGGTGCGCTTCACCTACCAGATCGGTACGGGTGCCGTGATCACCAAGTACGTGACGGTGGCCCCCAACGGGACCATCACCGTCAGCTGAGCCCCCCTCCGGGCATGCACCCCGGCGCCGGCAATCGTGCCCTCAGCGACGGGGTGACGGCTCCTGAGCAACGGCTCGGGCCGATTCTTCCGAGGTCGATCACATTGCCCTCACACCACAGGGGGATGCTCGGCGCATGACCCGGAGCGCAACGGCGAGGCAGCGGGCGGCAGTGGCCCACGTGTTCCGTCGGCTGTCGATGGGACCCCAGCCCGATCTCGTCCTCGCCACCGCCGACCCCCATGCCGCGATCGCTCGTGCGCTCGACCTCGGCGCGCCGGCGGCCGTGCCGCCGCCGATGACGGCTCCACCCAACTACGACTCGGCCCGGGTCGTCTCGGCGATCGCCGAACCGATCGCGTGGTGGATCGGGCAGATGCGCACCAGCCCCAGACTCATCGAGGAGCGTCTGATCTGGTTCTGGCACGACCACTTCGCGACCGGCCTCCAGAAGGTGCAGATCCCATACCTGATGTGGCAGCAGCACCTCCTCATCCGCCAGCACGCGACGGGCAACTTCGCCACGCTGCTCAAGGCGATCAGCCGGGACCCCGCGATGCTCGTGTACCTCGACGGGGTCACCAACACCGCCCGCGAACGCAACGAGAACTTCGGCCGTGAAGCGATGGAGCTGTTCACGCTGGGGCGCGGCAACTACACCGAGCAGGACGTCGTTGCGGCCGCACGTTCCTTCACCGGCTGGGTGGTGAACGTCCCCGGGCGGCCGGCGTCCCGCGGGCTGACCAACGCGCCCTGGACGTCGACGTTCGTGCCCGCGCGTTTCGACGCAGCACCCAAGACGCTCCTCGGCGCGACGGCGAACCTCGACCTCGACGGCGCGCTCGACGTGCTCCTCGCCCAGGACGCCACCGGGATCCGCATCGCAACGAAGCTCTACACCGAGCTGGTGGGGACGCCGCCGCCGGACAAGACCGCCCGGCGGCTCGGCAGGGGCTTCCGGGACGGCGGGTACGAGATCATGCCGCTCGTCGCCGCCATCACCGCCGAGCCGGCGTTCCTGGCTGCCGACGCCATCGGGGCCAAGGTGCGGTCGCCGGTCGAGAAGCTCGTGGGGTTGACCCAGGCGATCCCCCCCGCAAGCGTCGCGGTCGGGAAGGTCGGCCCGCGTGCCGGCTCCGGCTCCGCCGCCGGCCGGCTCGGGCTCGGCGACGTGCTGCGCACCCTCGACTACGTGCCGTTTTTCGCCCCGAACGTGGCCGGGTTCCCCAAGGGCACCGCGCTCCTCGGACCCCACCAGTTCGTGCACGCGTTCGACCTGCTCGCGGTGTACCCGAGCGCGCCGGCGGTCCCGGCCACGGTCGACGGGCTGTTCACCCGCTTCGCGCTGCACGAAGTCGGCGACCGCACCCGAGCGGTGGTGAAGCGGGAGCCCGACCCCACCCGACGGCTCGCGCTCGTCGTGTCCGCACCGGAGTACGCGGTCACGTGAGCGGCATCCGGTTCGCCGAGCCCGACGTGAGTCGCCGCCGGTTCCTGGCGGGCGTCGGGACGGTCGCGAGCGCGGTCGTCGCGGGCTACACGCTCGACGTGTGGGGCCGTCCCCTCGCCGCGGGCGCAGCTGCGCCGGTGGCGTCCCCGAAGGGAACCAGGCACCGCACGCTGGTGATCGTGGAGCTCGCGGGCGGCAACGACACGCTCGACACCGTCATCCCCTACGCCGACCCTGCGTACCACCGGCTGCGCCCGACCCTGGGTGTGGAAGCACCGATCGACCTCGACGGGTCCGTCGGACTGCACCCGAGCCTGGTGAAGCTGGGTGAGCGGTATCGCGCCGGGACGGTGGCCGTGGTCGAGGGCGTGGGCTATCCCGACAACGACCTGTCGCACTTCGCGTCGCTCGCCAACTGGTGGACGGCTCAGCCGGGCGCTCCGGGGACCACCGGCTGGCTCGGCCGCTACCTGGACGCGACCGTGGGGTACGAGGACCCGCTCGCGGGCGTCGTGGTCGGGCCGCGGCCCTCTCCCGCGCTGGTCGGTGCGCGCTCGTTCGCGACGAGTATCAGCGACGCGGGCGGCCTCGCGCCGCGCGTACCCGCATGGCTCGGCAATTCGCACGACCTGCTCGACGCGTGGGCGCACTTCGGGGACCGCCAGGCCGACCGGCGCGCGCTCACCGGCCGGGTGCGCCAGGCCGTTGCGCTCACCGACGACGCCCGGGTCAAGCTCGGCCGCGCCCTCGGTGGTCCGGCTCCCGCCGACGGCGCCGCGCTCGGCGCCGCGGCGTACGGCGGCGGGGGGACCGCCGAGCAGGCGTTCGCCGTCGCGGCGCGGCTCGTCACGGCGGCCCGTCCCCCCAGGCTCGTGTACCTCACCAACCTGGGCGACTACGACACGCACCAGGGCCATGCGCAGCGACGTCCCGCGCTCCTCGGCGACCTCGACGCCGGCCTCGACCGGCTCCTCTCGGCCGTGGACACCGCGGGGGTCGCCGACCGCGTGCTCGTGATGACGGCGTCGGAGTTCGGGCGGCGGGCGCAGGAGAACGGCAGTGGCACCGACCACGGCAACGCGGCCGCCCACTTCGTCATCGGCGGCCGCGTGCACGGCGGGCGCTATGGCCCGCCCACGTCGCTCGCGAACCTCGACGCGCGCGGCAACCTCCCCTTCGGGGTCGACTTCCGCACGCTCTATGCGACGGCACTGGCCTGGCTCGACGCGGACCCGGAGGCGATCGTCGGGAAGGGCTTCGCCCCGCAGCCGTTCGTGACCTGAGTCCCGGGTGTCAGCCGGTGAAGCGAATCGGGGCCACGACGGGCTCGGCCCGCGCGGCCGGGGCGTGGCAGCCCTGGCTCGTGTCGTAGGCGATGGTCACGACACCGTCGTTCGCCTGCGTGCCCGACCCGAAGACGGTGCCGGCCGGTCCGGTGCCGGACCCGGCGTCGGCGCCCCCGGTCCCCGCGCCGCCGGATCCCACCGTGCCCGGGTTCCCGTCGACCGGCGTGAAGCTCACGTTCCCGGGCCCGGCCGTGCCGCCCGCGCTCTGGGTGCCCCCGCCGGCGCCGCCGGTCCCGTTGGACTTCCCGTTGGCCCCGCGACCACCGACCACGATCGTGAGGACGTCACCCGGCGTCACGCTGAGCGTCGCCCGGGCGGTGCCCCCGAGCCCGCCCGGGGCGGTGGGGTCCGAACCGGCAGACGAGGTGGCGCTCCCGCCCTGGGCCCCGGCGACGAACGCGTCGACCGTGCACACGCCGTCGGGGACGACCCACGCCACGCCGTGCCCCGTGGAGTCGAACTGCTGGGTGGCTCCGTCGGCGCCTGCGGGTGTCGCGCCGACGAGCGCGACCGTCAGGCCGATCGGGGCGGCCAGGGCCAGGAGCGAGCGGGCGACACGCACGAGCGACCTCCGGGGTGCATCGAGTCGGTGAGTCGATAATCCCGACGCCACGACCCGGGTGCGATCCGGGCCCGCCGCCAGCAGGGGCGGGGGAGGGGCGCCGGTACCCTGGGCCGCGATGTTCGAACACCTCGCCGAGCTGGTGCTGGAGCTCGACGAGCTCGAGGCCCGACTGCCCGACATCTATGCGTCGGGTGACCGCGCCGCGTCACGCGACGCGGGCCGTCGCCACCGGGAGCTCAAGCCGATCGTCGACGCCTACGTCGCCTACGAGGCCGCGAGCGACGACCTGCGCGACGCCCGCGAGATGCTCGACGGCGAGACCGACCCCGAGATGCGCGACTACCTCCGCAGCGAGATCGCCGAGAAGGAAGCCGCCCTGGGGGCGCTCGAAGCCGAGCTGCGGGAGCTGCTCGTGCCGCGCGATCCCGACGACGGCAAGAACGTGATCGTCGAGATCCGGGGCGCGGAGGGGGGCGACGAGGCCAACCTCTGGGCCGGCGACCTCCTGCGGATGTACGACGCCTTCGCGCAGCGCCACGGCTGGAAGGTCGAGACGATGTCGAGCCAGCCGTCCGACATGGGGGGCTTCCGGGAGGTTACGGTGGTCGTCAATGGCGACGACGCCTGGTCCCGGCTGAAGTACGAAGCCGGTGTGCACCGTGTGCAGCGGGTGCCCGTCACCGAGAGCCAGGGCCGGATCCACACCAGCGCGGCCACCGTCGCGGTGCTCCCCGAAGCCGAGGAGATCGACGTCGAGGTCGACCCCAACGACCTCGAGATCGACGTCTACCGGTCCAGCGGGCCGGGTGGGCAGTCGGTCAACACCACCGACTCCGCCGTGCGGATCACCCACACCCCGACCGGCCTCGTCGTCACCTGCCAGGACGAGAAGAGCCAGCTCCAGAACAAGGAGAAGGCGCTGCGGATCCTGCGCTCGCGTCTGCTCCAGGTGGAGCGTGAGCGCCAGGAGGCCGAGCTCGCGTCGGCCCGGCGCTCCCAGGTCAAGAGCGGTGGGCGCTCCGAGAAGATCCGCACCTACAACTTCAAGGAGAACCGGGTCACCGACCACCGGATCAAGGTGACGGTGCAGGCGCTCGACCAGGTCCTGGCGGGCGGTGAGGCCCTCGACGAGATCGTCGACGCGCTCGCGGCCGACGAGCGCCGGCGCCAGCTGGGCGATGGCGCCCCGTAACGACGACGCGCCCACCTGGCGCGCGCTCGAGGCCGAGGTCCGGACCCGCCTCGCCGACGTCGCGGGCGACGAAGCGGCCGCCGAGGCGCGCTGGATCGTGCTCGAGGCGTCGGGGGCGAGCGCGGCCGAGCTCGCGACGGACGCCGACGGCCCGGTCGGGGCCCTGGCCCACCACCGGGTCATCGCCATGCTCGAGCGTCGCCTCGAGGGCGTGCCGCTGCAGTACGTGCTCGGGAGCTGGCAGTTCCGGGGCCTCGACCTCATGGTCGATCCCCGGGTGCTGATCCCCCGGCCCGAGACCGAGGTCGTCGTGCAGGTCGCGATCGACGCCCTCGTCGCCCGGGGCGCGCGGGTCGGGCGGACCGACCCGTGGGCGGCCGGGCTGACCGAGTACGCCGTCGCCGATCTGGGAACCGGCTCGGGCGCGATCGCGCTCGCCCTGGCCGCCGAGCTCCCCGACGCGGCCGTGTGGGCCACCGACGTGAGTGCCGACGCGCTGGTGGTGGCCCGGGCCAACCTCGCCGCGATCGGCAGCGCCGCGACGCGGGTGCGCATGCTCGAGGGCGACTGGTTCGCAGCGTTGCCCGATGCGCTGCGGGGTGAGCTGCGCCTGATCGTGAGCAACCCGCCCTACGTCACCGACGCCGAGCTCCCGGGCCTCGCGCCCGAGGTGCGCGACCACGAGCCCCACAGTGCGCTGGTGAGCGGGCCGACCGGGCTCGAGTGCGTCGAGCACCTCGTGGCCGGCGCGCCCGAGTGGCTCGAGCCCACCGGTGTGCTGGTGGTGGAGCTCGCGCCCCATCAGCGCGACGCCGCGCTCGCCGCCGCCCGTGCGGCCGGGTTCACGGCCGAGGTCCGACCCGACCTCACCGGTCGCGACCGGGTGCTGGTCGC
>VGBI01000079.1 GCA_016870595.1 Actinomycetota bacterium
GCTGACCCGGACTGCACCACCCTCCACCCGAGGCCCCCGACCCCCGACCCCGGCACCGACCGGCGGGACCAGAACCGGGGGCCCCGGCGCGTCCGCTGGTAGGTTCCCGCCGGCCGGGCCCGACCTCGAGGCCGGTCAGCGAGGACCCATGCGACTCCCCCACCCCTTCATCCGGCTGCCGTTCGCCATCGACGCCGAGGCCCTCGCGGCCGAGGTCGACGCGGTCGCACCGACGGCGTGGAAGGCCCACGCCGAGAATGCGCCGGGCAACACCGCCGTGCCGCTCGTCGCCGCGCACGGCGACCCCGACGACGACGCGGTCGACGGCCCGATGCTGGCGACCCCGCACCTCGCGGCCCTCCCGTACGCCCGCCGGGTCATGGGCGCGCTCGACAGCGTGATCGGCCGGTCCCGGCTCATGCGCATCCGGGAGGAGGGCGACCTGTTCTCCCACGTCGACGTGGCCTACTACTGGCGCGATCACCTACGCGTGCACGTCCCGGTGGTCAGCGATCCGAGCGTGGAGTTCCACTGCGACGGGGCGGTCGTGCACATGGCCCCGGGTGAGGTCTGGGTCTTCGACACCTGGCGGGTGCACAAGGTGGTGAACCCCGCCAGTCACGCCCGCACCCACCTCGTGATCGACACCGTGGGCGGCCAGGCCCTGTGGGATCTCATCGACCAGCCCGACCGGGAGGCCCGCACCGTCACCCTCGGCGGGGCCGAGGCCCCGGTGGTGACCGAGTTGGTCAACAAGCCGGTGGTCGCCTCCCCGTGGGAGCTCGAGGTCGCCGCCCGCACCCTGCTCGGTGAGGTCGCACTGCGTGACACCGCCGCCGCCGAGGCGCTCCTCCAGGTGGTCACGCCGATCCTCCGGGCCTGGCGCAATGCCTGGGCCCGCTTCGGTGACGACCCGGCCGGGCATCCGGTGTTCGCCCGGCTCCGCCGCGAGGCCCAGGGTCTGATCGCCCGCACCGGGGGCTCGGTCAAGCTCCCCAACGGCATCACGTTCGCCGAGGCGATGCACAACCATGCCCTGATCGCCCCCGGACCGGCCTCGCCCGCCCCGGCCGCCCCCACGCCGGCACCCCCAGCACCCGCTGCCGCCGTCGCCGCGCCGACGGCGGCCCCGGCATCGCGCACCAGCGCCCGGATCGAGCGGCCGATCTTCATCGTGGCCTCGCCGCGCTCGGGGAGCACCCTGCTGTTCGAGACGCTGGCCCGGTCCCCCGACCTCTTCACGATCGGGAGCGAGAGCCACACGCTGATCGAGGGGATCCCGGGACTGGCGCCCGAGGACCACGACTGGGAGTCCAACCGCCTTACCGCCGCCGACGCCCGGGCCGAGACCGGTTCGGCGCTCCGGTCCGCGTTCATCGCCCGGTTGCGGAACCGCAACGGGCGCCCGGCGCTCGGACCGGTGCGGATGCTCGAGAAGACCCCGAAGAACGGGCTGCGGATCCCGTTCCTGCTGCGGGTCTTCCCCGACGCGCAGTTCATCTACCTGTACCGCGACCCGCGCGAGACGGTCAGCAGCATGCTCGACGCGTGGCGCTCGGGCGGGTTCGTCACCTACCCGGACCTCCCGGGCTGGACCGGACTCCCGTGGTCGCTCCTGCTCGTCCCCGGATGGCGTGACCTCATCGGGAAGCCACTCGCCGAGGTGGTCACCACGCAGTGGGCCACCGCGACCAACCTGCTGCTCGACGACCTCGAGGACCTCCCGCCCGACCGCTGGTGCGTCATCAGCTACGACCAGCTCCTCGGCGACCCTCACTCCGAGATGGAGCGACTGGCCGCGTTCGCCAAGGTCGGCTGGGACACCCGCCTCGAGGGGGAGCTCCCCCACTCCCGGACCACGCTCGACTCCCCCCACCCCGACAAGTGGATGCGCAACGCCGACGAGATGGAGCCAGTCTGGGACCGCGTCGTCCAGGCGGCCGCCCGGGCCCACGACGTCTTCGCCGCCCCACCCCGCACCGAGCCGGTGCGGGCCTCGGCCACGGCCGACCGGGGGACCGACGGACGCAGCCGGATCACCACGGCCACCGCCCCCGACGCCCCGCCCGAGGAGGTGTTCGGCAGCTCCCACACCACCAGCTTCCCGGCGCTGCTCGCCGAGCTCGAGACCTCGCTGCTGGTCTCGACCTACCAGACCGGCCACCTGATCGCGTTCCGTGAGGCCGACGGCGTCCTCAACACCCACTTCCGGCAGTTCCCGAGCCCGATGGGGATGGCCCGCCACGGGCAGTACCTCGCCCTCGGCACCCGCGCCGAGGTCGTGGTGTTCCACAACCAGCCCCAGTCGGTGCACCGGCTCGCCGACCCCGGGCCCCACGACGCCTGCTTCATCCCCCGCACCGCCTACACCACCGGCGACATCCGGATCCACGACCTCGCCTACGCCGGCGGGGAGCCCTGGATCGTGAACACCCGGTTCTCGTGTCTCGCCACCCTCGACGGCGAGCACAGCTTCGTGCCCCGGTGGCGGCCACCGTTCATCACCGCCCTCGCCCCCGAAGACCGCTGCCACCTCAACGGGCTGTGCGTGGTCGACGACGAGCCCCGCTTCGTCACCATGCTCGGGATGTTCGACGAGAAGGACGGCTGGCGCGACCGCAAGCTCGACGGTGGGGTGCTGATGCACGTGCCGAGCGGCGAGGTCGTGAGCGCCGGCATGTGCATGCCCCACTCTCCCCGGTGGCACGCCGGTCGACTCTGGCTGCTCGAGTCGGGCCGGGGTGAGCTCGTGACGGTCGACCTCGACACCGGTGAGCGACACCGGGTCGGCGCAGTGCCCGGATTCGCCCGCGGCCTCGCCCTGGTCGGGCCGTACGCGTTCATCGGGCTGTCGCAGGTGCGCGAGCACGTCTTCGACGACCTCCCCCTCACCGGGGAGGGGGTCGACCGCAACTGCGGCGTGTGGGTGCTCGACGTGCGTACCGGGGCGATCGTCGCCTGGGCCCAGTTCCGCGGTCAGGTCGAGGAGATCTTCGAGGTCCTCGCCCTGCCGGGCATCCGGTACCCCGAGATCGTCGAGCAGGGGGCCGACCTCGCCGACGGAGCGTTCGTGCTGCCCGACCACGTGGTCGGCGACGTCCCCGCCGACCTCCTCACCTGACCCCGCCCGGCACCGCCCTTCACACAACCCTCACATTCGCCGACCAGGCTGGAGGGGTGCAGGGGGGCCGGATCCGGGTGACTCCGTCGTGGTGCCCCAGGCACTAAGCCCCCCCACCACCGCCACCGGGCCGGTCGAGGCGGGGCCCGGGCGTCAGGCGTCGGGGAGCAGCGACCCCGGGGGCGACGGCGCCCACCCGTGCCCACCCGGCCAGCGCAGGAAGCCCGACGAGGCCCAGGTGCCGCCGTCGGCGTGGAGCGTGGTGCCGGTCACCGACCGGGAGAGGTCCGAGGCGAGGAACAGCACGACGTCGGCGAGGTCGTCGACCGTCGGCGGCGCACCCGCGGGCACGTAGACCGCGTGGGAGCGGGCCCGCAGCTCCGCCGACATCGTCCCCGGGGCGCGACGCTCCAGGTCGTCGATCAGCGCGGTGAGCCGGGCGCTCGGGGTGGTGTCGGACGCGATCGTGTTGACCCGGATGCCCTCGGGGGCGAGCTCCACCGCGAGCGACCGGCTGAAGTTGGTGAGGCCCGCCTTCGCTCCGGCGTACACGGCGTACATCGGCGCACCCCGGTGGGCCTCGATCGTGGTGAAGCTGATGATGCTCCCGCCCCGGCCGGCCGCCCGCATCCGGGTGACGGCCAGGCTGGTGGACCGGATCGCCCAGCCGAAGTTCCGGTGGATCTGCTCGGCCCAGTCGTCGCAACTGGTGGCGGTGTTCCACATGCGGGTCAACAAGCAGAGGTGCTTCGAGACGTGCACCGACTACATCGTCGTCTGGTCCTTGCCGAACTTGAACAACTGGCCGTCGCCGTGCAGCGCCGGCAGCACGATGCCGAAGTTCTTCTCGGGCCAGTACTACCAGGTCGATCTCACGACCAAGAACGGGGCGTGGGTCGGAACCCTCACTGGCGCGCTCGCCGGCCCCGGGTCCGGCCCCACGACGTGCACGTTCATGCTGGAAGACAAGGCCCTCGTGGCCGTCGGCAAGTGGATTGAAGATCACCCGAAGGTCGTGGGATTCGTGGAGTTGGCCGTGGTGATCGCGGTCGTCGTGGCCGTGGCCGTGGTCACCATGGGCGCGGCGGCCGCCGAGGAGGCGGCGCTCGTGGCCGAGGCCAGCGAACAGGGCGGTCCGGACGTCGCAAACCTCGTGGAGAATAAGGTCATCACCGTCACGGGGGTCGACTACACCACCGGCGTGCCCTACGAGCCGTCGAAGCCGGCGGTCTCCCTCACGGACGGCGGAACCGTACTCGGACAGGACGCCAAACTACAGGTGCTTTTTTAGGTTCTAGGACGCCTGGTCATGGCGCATGCAGTCGTGGCCGTTTCCAGCAACCTACAGGTCCTGTTCAACTACCCGTAGCCCCGGCGGGCAGACTGCGGTGTGGCGCTCGTCCCGGTCGTCGACGTCTCGGAACCCGGCGCCACCGCGCGCGCCGACTTCGACCGTGCCTGTCGCGATCACGGCTTCCTCCTGGTCCGCAGGTACGGCCTCGACGCCGTCGTCGCCCGCACCCGGGACGCGCCAGGCCCGGCCGCCGGGACTGCGCTGTGGGGGCCCGGCGCCGCCCGGGCCGGGCCCGGGCACGGCCCATGGGGCCCTGGTGGTGATTATCGGAAGTCTTCCGAGAATGAGGCGGGGCAAGGCCTCGTGGGGGAGCCGCGCCAGGGCCCCGGACGCGAGAAAACCCCGGGGTTCCGGGGTTTTCCGTCTCGATTATCGGAATGCGATGGTGGCGGGGGTGGGATTTGAACCCACGACCTTCGGGTTATGAGCCCGACGAGCTACCAGACTGCTCCACCCCGCGGCGTGCCCCCACCCTACCAGCCGCCGGCGCAACGCTCCCTGCCGGGTTGCTCCCGCCGGGCGCCGGAGGGCCCGAGCGCCCGAGGGGCCCCCGCCTACCCTCCATTCCGTGACCGGCACGCCACCGACCCCCGGCCCCTGGTACCGAACCCCGCTGCGCTGGCTGCTCGGAGTGGCGCTCGTCGGCGCCGGCCTCGGCCACCTCACCACCCTGCGCACCGAGTTCCAGGCCCAGGTGCCGAGCTGGTTCCCGTTGGGCGAGGACCTCGTCGTGGTCGTCTCCGGCATCGTCGAGATCGTCCTCGGCCTGGCTCTCGTCGCCCTTCCCCGCCACCGCGTGCTGGTCGGCACCGTCGTCGCCGTCTTCTTCGTCGTGATCTTCCCCGGCAACATCGCCCAGTGGCGCGAAGGCGTGGACGCCTTCGGACTCGACACCGACACCGAGCGCTTCGTCCGACTGTTCTTCCAGCCGGTGCTGGTCGCGTGGGCGCTCGTCGCCACCGGTGTCCCGAAGGCGCTTCGGGACGGCACCTGGCCGGCGACCCCGGGCCCCGTCGAGCCCTGACGGGGCCCCGGCGCTCCCCGCCGCTCAGCGGCACACCCGGGCCCGCACCGTCACGAGCCGAGCCAGTCCGACGTCACCGCCGACCCGCAGCATGATCCGCTGGCGCCACGGTCGCGGGGAGCGGTTCGGACCGGGCCGCCGGCGCGACGCTTGGCCCACCGCCCGACACGCCGACCGGTCGGCCCGGGTGGTCGGTGCCTGCACCCCGACGACATAGACGTCCGCCACCCGCCGATCGACGTGCACCGTCCGGACCCGCACGCCACACCGTCGGAGCACCCGTCTGACCCGGCGACCGGTGCGGTTGCGGTACCACTCCTGACCCCGCGCCACGGTCGCCGGCGATCCCACGCCACCGTCGGAGCGCGTCGTCCCGTGTTCGCGTCGCCCGGTGGCGGCCGCCGAGGACACGATCAGCCCACCGGGTCGGAGGGTGCGGATCATCTCGGCGACGATCGTCTCCCAGGCGGGCGCGTGCTCGAAGCACTCGCTCGACATCACGACGTCGACACACCCCGACGGGAACGCCAACATCGCGCCGTCGGCCACCACGTCGACGTTGCGACCCGGCGCGAGGTCGACCCCGACGTACCGGGCCGGGTCGATCAGCGTGTGCGGTCCGCCGTTGACGTCGTGAGACCCGACGTCGAGGACGTGTCCGGCGAACCGGTCCGGGAACCGGGCCACCACGTCGGCGAAGAACGCGAGTTGCGCCGGATGGGCCACGCCGGTGGGTCCGCTCGCGCCGTGGGGAGCGAGCTCAGACGAGCCAGCGCGACAGCGCCTCGATCACGCACGCCGGCTTCGCACCACCGTCGATCTCGATGGTCACCACCATGCGGGTCTGGACACCGCCGGGCACGTCGGTCACCTCGGTGATCTCGGCGCCGGCCCGGATGCGCTCCCCCACCTTCACCGGCGTGGGGAACCGCACCTTGTCGACGCCGTAGTTGATGCCGGCGCTGAACCCCTCGACCTCCACGATCTGGGGCAGGAAGTGGTTCGACAGCGACATGGTGAGGTAGCCGTGGGCGATCGGGGCGCCGAACGGCCCGGCCGCGGCACGCTCAGGATCGACGTGGATCCACTGGTGGTCACCCGTCGCGTCGGCGAACATGTCGACGCGGTCCTGCTCGATGGTGAGCCAGTCGCTGTAGCCGAGATGCGTGCCGACCGCGGCGCGGACACCGTCGGGGCCGTCGAGGAGCGTGGCCATGGGGACCTCCGGGGACCGGGACGCGGGGGACGGGCGATCGGGGCGAGCCCCCCGATCCTTGCCGACCGGCGGACCGGGCAGCCACCCGGGCCGAGACGGGCCGACCGGGCAGCCACCCGGGCCGAGACGGGCCGACCGGGCAGCCACCCGGGCCGGGACCGGCCGCCCCCGGATGACCGTCACACCCGGGTGCGACGATCCACACATGGGTATCCACCCCCGCGACCAGCATCCCGGTGCACCCGCCGGCCCGCCTTCGGGCGAGCACGCCGGCGACGGCGCGGACCCGGCTGCGGCCGACTACCCGGCGCTCGTCGACGAGTTCCGCTGTCACACCACCGACTGGATCCACACCGAACGCGACCGGGTCGTGCGCCACCAGCGGGCCCTGCGGATCCGCGAGCTCGCCCTCACCCGCGTCCTCGACGAGCGCGGCGCCATCGACGACACCCTCGCCGCCACCGACGGTATCTCGATCCGGGCCGCGCGCGCGACCGTCGCCACCGCCCGCGCGCTCGAGGACCTCCCCACGATCGCGGCCGCGGCCGCCGCCGGCCACCTGTCCGACGCCCAGCTCACCGAGCTGGTCAAGGTCGCCGACCCCACCGACGAGCACCACTGGGCCCGCCAGGCCCCCGCCTGGACCCCCGACGACCTCGCCCACCACGCCCGCACCCTCCGTCGGCCCACGCTCGCCGAGGCGGCAGCCCGGCGCGACGCCCGCACGCTGCGCTGGTGGTGGAACCGCAACACCGGCATGCTCGACGGCCGCTTCTCCCTCCCCGACATCGACGGCGCCACGTTCGAGACCGTCGTCGGCGGCCTCGTCGAGCGCATGCGGCCCGCCCGCGGCCAGGCCTGGGAGACCCACGAACGCCGCGGCGCCGACGCCCTGCTCGAGCTGTGCCGCGCCTACGCCGAGCGCGACCCCGATGCTCCCACCAGCGGTGCCCGCGCCCACTTCGTGGTGCAAGTCCCCGCCACCGGACCCGCCACCCTTGCCGGCATCCCCTTGCCTGCCGAGATGGTCGAGCGTCTCCGGGCCGACGCCCGGGTCGAGCCGGTGCTGCCCGACTCCGACGGGGTGCTCGCCGACGCCGGTACCGACGCCGGTGCCGGTGCCAACGCCGGCCGCAGTGCCGATGCCGGTGCCGACCGCCGGGAAGGGGTCGGGCGCACCCGGTCGGTCCTCGGCGAGAAGGCCCGGCGGGTGGTCCGTCAGCGTGACGGTCACTGCCGCTGGCCCGGGTGCGACCGACGCCACGGCCTCGAGACCCACCACCTCTGGCCGGTCTCGTGGGGTGGCACCGACCACCGCTGGAACCTCGCCGCCGTCTGCAGCACCCACCACGCACAGCTCGCCCCCCAGGGCCGGTGGCTCCTGCTCGGCAACCCCAACAACCCCGCCGGGCTCACCCTGGTCGACCGTGACGACCTCCCGGCCCTGGCGGCCCTCGCCGCCGAACGCGACCGGGCCGGACCCGGACCCTGAGTCCCGTCATGGGGGAGGCGGAGAGTCGGGGCGTCGGGGTGCCGAGGTGCCCTTGCGTCGGTCAGCCGGCCAGGAAGTCGAGGATCTCGGGTTGGGCCGTGGGGTCCTGCACGAAGAACATGTGCCCACCGTCGTAGACGCGCAGGGTGGCGTCGCGGACGCGGGACGCGATGGCCTCGCTGTTGGCCGGTGGGGCGATGCCGTCGTAGCGACCCGCGGCGACGAAGGTCGGGCAGGTGATCGCGCCGAGGCGGTCGACCACGTCGTGGCGACTGCGGGCGTCGAGCTGCAACGCCATGCCGCGTTGCGCGACCTCCGGGACCGGCTCGGCCCGGCGACCGGTCACGAACTCGGCGAGCATGCGGTCGGCGTCGTGCGCGACGAGGTACTCGGGGGTGAAGCGGGTGTCGAGCAGGGTGGTGCGCAGGGCCATCGCCCCGTCGGGGTCCGCGTCGGCGAGGGTGTGCAACGGGTAGGAGGCGAACGCACCCCCGGGCGAGGTGCACACCAGGGCGAGGCGCTCCACCCGCTCGGAGTGCGTCACCGCGAGCTCCTGCGCCACCATCCCGCCGAAGCTGACCCCGACCACGCGGCACCGGTCCCAGCCCACGTGGTCGAGCAGCGCGACGGCGTCGGCGGCGTAGTCGGCCATCTCGTAGGGACCCGGGGGCACGTCGGTCCGGCCCAGGCCCCGCTGGTCGTGGGCGAGCACGTCGAAGCGCGCGACGTACGGGTCGAGCAGCAGTGCGGTGGTCGCCAGCGTCGCGCCGCTCCCGTTGCAGAAGAGCAGACGCGGGCCCTCGCCCCGCCGCTCGTAGTAGACGTCGAGATCGCCGAGGCGGGCGGTGGGCACGGTCGGGGTCGGCTCCTCGGTCGGCGGGGCTCAGCGGGCCGGTGCGGCGGTCGGCGTGGGAGCCGGTGCGGAGGCCGACGTCGGGGCCGGGGTCGCGCCCGAGGCGGGACCGGGTGTGGGGACCAGCGTGAACTCCGAGCGCACCGGCGCGCCGACAGCGGCGTCGCGGCGACCGACGAACGTGCCGTAGCCACCCGCGGCGGCGTAGCGACCGGTGCCGCCGGTGATCGTGAGGAGCGCCTCGACGATGCTGCCCCCGTCGCTCTGGGGGATGGCCCGGCCGTACATCTCGGTCACGATGGCCGAGCCGTCGGGCCAGCTGAACGTCACGAACCCGAAGAACGGACCCCGGCCGCTCTCGTACGAGACGTTGCCGAGCATGTCGCAGAGCACCGGCTGCCCGGCGAGGGTGGCCGTGCCCACGAGGTGGTTCCAGCCGTAACGCAGGTTGGGCAGCGCGTTGCTCAGGATGCTGTCCACCGACACGATCTCGGTGGTGAGGGTGATCGGGGGCGCCAGCACCCCGTCGGGCGGCAACGACGGTGCCAGCGCGTCGTCGGTCAGGAGGGCCTGGGTCCCGACGAACCGGCGCTTCCCGCGGTTCTCGGCCCGGTGCACCGTGAGCGGCAGCTCCACCAGGGTCTCGCCCTTGCGGATCGTGAACTCGGTCGGCGCCGACTCCGTGCGGCTGCGGCCCTTGCGGTCGATCACGACCATGTCGCCGCGCTCGAGCGTGTACACCGCGGTGCCCGCCTCCACCCGCATCATCACGACGCCGGGGTGCACGTGGGTCGGCACCTTCGTGCCCGGCTCGGCGGTCACCCGCACCATCGACAGCCGCTGCCCCGGGGCGTTGATGGGCAGGGTGGACCCGAACGATGCGACGCGCAGGCCGGGGGGCGGGGCGACGGTCGTGGTCGGGGTGGGCGCACCACCCGTGGTGGCGGTCGTCCGGGCCGACGAGGGTCCCGCAGGCACGGTGGACGCGATGGACGCGGGTGCGGTGGTCGCAGGGGTCGGGCTGCTCGTCTGGGCCGCGGCGAGCGGTGCACCCGCACCCACTGCGAGCGCAGCGACCAGGGCGAGCAGCGACCCAGCCCGGGTCGCACGGCGGCGGGCAGACATCACGAGGCTCCTTCGGTGGACTCGGTCGGTGTCACGGACCCGGCGGACCCGGGCGGTGGGGCGGGGTCGAGCGACCGACCCGACCCGGCGGACCCGGCGGACCCGGCGGACCCGCTCGACCCGGCGGCGTCGACGTCACGGCGGGCCCGGCGCTCGGCGTCGGCCGCGTTGAGCCGCTTCATCGTGCCCAACGGATCGTCCCGGAACGCCGCGACCGACGCCTGGTGCCCGGCCAGGGCCTGGAACTCGGCGCCGGCCCGCATCGCGGCCCGCACCCCCATCACCTCGGCCTGGCGGTGCACCATCCGCTTGTGCAGCTGGGCGAGATCGGAGGCCACCGAGGCCACCCGCTCGGCGACGTCGAGCACCTCGGCCTCGAGCGTCGCGGCGGGGAACGCCCGGTTGGCCCACCCGATCGCCGCGGCCTCGGCCCCGGTGAGGTCGTCGCCGGTCAGCATGATCTCGAGCGCCCGGCGCACCCCGAGCAGGGGCATGTGGTACTGCCAGTCGGGCGGCGACGCCACCCGCACCACCGGGTACCCGATCCGGGCGTCGTCGGCCACGTACACGAGGTCGCAGGCCTGGGCCAGCTCGGTAGCCCCGGCGATCGCGTACCCGTGCACCTGCGCGATCACCGGCTTGGCCAGGTCCCAGAACCGGAACCAGGTGTCGGTGGCCTGACGGGTCCACGCGCCATCGCCGGGGGCGGAATGGAACGGCGGGTCGTCCATCAGGCCGCCGCCGAGGTCGTAGCCGGCCGAGAAGCAGTCGCCACCCCCGCGCACGACAGTGACCCGGACGTCGTCGTCGTGGTCGTGAGCCTCGAGCACGCGCAGGATCTCGGCCCGCATCGGCGTGTTGATCGCGTTGCGCTTGTCGGGCCGGTCGAGGGTGATGCGGGCCACGAAGGGCGCGGGCCGGTCCACCCGGATCGTGGCGAACGTGGTCGTGGAGTCGTCGGTCGCCACGTCAGGCCTCCCCGGTGGCGGGTGCCGGTGCGGCGGTGCCCGCGGTGTCGACCGCGTCGCGGGTGCCCGCGAGGTCGGCGAGGAGCGCGAGCCCCTCGGTCCCCTCGCCCCGGACGATCAGGCCGGTCAGACCCCGGAACTCACGGGCCGCCCACTCGCGCCGGATGCGGTCGGGCGAACCGATCAGCGCGCCCTGCTCGAGGTACTCGTCGGGCACCGCGGCCACTGCGGCGTCCTTCTCGCCCGCGAGCCAGAGCTCCTGGATGCGGGCGGCGGCCTCGGGGAAGCCGCGGCGGGCCATCGCGGCGCGGTGGTAGTTGTGGGTGGGCGAGCCCATGCCCCCGACGTACATCGCGGTGAGCGGACGCATGGCGTCGAGCGTGGCCTGCACGTCGTCGGTGCACACCACCGACACGCCACCGAAGATCTCGAAGTCGGCCGGCGTGCCCCCACGGCGGGCGAAGCCGGCGTCGAGGTGCGGGCCGGAGACCTCGGGGCCGTCGTCGCCCCAGCCCATCGGGAGCAGACCGTCGGCGACCTCGGCCGCCAGCGCGGTGTTCTGCGGGCCCCCGGCCGCGAGCCAGATCGGGATCTCGCCCGCCGGGTGCAGGATCGAGCGCAGCGGCTTGCCCTGCCCGAGCGCGCCGGGTCCGGTGTAGGGCAGGGGGAACTCGACCCCGTCGTTGGTCAGCGGCTCGCGGGCGAACACCTTGCGCATGATCGCCACGTACTCGCGCAAGCGGCGGTTGGGGTTCCCCCACGGCTGGCCGTACCAGCCCTCGACGATCTGGGGGCCCGACACCCCGAGGCCCACGATCACCCGTCCACCCCCGGCGAGCGCGTCGATGGTCATGGCCTGCATCGCGGTGGCCGCCGGGGTGCGGGCCGCGATCTGGGCGATGTTCGTCCCGAGCTTGATGCGGGTGGTGGACGCGGCGAGGTAGGCGAGAGGCGAGAAGGCGTCGGATCCGTAGGCCTCGGCGGTCCAGACCGAGTGGTACCCGAGGGCCTCGGCGGCGCGCACCTGCTCCACCGGGACGGCCATGGTGGCGCCGCGGTAGAGGTCGAGGCCGAGGGCGAGCTTCACGGGGACCTCCGGGCGGCACGGGTTCGGGGACGGGACGGGGGCGGGACGGCGCCGGGGCGGCG
>VGBI01000080.1 GCA_016870595.1 Actinomycetota bacterium
CGGCCCCGCCCCGGCCCGCGGTCAGGGGCAGGGCCGCCCGGCCCGCCGGTGGGCCCGAGGTGGCGTGGGCCACATTGCCCCCGTCGTGCCGAGCGCCCGGAATAGCCCCGCGGGCGGGTCAGGTTGCCCCGATCACCTCAGCCGCCGTCGGCGGTGTGGAGCCCCCCGGTCCCGGTGACGAGCACGAGGCCTCGAGCAAGGCGGTGTATCGCGTGCAGCCCTCCCCGCTGTCCATCCTCCCGACCGTTCCGAGCACCGACGGCTGGCGGGCCCACGCCCGTTGCCGGGGTCTCGACCCGGCGATCTTCCACCCGGTGAACGAGGACGACGCCGCGGAAGAGGCGAAGGCCGTCTGCGAACTCTGCCCGGTCCGCGAGCCCTGCCTCGAGTACGCGATCACCGCCCGCGAGAAGGACGGGGTCTGGGGCGGGCTCACGACCCGGGAGCGCCGGCGGATCATCCGGCGTCGCCGCCGGTCCGCCTGACCGGCTGGTCCGGAGGCGGCGGCCGGGACCGCCGGTGCGGACGCCCGTAGACTCCGGCTCCCGTGGACTTCTCCCTCCCTCCCGAGCTGGCCGAGTTGCAGGCGACGGTCCGGAAGCTGGCGCGTGAGCGGGTCGCACCCCGCGCCCGGGAGATCGACGAGGCCGACGAGTACCCCCAGGACCTGTTCGACCTGTTCGTGGAGACCGGGCTCACGGGCCTGTGTGTCCCCGAGCACCTCGGGGGATCCGGAGCGGGGATCTTCGGGCTGACCCTTGCGATCGAGGAGATCGCCAAGTACTCCAACGCCGCCTCGCTCATGCTGCTGCTGACCCGGCTGCCCACCGGCCCGCTGCTGATCGCCGGGACCGAGGAGCAGCAGCACCGCTACGTCACCCCGGTCGCCACCGGCGCGCAGCGCGCCGCGTTCGGGCTCTCGGAGCCCCAGGCGGGCAGCGACGTCATGGGCATGCGGACCCGGGCGGTCCCCGACGGCGACGACTGGGTCATCACGGGCGCGAAGTGCTGGATGTCGGGTGTGCGCCAGGCCGACTGGTACTGCGTGTTCGCCAAGACCGGCGCGCCCGACTCCCGGGCCCACGACAGCATCACCGGCTTCATCGTCGAGCGGTCGATGCCCGGCGTCTCGGTGGGGTCCACCGACCGCAAGATGGGGGTTCGCGGGGTCGACACCGGCGAGCTCCTCCTCGACGGGGTCCGGGTGCCCGCCGCCAACGTCGTGGGCGAGGTCGGCGGCTTCCGCCTCGCCATGCTCGGACTCAACGCGATGCGGCCGATCGTGGCCGCACGCGGGATCGGGCTCGCCGAGGGCGCGCTGATGTACGCGGTGGAGTACGCGAAGGAGCGGGCGGCCTTCGGTCGCACCATCGCCGACTTCCAGGGGTTCCAGTGGAAGGTGGCCGAGCTCGCGGCCGAGATCGAGGCGGCCCGCCTCCTCACCTACCGGGCGGCCTGGATGGCCGACCGTGGGGAGTTCACCCGCGAGCACGTGCCCTTCCTGTCGATGGCGAAGTACTACGCGACCGAGCTCGCGGTGAAGGTCTCGAACGAGGCGATGCAGATGCTCGGGGCCGCGGGGTACATGAAGGACCACATGACCGAGCTCTACTACCGCGACGCCAAGCAGCTCACCATCGTCGAGGGCACCTCGCAGATCCAGCTCGGCCTCATCGCCGGCGGGGTGATGCGCGGTGACCTGTGGTGGGACTGACGAGCGCAGCAGGACGAGTGGGGGCAGGGCGGGGATGAACGAGACGACCGGTCTGTTCGGTGACGTCCTGGCCCGTCTGGTCCGCGGCGACGACCTGCCCGACGACCTCGCCGAGGCTGCGCTGGCGACGATCCTGCGCGGTGAGGCCACCGACGGCCAGATCGCCGCGTTCGCGGTGGCGCTGCGGGCGAAGGGCGAGCGCCCCGAGGAGCTCGCCGCGCTCGTCCGCACGATGATGCGGTTCGCCGACCGGGTCACGGTTCCCGACGCCGACCAGGTGATCGACACCTGTGGCACCGGGGGCGACCGGTCCGGCACCGTCAACGTGTCGACCATGGCCGCGCTGGTGGCGGCCGGGGCCGGAGCCCGGGTGGCCAAGCACGGCAACCGGGCGGCGTCGTCGCAGTGCGGGTCGGCCGACGTGCTCGAGGCGCTCGGGGTGGCCATCGACCTCGGGCCCGAGGCGGTGGCCCGCACCGTCGAGGAGGTCGGCATCGGGTTCTGCTTCGCGCCGCGGTTCCACGCCGCGCTGCGCTTCGCCGGGCCGGTCCGCCGGGAGCTCGGGGTGCCGACCACCTTCAACTTCCTCGGCCCGTTGGCGAACCCGGCCGGGGTCGGTCGCCAGGCCGTGGGGGTGTCCGACCCGGCCATGGCCGAGCGCATCGTCGGCGCACTGGGCGCCCTCGGGCGGACCCGCGCCCTGGTCTTCCACGGGCACGACGGGCTCGACGAGCTGACCACCACCGGCCCGTCGACCGTGTTCGAGCTGCGCGACGGTGAGATCCGGCGGTTCGAGCTCGATCCCGCCGATCTCGGGCTGGGGCGCGCGACCGTGGCCGACCTGGCCGGGGGCGACGCCACCGCCAACGCCGCGATCGTGCACCGGGTGCTCGACGGGGCGTCGGGTCCGGTGCGTGACATCGTCTGTCTGAACGCCGCCGCCGGGCTGTACCTCGCCGATCTGGTCGACGATCTCGGTGGTGGGGTCGCGCTGGCTGCGGCCGTGCTCGACGACGGTCGGGCCCGGGGCACGCTCGACCGGTTCGTCGCCGCGACGCAGCGGGAGGCCGCCGCGGGTGGGGCCGCCGCATGAGCGGGCCGCCGGACCGCGGCCCGGTGTCGTCGGGCGCCAGCGCGCCGCCGCCCCGACGGCGGGGTGGTGCCGCGTCGGGCCCGGTGGCCACCGCGACCGCGGCGCGCGTCGTCGTGGGTCCGGCCGCCGCTGCTGACGCCGACGGGGCGGCGACGCCGTCGACCCCGGGCCGGACCCGGCGCGGCCGCTCCGGTACGCCCGCGGTGCGCTCGCCGCGGGCCCGGGCCCCGTGGTGGCTGCGGTGCGTCGCCTGGGTGGTGGCCGTGCCCGTCGGCCTGGTCCTCGTCGGTCTGCCCGCCCGCCGGCTCGGCTACCTCGACAGCCAGAAGCTCCTCGACGTCCTCATCGGCGAGGGGTCGGGCCGCTACCTCCCGCTCGTGGTGATCGTCCTGTTGTGGGCGCTCGTCACCGCCGTGGTCGTGCAGGTGATCGTGGAGGGCGGCCACTGGTGGCTGCGCCGCCGCCGGCTCGCGGCCAATGGCGGAGCCGAGCCCGACCCCGTCAGCGCCCGCGCCCGACGGGCACCGTGACCGTCGGCGCGTAGCGGGGGAGCGCGGGCAGGGGCGACGCCAACGGACCGTCGGCCCGCCCGACCCGGCGGGTCCCCTGGGCCGGCCCGAACAGGTACCGGGCGACCACGAGCAGCTCGTCGATCTCGTCGCGTCCGGGTGGCGCCGCCGGATCGAGGGGCAGCGGATGCGCGTCGGCCCGGGACCCGCCGTCGGACCCGGGCGGTCCGGCGGCGAGGAGTCGTCCGGCGACGATCTCGACCCGTCCGTGCGCGTCCTCGACCGTCACCCGGCCCGCGGCCCGGGCCGCGCGCACCATCCGGTCACGGGCCAGGGCCCGGGTGAGGGCGGCGAGGCGGTCACGCGCCGCGGCGGCCTCTTCGTACCGCTCGGCCTCGGCGAGGGCCCGCATCCGGGCGTCGAGCGGGTCGACCAGGGCGGCGGTGTCACCGCCGAGTCCCCGGTCGACCTGCGCCACGATCGCGTCGTAGTCGGCGGCGGGGCACGACCCGGTGCAGGGGCACGCCGCCGCCCCGAGCACGGCGGGCAGGCACGGGTCGCCGCCGAGCGCGGCGCTGCGCCCGACCCGCCGGGTGCACCGCCGGATCGGGACCGCGCTCTCGATCGCCTCCCGAACGGTGTGGGCCGCGCCCGACGAGCGGAACGGTCCGAGGTAGCGGCCGTCGTCGGGGGAGACCGTGCGCACCACCACGAGCCGCGGGAACCGCTCGCCGCGCGTGAGCTTGAGGTACGCGTACGACCGCCACGCCTTCGCCTGGCGGTTGAAGCGGGGGCTGTGCTGCTGGATCAGCCGGATCTCCCGCACCGCGGCCTCGAGGGGATGCGCACACGGCACGACGTCGATGGTCTCGACTTCGCGGAGGAGCTGGGGGACCTTGCGCCGGTCGTCGCTGCTGAAGTAATTGCGGACCCGGGACCGGACGTTGGTGGCCTTGCCGACGTAGAGCACCCGTCCGGCGCGGTCGAGGAACTGGTACACGCCCGGGGTCCGGGGGAGCCGGGCGGTGAGCGCGAGCTTGCCCGACGACGGGTGGGCCCGCATGGTGGGGAGCGCGAGGAGATCGTCGAGGCCGAGCACGCCGAGCGTTCCCGCGCGCTCGAGCAGCGCGTGGAGCACCTCGACGGTGGCCCGGGCGTCGGTGAGGGCGCGGTGGTCCGGGGTGCTCGGCACCCCGAAGTGTCGGGCCAGCGTCGCGAGCCGGAGGTTGACGACCTCGTCGCGCACGAGGCGCCGGGCGAGCCGGACGGTGTCGACCGTGCGGTGGGCGAGGCGCGGGTAGCCGTGCCCGGTGCACGCGGCGTCGAGGAACCCGAGGTCGAAGCGCACGTTGTGCCCGACGAGCACGGTGTCGGGACCGCCCACGAACTCGAGGAACGCAGGGAGCACCTCGGCGATGCGGGGTGCGGGCAGGACCATGGCCTCGGTGATGCCGGTCAGCACCGTGATCGTCGGCGGGATCGGGACGTCCGGGTTGACCAGGGTCTGGAACTCGCCGAGGCACTCGCCCCCCCGGTACTTCACGGCTCCGATCTCGGTGATCGCGGCCGACGCGGGGGATCCGCCGGTGGTCTCGAGGTCGACCACCACGAAGGTGACGTCGTGCAGGGGGGTGCCCAGGTCGGTGAACGAGCGCTGGCCGGCCGGCTCGAGGTGCGGGAACCACTCGGGCATCGGGGCAGACTACCGAACGTCTGTTCGGCGTCCGGGGACCCCGGGGCGGTCGGTGGATGCCGGAAGCCCGTGCCGGCGCGCTGGCTACGCTCCGGGGCGTGACGAGCGGAACCCGCTACCGGTGCCGGGGCTGTGGGAACCTCACCCGCTTCGACGTCGTCGCCACCCGCCGGACGCGGGCCTTCCACCACTACAGCGTCGGCGGCGAGCTCGAGGTCGAGGACGAGACGGTCCTCGACGAGCAGGTCGAGGCGGTCGAGTGCCGCTGGTGCGGTGCGTCGGGCGACGCCATCGAGACGGTCGTGGTCGGCGCCGAGGCCGGCTGACGGTGGGTCGAGCCCCGTGAGCGTCGCCGGGGTCCCCGACGGACTGCTCGGTCCCTTGCTCGACGCCGCCGCCGAGGTCCTCCACGGCCTCGCCCCGGCCGACGTGCCCACGTCGCTGCGGACGCTGGCCGGCTTCGACCGTCGGGGCCTCACCGGTGCCACCGCCCGCCTGCAGCTGCGGCGGGGGCTCGACCTCGACGCCGGGTTCCGGGAGCGGGTCGTGGCCGAGTTCCTCGACCGGCCCCAGGTGCGGACGGTGCTCGACGCCTGGGTCCCGGCCGACGCGGTGGATGCCGCCGCCGTCGCCGCCGAGCGCGACGACCTGGCCTGGTGGGCCTCGGCGCTCTACGCAGCCCGGCCCGAGGGGTACGAGTTCGGGCTCGGCGCCGCCTGCACCCAGGACCGCACCCGGGCCGAGGCCCGGCGCCTCGCCGACGAGGCCCAGGCCGGCGAGGCCCGCGTGGCCGGGGCCGAGGAGGCCCGACGGCGGGCCGAGGCCGCGCTCGCCGACGTCCGGGCCGAGCTCACCCGGACCGACGGGGAGCTGCGCGAGGAGCGACGCTCGCGGCGCGAGCGGGAGGAGGCGGCGGCGGACCGGGTGACGGCGGCGGAACGGGTCGCCCGGGAGGCCGAGGCGGCCCTGCGTGCCGCCGAACGGGTCGGTGGCGACGCCGAGGCCCGGGCCCGCCGCGAAGCCGACCGGGCCCGCGACGCCGAGCGCCGCCTGCGCGAGCAGGCTCGCCAGACCGCCACGCCGCCCCCGGGCCCGGGACCCGATCCGGCCGAGGTCGCCGACCTGGCCAGGGCCGCCCGCGACGTCACCCGCCGGCTCGATGCCCTGGCCCGCAGCACCGCGTCCTCGGCCCCGGCGGCCCCGGCGGCCCCGGCGGCCCCGTCGGGTCGCCGGGTCACGGTGCCCTGCCCGCCCGGCCTGCACGTCGACCAGCCCGAGGCGGTCGAGGCGATGCTGCGGTCCCCCGGCGTGGTCTGTCTCGTCGACGGCTACAACGTGTCGATCAAGGCCTGGCCGCAGGTGCCGATCGCCCAGCAGCGCGAGCAGCTGGTGTCGGCGCTGCACCGGGCCCACCTCCGGCTGCGCAGCCACGCCATCGTCGTGTTCGACGGTGCCGACGTGGAGGGCGGGCCCGCCCGCCGGGTCGAGGGGGTGCGGGTGGTGTTCTCGCCCGCCGACCGGCCCGCCGACCCGGTGATCATCGAGCAGCTCCGGGGCCTCGGCCTCCACGTGCCGGTCCTCGTGGCGTCTGACGACCACTGGGTCCGCGACGCCGCCGCGGCGGCCGGGGCCACCCCGGTCCGCACCGACGTGCTGCTGGCCGTGCTCCGGCGCTGAACGCTCAAGATCTATTGACTCAATAGATCTTGAGTGATACTGAGGGCGGGTGCCCCGCCGCCCGGACCTTCCCGCCGAGCCCGCCGCCGCCCCCGGCGCCGCTTCCGAGCGGGCCGATCTGGTCGGGCGGGCGGCCCGCCACGCCGCCCTCGCCGACCCGGTGCGTCTCGCCGTGGTCGACGCGCTCGCCGTCTCGGAGCGGTCGCCGGTGGAGCTGGGTCGCCGCCTCGGCCTCGGGTCGAACCTGCTCGCCCATCACCTCGGGGTGCTCGAGCGCGCCGGCCTGGTGCGGCGGACCCCCTCGGCCGGTGACGCCCGCCGTCGCTACGTGGGGCTGTGCCCCGACGCCTTCGCCGACCTCGGGCCCCGGAGGCCGGGCGCCCCGGCGGGTGTGGTGCCGCTCTTCGTGTGCACCCACAACTCGGCCCGCAGCCAGCTCGCCGCGGCGCTGTGGCGCACCCTGACCGGGGGTGCGGCGGAGTCGGCGGGGACCCATCCCGCGCCGGAGGTCCATCCGGGCGCGGTGGCGGCGGCCGTCCGCGCCGGCCTCGACCTGTCGGCGACCCGGCCCCAGGCGCTCGACGCGGTGGTCGTCGGGCCGCTGGTGGTGACGGTGTGCGACCGGGCCCACGAGGAGCTCGCGCCGCCGGCCGAGTGGCTCCACTGGTCGGTGCCCGACCCGGTGCCCGATGGACGCGCCGTCACCTTCGACGCAGTGGTGGCCGATCTGCGGACCCGGATCACCCGACTCGGGCGGGTGGCGGCGTGAGCGACGCCCACGACGCTCGCGACGCAGACCGGCTCCCGGTGTCCGACGACGAACTGGCCCGGGCACCCGAGACCGGCACCGGTCGGCTCGGCCTCGACCTGACCCGGCGGGTCCTGGCCGAAGCGATGGGCACGGCCTTCCTCGTGATGGCGGTGATCGGCTCGGGGATCATGGCCCAGCGCCTCTCGCCCGACGACGTCGGCCTGCAGCTCCTCGAGAACGCATTCGCCACCGCCGGGGCACTCGTGGGCCTGATCCTGATGTTCGGTGCGGTGTCGGGCGCGCACTTCAACCCGGTCGTGACCCTCGTCGACCGCGTCTTCGGCACCATCTCGAGCCGGGACGCCGGCCTGTACGTCGTGGCCCAGGTGATCGGGGCGACGCTCGGCGCGATGCTCGCCAACGTGATGTTCGACCTGCCCGTGGTCGAATGGTCGACGAAGTCCCGGTCGTCGGGTCCGCTGTGGGTCTCCGAGGCGGTGGCCACCGTCGGGTTGCTCCTCGTGATCCACGGCTGCGTGCGCACGGGGCGCGCCCGGGTCGTGCCCTTCGCGGTGGCCGCGTGGATCGGCGGCGCCTACTGGTTCACGTCGTCGACGAGCTTCGCCAATCCGGCGGTGACCGTCGGGCGGATGTTCTCCGACACCTTCGCCGGCATCGCCCCGGCGTCGGTGCCGATGTTCGTGGTGATGCAGCTCGTCGGCCTCGTCATCGCAGTCGGCCTGATCCAGTTGTTCTTCCCCCGTCCCCCCGAGGAGCCCTGATGTCCGACGCCCGGCCCGAAGTGCTGTTCGTGTGCGTGCACAACGCCGGCCGGTCCCAGATGGCCGCGGCGTTCCTGCAGGACGTCGCGGGCGATCGGGTCGTGGTCCGGTCGGCCGGGTCCGCCCCCGCCGACGACGTCAACCCGGCGGTGGTCGAGGCGATGGCCGAGGTCGGCATCGATCTCCGGGCCCTCGGCGCCCGACCCAAGCGGCTCGACGACGCTGCCGTCCGGGCGTCCGACGTGGTGGTCACGATGGGCTGTGGCGACGCCTGCCCGGTGTTCCCCGGGAAGCGCTACGAGGACTGGGTGCTCGCGGACCCCGCCGGACAGGGGGTCGAGGCCGTGCGGCCGATCCGCGACGAGATCGAGCGCCGGGTCCGGGGCCTGGTGGGATCGCTGGGGTTGGCCGACGGGTGACCGGCACGGTCCCGGCATGAGTGTCACACCCCGGTGGGAAGGTGGCATCCATGCGAATCGACTGTGACGACTGCCGGATGCAGGCCACCGCCGTGTGCGGGGACTGCGTGGTGACCTTCATCGTGGGCCGGGAACCCGGCGACGCCGTCGTGATCGACGTCGCCGAGGCGCGCGCGGTGCGCCTGCTCGCCCGGGCGGGCCTGGTGCCCGACCTGCGCCACGAACCGGGCCCGGAGCCCGGCGAGCGGATCGTCGGGCTCGGTCCGTGACGCCGGAGGCGGGTCGGGTCAGTCCTTGGCTTCGGCCCGCAGCGCCCGCACCGTGCACTGCTCCTTGGTGCGGTGGGCGAAGGGGTCGAACTGGTAGATGCGGGCGGCGTTCTGCCACGTCATCTTGTCGACCTCGTCGACCGGCACGCCCTCGAGCTGCTTCTCGAGCGTCTCGGGGGAGTTCGGCCAGGTCGAGTCGGAGTGGGGGTAGTCGCACTCCCAGGTGATCGAGTCCACGCCGATCTTGTGGCGGTCGTCGACCCCGTTGCGGTCGCTGATGAAGCAGAACGAGAAGTGCTCCCGGGCCACGTCACTCGGCAGCTTGTCGCCGAAGTCCTGGCCGGTCCAGTAGTGGTGCTGGTGGTAGGTGTAGTCGAGCCGCTCCAGCCAGTACGGCAGCCAGCCGGTGCCGCCCTCCGACAGCGCGAACTGCAGCTTCGGGAACTTCTTGAACACCTGCGACCACACCAGGTCGGTGGCGGCGTGCATGGTGTTGAGCGGGGTCAGGGTGATCATGATGTCGATCGGTGCGCCCGGCTCGACCGCCAGCACCGTCGACGACGAGCCGATGTGCAGGCAGATGACCGTGCCCTCGTCCTCGCAGGCGGCGAAGAACGGGTCCCAGTGGTCACCGAAGACGTTGGGCCAGCCCAACTTGCCCGGGCTCTCCGAGAAGGTCACCGCGTGGCAGCCCTTCTTGGCCACCCGCCGGACCTCCTCGGCCATGAGCTGGGGGTCCCAGATCGGCGGGATCGACAGCGGCATGAACCGGTCGGGGTAGGAGCCGCACCACTCGTCGATGTGCCAGTCGTTGTAGGCCCGGACCATGTTCATGGCCATGTCGAGGTCCTTGGCCTTCGAGAACAGCTGACCGCAGAACTGCACGAAGCTCGGGAAGTTCATGGAGGCGAGCACGCCGTTGCGGTTCATGTCCTGGACCCGCTCGTGGACGTCCCAGCAGCCCCGGCGGATCCCGCTCAGGGCGGTCGGCTCGATGCCGTACTCCTCGGGCTTCTTGCCCGCCACCGCGTTGAGGCCGATGTTGGGGATCTCGTTGCCCTCGTAGACCCACACGTCGGTGCCGTTGTCCTTGTGCACGAACTTCGGCGCGAACTCCTTCCACTTCTCGGGAAGGTGGTTGTCGAAGAGCGTGGGGGGCTCGACGATGTGGTCGTCGACGCTGATCAGGATCAGGTCATCGGCGGCTCGCGACATGGTTCGTACCTCCGGGTGCGGCGGGTTCACCCGGGAGCCTAACCAGGCTGGGATAGGGTCCTGGACCAGGCCGGCTCGTCGCCCGCGACCCCGACCCCCCGACCCACGAAACCCGACACCCTGACCCGATGGAGGACCCCCCGTGCTGAACCCGGACTTCGCGCCCGACGGGTACAACCTCGCGACGCTGCTCGCCCGGCTGTGGATCGGCGGGATCTTCTTCGCCCACGGGTACCGCCACCTCAAGGCGGTCCGCAGCGGACCGGGCATGGCGAACTGGTTCGAGAGCCTGGGCCTGCGCAACGGTCGGCTCCAGGCCTTCAACGTCACCTACCTGGAGCTGGCGGCCGGGGTGGCGCTGATCCTCGGGCTCCTCACCCCCCTCGCCTACGGCGGGGCGGCCTCGATCGTGCTGGTGGCGCTCGTGACCAACCACAAGAAGAACGGGTTCTGGAGCTTCCTGCCCGGCGAGGGCTGGGAGTACACCGGGACCCTCACGGCGATCTGCATCGCCCTGGCCGCGTTCAGCCCGGGGAAGTGGTCGCTCGACGACGTGATCGGCTGGGACTTCCCGTTCGAGCCCGACACCGCGCTGGCGATCTCGGCCGCCATCGGGATCCTCGGGACCGCGCTGTTCCTGGCCGTGTTCTGGCGCCGCCCGGCCCCGGCCGACGGCGAGGCCTGAGCGGCCGCCAGCCCGTCAGCGGCTCAGTCGAGGGCGGCTCGGTACTCCACCAGGGCGGCGAGCTGGTCGATGCAGTGCTCGACCGAGTCGCTGCGGACCCGGGTCTCGACCATGGTCGCGCCCATCGCGGCCAGCTCGGCCAGGCGGTCCCGGGTCCGGCCGGGGTCGGCCAGCGGGTCGAACCCACCCGGTTGCAGCGCCACCTCGAGCGGCGTGGTCCGGGCGGCCCAGGCCTCGGTGTCGCGGGCCCGGTCGAGCATCTCGGCCATCTCGGGGAGGGTGAGCCCGAACGGTGACCACCCGGCGGCGAGCTCGACCGCCCGGCGCAGTGACCGCGGCGTCCGGCCGCCGATCCAGATCGGCACCGGCCGCTGCACCGACACCGGGTCGATGATGAAGCCGGAGTAGTCGTAGTGGGTGCCGTGGTACTCGGGCTCGGGAACCCCGAACGAGGCGGCCAGGGCCCGGACGGTGTCGTCGCCGCGGGCGCCCCGGTCGGCGAACGGTGCCCCGATGAGGTCGAACTCCTCCTCGAGCGATCCCACCCCGACGCCGAGGATCAGGCGTCCGCCCGAGACCCGGTCGAGGGTGCCGTAGCGCTTCACCAGCTCGAGCGGGTGGTGGTACCCGAGCACCAGCACGTAGGTGGCGAAGCGGATCCGCTCGGTGCGGGCGGCGAGGAAGCCGAAGACCGACAGCGGGTCCCAGTAGGTGGAGCCGCGCACGGCTGCGACCGGGACGGGGATGCCGACGTGCTCGCTGCAGGTCACGTGGTGGTAGCCGAGGGCGTCGGCCGCCGCGGCGATGCGGGCGACCTCCTCGATCCCGGCGTCGGCCTCCCAGGCCGCGTGGCCCTTCGGGGTGCGGGTGAGGACGGGGGTGACGACGCCGAGCTGCATGCGGGAGTTCTAGCCCTGTCGCGGTCGCCGACGCACAGCCGGGCCGGGGTCGCCGCCCCGGCCGCCGGACCGGGCCACGGCGCGGGAGACGGCCCGGGAGACGGCCCGGGAGACGAGGGGCGTCGGGCGGATCAGGTCGCGAGCGATCGCCACCGGTCGAGGTCGGCCTGGAGGCGCGCCGAGGCCGCGTCGATCGCGGACCGGGCCTCGGCGG
>VGBI01000081.1 GCA_016870595.1 Actinomycetota bacterium
GATGTGCCCACGCGGTGAGCCCGACGTCATGGAGCGCTCGCTCGGCACGATGTCCGACGCGGTGTTCGACCGTGTGCTCGACGAGGTCCGGTTCTTCGAGGAGCCGTGCTGGTTCCACCGGTTCGGTGAGCCGCTCATGCACCCACCGCTGTTCGACCAGATCGAGCGGGCCAAGGGGCGGGGGGTCCCGAACCTCGGCATCTCGACCAACGGGACGCTGCTCGACGACCGCCGCCGCCGGGCGCTGCTCGCGTCACCGCTCGACGACTCCGCAACCCGCGATGGCCCGTGCCCGTCCGGCTCGGGTCGCGCCGCCGAGCCCGGCGGCGACCGGGCTCGTCACCCCGGGGCTGACGCCGTCGCTCGGCGGGCTTCGCGCCGGAAGCGGGCGTTGGCCGCCACGACGGCCACGGCGACGAGCAGGACCCAGGCCAGGTCGATGCGGTGTGACCACGGCGCCATCGCGTCGAACCGGATCCGGGCCCGCAGCTCCACGGCGTAGAACAGTCCACTCCAGGCGACGACGAGTCGGGTGGTGTGGTGGTGCTGCCAGGTGTGGGTCCGCGGCCGGAAGCCGGGCCGCCAGGTGGAGAGATCCCAGACCACGATCACCACCAGCAGCACGCCGACACCCACGAACGGCCGGGTCCAGGTGAAGCCGGTGTCCCAGTCGACGATCCCGAGGGTGATCGCACCGGCGCTGCAGCCGAGGAGCCCCAGGGCGAGCACGATGTCGAACGGGCGTGGGAGCGCCGGGAGCGCGTCGGGGCCCCGGTCGCGCCGCCAGACGTGCATCCCGGTCAGGGCGAGGTAGAGGAGGATCACGTCGAGGTACACGAAGAACAGCGGCTCGTAGACCTGGGTCGAGAAGAAGGTCGGGAACCCGAGGTCGGTCGAGTCGGTGGTCCAGAAGCCGGAGAACTCCGGGTTGACGAGCATGGCGGCGCCGGCGATCGCGATCACCCACACGGTGATCGTCACGATGCGGCGGCGGGCCCGATGGCGGGGTCCCCCTGGTGCGGCGAGGAACTGGAGCGGGAACAGCACGAGCGCAGCGAACGCCCCGGCGGCGATGTGGATCCAGCGCGCGCCGTGGAACCACAGGTCGTCGAGGCCGCTCACTCCGGGGGTGGAGCCTGTCCGAGGAACCCGGCGATGAGCCGCCGGGCCGCGGTGGTGGGGGCGATCCGGCCCTCGGCGACGTCGCGCTCCAGTGCCGCGGCGGCCGTAGCGGTGCGGGGGTCGGTGCGCAGCCGGTCGAGCAATGAGTCGGCGAGCTCGTCGTGCATCCAGGCCCGGGCCTGGTCGCGGCGGCGCCGGGCGAGCGCATCGCCGGCGATCGCGTCGCGGAACTCCCCGACGGTCGACCAGAGGGTGTCGATCCCGCGCTGCTCCAGCGCCGAGATCATCACCACCCGGGGGGTCCACTCGGCCGAGCGGGGCCGGACGAAGTGCAGGGCGGCGGCGTAGTCGGAGGCGGTCGCGGTGGCGACGGGCTCGAGCGTGCCGTCGGCTTTGTTCACCGCCACGATGTCGGCGAGCTCGACGATGCCCCGCTTGATGCCCTGGAGCTCGTCGCCGGCGGCCGGGGCGATGAGCAGCACGAAGCAGTCGACCATCGCGGCAACCGCGGTCTCGGACTGGCCGACGCCGACGGTCTCGACGATCACCACGTCGAAGCCGGCCGCCTCGCACAGCAGCATGGCTTCGCGCGTCCGCCGGGCCACGCCCCCGAGCGTGGTCCCGGCCGGCGACGGTCGCACGAACGCATCGGGGTGGCGCGAGAGGTACTCCATGCGGGTCTTGTCGCCGAGGATCGACCCGCCGGTCCGGGCGCTCGACGGGTCGACGGCGAGCACCGCCACCCGGTGACCGGTCTCCACCACGTGGAGCCCGAGCGCCTCGATCAACGTGGACTTCCCGGCGCCGGGGGCGCCCGAGATCCCGATGCGTACGGCCCCACCGGTCCGGGGCATGACCGCGGTCAGGAGCGCATCGGCGGCGTCGCGGTCATCGGCCCGGGTGGACTCGACCAGGGTGATGCCCCGGGCCAGGGCCCGCCGGTCGCCGCGGCGGAGCGCGTCGGCGAGCTCGGTCACGCCGCCCGGCGGCGGACGAGGGCGAGTACCTCCGACGCGGCCTCGGGGATGTTGGTGCCGGGACCGAAGATCGCCGCCGCCCCCGAGGCCCGCAGGTAGTCGTAGTCCTGGGCCGGGATCACCCCGCCGCACACGACGATGATGTCGTCGCCGCCGAGCGCGCGGAGCTGGGCCACGAGCTCGGGCACCAGCGTCTTGTGGCCGGCCGCCTGGCTGCTCACCCCGATGACGTGGACGTCGTTCTCGATCGCGTCCCGGGCCGCCTCCTCGGGCGTCTGGAACAGGGGGCCCACGTCGACGTCGAAGCCGAGGTCGGCGAAGGCGGTGGCGATGACCTTGGCGCCCCGGTCGTGGCCGTCCTGGCCCATCTTCACCACGAGCAGGCGGGGCCGCCGCCCCTCGGCGGTGGCGAACCCCTCGACTTCGTGCCGGATCTTGTCGTAGCCCGCGTCGCCCTCGTAGGCGCTGCCGTACACGCCCGCGATGGTACGGACGACGGCCCGGTGGCGGGAGAACACCGACTCGAGCGCGTCGGAGATCTCGCCGCCGGTGGCCCGGGCCCGGGCTGCGTCGATGCTCAGCGCGAGCAGGTTCCCGTCGCCCCGAGCGCCCTCGGTGAGCCGGTCGAGCGCGGCGCGGCAGGCCACCTCGTCGCGGCCGGCCCGCACTGCGGCGAGGCGGGCGAGCTGCTGCTCGCGGACCGCGGTGTTGTCGATCTCGCGGACCTCGACCTCGGGCTCGTCGGTGAGGCGGTAGCGGTTGACGCCGACGATGGTGTCCTCACCCCGGTCGATGCGAGCCTGGCGCCGGGCGGCGGCCTCCTCGATCCGGAGCTTGGGCATCCCCGACTCGACCGCCTTGGTCATGCCGCCGAGCGCCTCGACCTCCTCGATCAGCGACCACGCGTGCGCGGCGAGCGAGTGGGTGAGCGCCTCGACGTAGTAGCTGCCGCCGAGGGGGTCGACCACCCGGGTGATGCCGGACTCCTCGGCGAGGATGAGCTGGGTGTTGCGGGCGATGCGGGCCGAGAACTCCGTGGGCAGCGCGATCGCCTCGTCGAACGAGTTGGTGTGGAGACTCTGGGTGCCCCCGAGGACCGCGGCCATCGCCTCGATCGTGGTCCGGACGATGTTGTTGTAAGGGTCCTGCTCGGTGAGCGACACGCCCGAGGTCTGACAGTGCGTGCGCAGCATCAGCGACCCGGGCTTCTTCGGGTCGAACTGCTTCATGATGCGGTGCCACAGCAGCCGGGCCGCCCGCAGCTTCGAGACCTCCATGAAGAAGTCCATGCCGATCGCGAAGAAGAACGACAGGCGGCTGGCGAAGGCGTCGACGTCGGCGCCGCGCGCCAGCACGTGGCGCACGTACTCGAGCCCGTCGGCCAGGGTGAACGCGAGCTCCTGTACCGCCGTGGCGCCCGCCTCCTGCATGTGGTAGCCGGAGATCGAGATCGAGTTGAACTTCGGCATGTTGGCCGCCGTGTACTCGATGATGTCGGTCACGATCCGCATGCTCGGCGCCGGCGGGTAGATGTAGGTGTTACGGACCATGAACTCCTTGAGGATGTCGTTCTGGATGGTCCCGGCGAGCTGGTCCTGGGCGACCCCCTGCTCCTCGGCGGCGACGATGTAGCCGGCCAGCACGGGGAGCACGGCGCCGTTCATGGTCATCGACACGCTCATGCGGTCGAGCGGGATGCCGTCGAAGAGGATCTTCATGTCCTCGACCGAGTCGATGGCCACGCCCGCCTTGCCGACGTCGCCGACGACCCGGGGGTGGTCGGAGTCGTAGCCCCGGTGGGTGGCGAGGTCGAAGGCCACCGAGAGGCCCATCTGTCCCGCGGCGAGGTTCTGGCGGTAGAAGGCGTTGGACTCCTCGGCGGTGGAGAACCCGGCGTACTGGCGGATGGTCCAGGGCCGGTTCGCGTACATCGTCGCCCGGGGCCCCCGGACGAAGGGCTCCAGGCCGGGGAGGGTCCCGAGCGCCTCGAGGCCCTCGAGGTCGGCCTCCGTGTAGAGCGGCTTGACCGGGATCCCCTCGGGGGTGGAGCGGATCAGGGTCTCGGGGGCGTCCTTCAGCTCCTTCTCGGCCAGGCTGCGCCAGGTCTCGGGCATCGGGACGTTCGGAGTCGGGGTGTCGTCGGGCACGCGCCGAGGCTAGTGCGGACCCGCGACGGCCTCCCCGGGCCGCCGGGGGTCCGGGGAGGCCGGGGATCCGGTGGAAGCCCGGAGTGGCCCGCCTGACCCGGCCCGCCGCACCCGGCCTGCCACACTGGGGAGGGGCGGAGCCGAGACCGGAGACCCCGGTGGAGCCGATCGACCGATGAGCAGCGCGCCTGAATTCCGCCCCCTCCGGGGACGTCGACCGTCACGAGCCCGACGGCTCCTGGTGGTCCCGGCCGTCGCGCTCGCCGTGCTCGGGGCACCCGCCCTCGCCCTCGACGGCACCCCGGCCCCGCCGCCGGGATCGATGTCGGTGCCGCTGGCCATCCCCGAGGGCGCCGGGGCCGGGGCCCAGGCGGTGGCGGTCGTCCCGGCCGACCTGGTCGGGGTCACATGGAAGGGCGATCCGACCGCGCAGTTCCGGGTCGAGGCCCGGCGCAAGCGCTCCGGGCCCTGGAGCCCGGCGGTCGTCGTCGGGGCGACCGACGTGGCGCCCGACGACGGATCACCCGACGCCCGCGCCGCGGCCGGGCGACCCAACGCGTCCGACCCGGTGTGGGTCGGCGGCGCCGTCCAGGTCCGCGTGACCGTCGAGACCGGCGCGGTCGGTGGCGTCGGGGTCGCCGCGGTGACGGCCACCGCGGGCCGGGCCCCCGCGGGATCGGCCGGCGCGCTCGGCGGGACGATCGCCGGAGACGACGAGGCCTTTGCCCTCGCGCTCGTCCTCGTGGCCGCGCTGCTCGCAGCCATGGCCCTCGGATGGAGCCCGTGGCGGTCGCGGCGGACCGCGGCCGTGCTCGGCGTCGGTGCGCTCCTGGCGGTCACGGCCTGCACCCCGAACCCGCCCCCGTCCCCGAACCCGGTCGTGGCCGCCCAGCCCGCGATGACCATGCAGGGGTCGTGGGGTGGCGACCTCCCCTGGAACCCCGATCCGGACTGCGGCGCCGGACCGGAGTACGCCGGCGACGCGGAGTTCCTCGTGGTGCACCACACGGTGAACTCGAACTCCTACGGGCCCGCCGACAGCCGCAACATGGTGCGGGCGATCTGGCGCTACCACGTGCAGACCCTCGGGTACTGCGACATCGCGTACAACTTCGTGATCGACCGCTTCGGTCAGATCTTCGAGGGCCGGCGCGGGGGAGTGGATCGGGCCGTGGTGGCGGCGCACGCCGGTGGGTTCAACTGGGCGTCGAGCGGGGTCGCCCTGCTGGGCGACTTCACCTCGGTGCAGCCGAGCCTCGAGGCGTGGAACGCGCTGGTCGACCTGCTGGCCTGGAAGGCGAGTGTGCACCGACGCGACCCGGCGACCGGCTTCAGCACGACCAGCGCCGGGTCGGGGGGCGCCCGCTGGCCGGCGGGGACGCGGGTGTCGTTCCCGAACCGCATCTTGGGGCACCGCGACCTCGGCTTCACGGCCTGCCCCGGGGATTCGTTCTACCCGCGCCTCGCCGCGCTGCGGGCGGCGGTGCAGCCGCGGGTGGGTTGGCTCGGTCCGGCCCCGGGTGCGGCGGCCTCCGCGGGTCCGGCGGCGGCGCCGACCGGGTCGACCCCGACCACCGTCGCACCCCGGTCGTCGACGTCGTCGACGACGGTCACCACGATCCCGGCCCCGATCCCGGCCCCGACCGTGTCGACGACCACCGCAACGACTGCGCCCCCGACGGCGCCAACGACTGCCCCCACGATCGCGCCACCCCCGTCGACGACCACGACCACGTAGGTGGCGCGCATCCCGACCGGGCCCGCTCCGCCGGGTTGACCGGTCGGGTCGGTCGACGAACCCGAGGCGGGTGGGGCGGGAACGAGGGTTCGGGCTACGAGGCCTGACGCAGGTCGGTGTCCGGAGCGGGCCGGTGGGCCGCCGCGAGCGCCGCCCGGGCCGAGGCCACGCCCGCCTGGCCGATGGCCCGCGTGCGAGCGTCGAGGCGGGTCGCCCGGATCCGCCCCCGGTGCTTCGGATTGCTGATCAGTCGGAGTTGGGTGCTCACGGTCATGAGTATCTCCGCAGGGTGTGACACGGAAGACCCGATGGCGGGCTCCGCCTCCCGCCGGGGCTCGTGACACCTTCAACAACGCCCGGATCGTCCGATCGGTTCCCTCGTACACTCCCGGTATGACGGAGGTCGCCTACCTCGACCACGCGGCGACCACCCCGGTGCGGCCCGAGGTCCGGGCGGCCATGGCCCCGTTCCTCGACGAGGTCTACGGCAACCCGTCGGGGATCCACGCGGTCGCCCGGCGGGCCAAGACCGCCCTCGAGGAGGCCCGCGAGGAGATCGCCGAGCACCTCGGGTGCGCGCCGGGCGAGGTCGTGCTGACCGGCGGGGGCACCGAGGCCGACAACCTCGCCGTGCGGGGCGCCGCCCGGGCCGCCCG
This sequence comes from Actinomycetota bacterium, assembly GCA_016870595.1. GTDB lineage: Bacteria > Actinomycetota > Acidimicrobiia > IMCC26256 > PALSA-555 > CAIUKV01. Next base: position 6,641 of record VGBI01000081.1, read on the forward strand.
CAGCGGGACCGGCGGCACCGGCGGGACAGTCGGGACCGTCGTCGTGAGCGCGATCGAGCACAAGGCCGTGGCCGAGGCCGCCGCCCGCGTCGCCCGGGCGGGTGGGACGGTCCGCACGGTGCGGGTCGGGGCCGACGGCGTGATCGACCTCGACCACCTCGAGGCCGTCCTCGACGACACCGTGGTCGTGGTCTCGGTGATGGGTGTCAACAACGAGACCGGGATCGTCCAGCCGCTGGTCGCGGTCGCCGAACGGGTGCGGGCGCAGGCCCCCCGGGCGGTCCTCCACACCGACGCCGTCCAAGCGGTGGCGTGGCTCGATCCGGTGGCGACGACCGCGCCGGCGGACCTCGTCGCGGTCTCGGCCCACAAGTTCGGCGGGCCCAAGGGGGTGGGCGCGCTGGTGGTGCGCGACGGCACCGGCCTCGAGCCCGACCTGGTCGGCGGGGGCCAGGAACGCGGGCGGCGGTCGGGAACCGTCGACGTGGCCGGCGCGGTCGGGTTGGCGGTCGCGCTCCGGGTCACCGCGGCCACCCGTCCGGTCGACGTCGCCCGGATCGGGCGCATGCGCGACCGCCTCGCGGCGGGGCTGGCGACGGTGCCCGGCGTCGTGCCCACGGGTGACCGGGCGCGCGCGGTGGTGGGCAGCCACCACGTGCGCGTGGAAGGGGTCGAGGCCGAGACCCTGCTCGTCGCGCTCGACCGTGAGGGAGTGTGCGCCGCTGCTGGGTCGTCGTGTGCGTCCGGCGCGTCGGCGCCGTCGCACGTCCTGACCGCGATGGGTTGGTCGCGTCGCGCTGCGAAGGAGGCCGTGCGCTTCAGCCTGGGCCACGCGTCCACCGACGCCGACGTCGACCGCGCCCTCGCGGTGGTGCCGCGCGCGATCGAACGGCTTCGGGGTGCACCGGTCGCGGACGGGGCCCGAGCGGGTGTGTCGGGGTGACGCCGTGCAGGTGATGGTCGCCATGAGCGGCGGGGTCGACTCCTCGGTCGCCGCCGCCCTGCTGGTCGAGGCCGGCCACGACGTCACCGGGGTCACCCTGCGGCTGTGGGGCGGGCCGTCCGACTCGGGGTGCTGCAGCGTCGGTGACGTCGAGGACGCCCGGCGGGTGGCCGCGCAGCTCGGGGTGCCCCACTACGTGTTCGACGAGGCCGACGAGTTCGAGGCCCACGTCGTCGAGCCCTACGCCGCGGCCCACGCCGCCGGGGCCACCCCGAACCCGTGCGTGGCGTGCAACCGCCACCTCAAGTTCGGGCGCCTGCTCGACCGGGCCCGTACGCTCGGCGTCGACGCGCTGGCCACCGGCCACCACGCCCGGGTCCGCCGGGGCGACGACGGCGTGGTGCGCCTGCTCCGGGCGGTCGATGCGGCCAAGGACCAGTCCTACGTCCTGGTCGGGCTCACCCAGGACCGGTTGGCGTCGGTCCGGTTCCCCGTGGGCGACCTCACCAAGGCCGAGGTGCGGGCCCGGGCCGCAGCGCTCGGCCTGCGTACGGCCGACAAGCCCGAGAGCATGGACGTTTGCTTCGTCGGGCGCGCCGATCGGGTCGCGTTCGTCGAGGCCCGGGTCGGGGCGCGGCCCGGCGTGATCGTCGACGACACCGGTCGCGAGCTCGCGGCCCACGCCGGCATCGCCCGCTTCACCGTCGGACAGCGCCGGGGTCTCGGTGTTGCGCTGGGGGAGCGCCGGTACGTCGTCGACGTCGATGCGCCCACCGGGACCGTCACGGTCGGTCCATCCGACGCCTTGCTCCGCGACGCGGTCGGCCTCCGCGACCTCGTGTTCACCCACACCCGTCCGCCCGCCGACCGCGTGCTGGGGGTCCAGGTCCGGGCTCACGGTCGTCCGGCGCCGGGTGTGCTCGACGGCGACACCGTGCGCTTCGTCGCGCCGGTCGCCCGGGTCGCACCCGGGCAGGTCGTCGCGCTCTACGACGGCGACGAGCTCGTGGGCGGCGGCGACGCCGTCTGACCCGTCCCGGGGATGGCGCGCGCCGACGCCTCGGCGAGCAGGCGGCCGGTGGTGGTGGCGGCGATCAGGATCTGGGTGGTGCGCACGGTGGTCGTCGCCCGACCTCCCCGGCGGGTCCGGTACAGCTCGGCGGGGAGGTCGAGGCGCAGCTCGAGGCCGCCCGCGCTCGCGCCGAGGCGCAGGTCGAGCCCGTCGGGGGTGAGCGGGGTGGCGGCCGGGGCGGGGCGCAGCGCCACGATCCGGGCGCGGGGGAAGAGCACCGGGTCGGCGAGGGTGAGGGGGTCGACGATCACGAACCCAGCCGGGACCAGCACGGCCCAACGGCCCGAGAGCGAGTGCAGGGCCCGCGCCGCGAGGACCCCCAGGGGGATGCCGAACACCAGCGCGACCACGCCGGCGACGATCCGCCGGTCGGCGAGGAGCAGGGGTCCGGCCGTAACCGCGCCCGCGAGGGCCAGCCGGGCGAGCGGGACCGGTCCGGCGAACAGACCGGGCGGGACCCGGAGCGGGAAGCGCAGCTCGTCGCCGTAGGCGGATGCGTTCGCCGCGGCCGCCGCCGGTCCCGGTCGGGCCACCAGCACCTGTGCGACCGCGGTGGCCACGACGGCTCCGGCCGCTGCGACGCCCCCGACGCCCCACGCGGCGACGACCGCGCCGACGAGGAACGCCGGGGCCACCGCCCGCAGCGCGGTGAGGCCGACCGGCCGCGGCACCAGCACCGCCAGCAGTCCGCCGGCCCAGGCGCCCCAGGCCAGGACCGCCAGGACGATCCGGGGCGCCGTCGACCAGTCGGCCGTCGCCTCGGCGAGCACCCCGCCCGCGGTCAGCGGCAGCGTCGCCCACACGAGGGTCAGCACCCAGCGCTCCACGACGGCAGTCTCGCGTAGCCTCGGGTCGATGCCCGCACCCGAACCGGTCCGGCGCCGGGCCGAGCAGCTGCGCACCGAGCTCGACGAGCACAGCTACCGCTACTACGTGCTCGACGACCCCACCGTGTCCGACGCCGAGTTCGACGTGCTCGTGCGCGAGCTGGCGGCGCTCGAGGCCGAGCACCCCGACCTGCGCACGCCCGACTCCCCGACCCAGCGCGCCGGGTATGCGCCGGCCGCCACCTTCGCGTCGGTCACCCACGACGTGCGCATGTGGTCGCTCGACAACGCGTTCGACCGCGACGAGCTCCAGGCCTGGGCCGACCGGATCGCCAAGCTGGTCGCAGGACCGATCCGCTTCGTGGGGGAGCCCAAGCTCGACGGCCTGGCGATATCGCTGCTCTACGTCGACGGGCGGCTCGTCCGGGGCGCCACGCGCGGCGACGGCACCACCGGCGAGGACGTCACCGCCAATGTCCTGACGATCGCCGACGTCCCCCGCGAGCTGCGCGGGCGTGGGCTTCCCGCCCGGATGGAGGTACGGGGCGAGGTGTTCATGCGCCTCGACGCGTTCGAGGCGCTGAACCGTCGTCAGGACGAGGCCGAGGAGCGGCGCTTCGCCAACCCCCGCAACGCGGCGGCGGGCAGCCTGCGCCAGAAGGACCCACGCGTCACCGCCGCACGGTCGTTGTCGTTCTTCGCGTACCAGGTGGAGGTGGCCGACGGCGCCGTGCCCGCGCCGAGCCACCACGCCACCCTCGACCGACTGCGCGACTGGGGCCTCCCGGTGAACCCCGAGATCGAGCCCCTCGCGGACATCGACGCCGTGGCCGCGTTCTGCGCGCGCATGGAGGCGCAGCGGCACGGGCTCGGCTACGAGATCGACGGCGCGGTCGTGAAGGTCGACGACCTCGCGCAGCGGGTCGAGATGGGCCACACCAGCAAGGCCCCGCGCTGGGCCATCGCGTACAAGTTCCCGCCCGAGGAGAAGACCACGCTCCTCCACGACATCATGGTCAGCATCGGCCGGACCGGCCGGGCCACCCCGTTCGCGGTCATGGAGCCGGTGTTCGTGGGCGGGTCCACCGTGGCGATGGCGACGCTGCACAACCAGGACGAGGTCGCGCGCAAGGACGTCCGGCCCGGCGACACCGTCGTCGTCCGCAAGGCCGGCGACGTCATCCCCGAAGTGGTCGGGTCCATCGCAGCGAAGCGACCGAAGCGGTCGCGCCCCTGGGTCTTCCCGAGCGAGTGCCCGTCGTGCGGCGGTCCGCTCGTACGGCTCGACGGCGAGGCCGACGCCCACTGCGTCAACGTCGACTGCCCGGCGCAACGGGTCGCCCGGATCGTCTACTTCGCCGGGCGTGCCGCGATGGACATCGAGGGCCTCGGCGAGGAGCGGGTGCGCCAGTTCGTCGACGCCGGGCTGCTCGCCGATCCCGCCGACGTCTACGCCCTCACCGTGGAGGCACTGCTCCCGCTGGAGCGGATGGCCCAGAAGTCGGCCGAGAACCTGGTGGCGGCCGTGGCCGCGTCGAGGGACCGGGGTCTGGCCCGGGTCCTCATCGGGCTCGGGATCCGCCACTTCGGGCCCGCCGCCGCGCAGGCCGCCGCCCGGACCTTCGGGGACCTCGACCGGCTCCGGGCGGCGTCGGTCGAGGAGCTCACCGCGGTGGAGGGGATCGGCCCGGTGATCGCGCAGAGCGTCGCCGCGTTCTTCGCCACCGCCCACAACCACCACGTGCTCGACAAGCTGCGGGCGGCGGGGGTGGACCTGCGTGCGCCCCTGGCCGCTCCGGCCGCGACCGACGGTCCGCTCGTCGGGTGCACGGTCGTGCTCACGGGTGGGCTCACGGGCTTCACCCGCGACGCTGCGCAGGCCGAGATCGAGGCGCGCGGCGGCAAGGTCACCGGGAGCGTGTCGAAGAAGACGACTTTCGTGGTCGCGGGCGCCGATCCCGGCTCCAAGCTCGCCAAGGCCGAGCAGCTCGGGGTGCGGGTGCTCGACGAGCCCGGCTTCGTGCGGTTGCTCGCCGAGGGACCCGCCGGGCTCGGGTGAGCCGCGGCGCCCCGTCGGTCAGGCGGTGGCCCGGAAGCTCCAGGTGTAGCCGGGCGGGCTCTCGGGTCGGGGCTTGGTCTGGGGCCAGTAGTAGACGGTCAGGGTGTACGTGCCCGGCGCGAACCGCTCGAGCTCTTGGTTCGGGCCCGGTCGCCAGCTGAGCTGTCCGAGCGGCTCCACCCGGTCGAGCTGGTCCTCGGGGATCTCGAAGGCGGGCCCGTTCGGGGGCTGCACGAGGACCACGCCGGTGAGGTCGTTGCGGAGGTCGATCGCCAGGGTGGACTGGCGCCCGGTCAGCTCGCCGGGCCCGGGGGACAGC
>VGBI01000082.1 GCA_016870595.1 Actinomycetota bacterium
GATGAACCCCTCGCGCTCGAGCACGGTCATGTCGTTGCGGATCGTGGCGCTCGAGACGCCGAGCCCGCGCGACCGGGCCACGGTCTGGGAGCCGACGGGCTGGGCGGTCTCGACGTACTCCTCGACGATGGCCCGCAGCACCGACGCCTTGCGCTCGTCGAGTTCGGGGATGTCCGTCACGTCGTCACCTGCCTGACCGGTCGTCGCCGCCGACCGGGTCAACCTGGCACTCCAATGTACCGAGTGCCAATCCGGTCGTCGGCCCGACCCGGGGTGGGCAGGAGGCGGCGGGTGACCTCGGAGGCGAGGAGACGCCCGGCCGGCCGGAGCACGACCCGGTCGCCCACCACGTCGAGGAGGCCGGCGGCCGCCAGCTCGCCGAGCGCGCCGGGATCGGCGTCGGCGAGCGGGGCCCCGACCCGGGTGCGCAGGGCGAGCGCGAACCGGTCGAGGGCCGCCGCGGCGACGTCGGGCCGCTCGCGCCCCGCCACCGGCGACCGGCCCGCGCCGATGCGGGCGACATAGCGCTCGGGCCGCGGCGTGTTCCACCACCGCTCCCCGTCCGTGTAGCCGTGGGCTGCGGCGCCGATCGCCACGCACTCCTCACCGGACCAGTAGCCCTGGTTGTGCCGGCACTCGTGCCCGGGCCGGGCCCAGTTCGACACCTCGTACCAACCCAGGCCCGCTCCGGTGAGCCGGGCGTCGGCCCGCAGGTGCCGGTCGGCCTGGACGTCGGGATCGGGCGGCGCGCAGTCGCCCGCGGCGACGCGCCGCTCGAGTGCCGTCCCCGGCTCCACCATGAGCCCGTAGACCGACACGTGCGGTGGCGCGAACCCGAGGACGTCGGTGAGGGTCGCGTCGAAGTCGGCGTCCGACTCGCCGTCGGCGCCGGCGATCACGTCGAGGTTGAACGACGCGATCCCCGCACCGACCACGGCCGCGACCGCGCGGTCGACGTTGGCCCGATCGTGCGTGCGGCCCAGTGCGGCGAGCACGTGCGCCCGGGTGGACTGCACCCCGAGCGAGACCCGGGTGACTCCGTGGTCGCGGTAGACCTGCAGCTTCGCGGCGTCGACCGAGTCGGGGTTCGCCTCCACTGTCACCTCGGCGTCAGCCCGGCGCGGGATCGCGTCGAGGATCCGGGCGAGAGCGGGGGCCGGGAGCAGCGACGGCGTGCCCCCGCCGACGTAGACGGTGGCCGCGTCCACCATCCCGTCGGCCACCCGGCGGCGGACGTCGGCGACGCAGGCGTCCACGTAGGCCTCCATCAGGTGCCCGCGGTCGGTCCAGGTCGCGAACGCGCAGTAGTCGCAGCGGGAGGCGCAGAACGGGACGTGGACGTAGACGCCGGGCCCGGGTCGGGGCCCGGGTCCCGGTGCGACGGTGCCCGCGTCCACGCGACCCCTCAGTCGTCGAGGGTGAGCGCCGCCACGAATGCCTCCTGGGGGACCTCGACGCGCCCGATCTGCTTCATGCGCTTCTTCCCCTCCTTCTGGCGGTCGAGCAGCTTGCGCTTGCGCGAGATGTCGCCGCCGTAGCACTTGGCGATGACGTCCTTGCGCTTGGCCTTCACGGTCTCGCGGGCGATGATCCGGCCCCCGATCGCCGCCTGGATGGGTACGTCGAAGAGCTGGCGCGGGATGAGCTCGCGCAGCTTCTGGGTCATCCGACGGCCGTAGTCGTAGGCCTTGTCCTTGTGCACGATGGCGGAGAAGGCGTCGACGGGGGTCGAGTTGAGCAGGAGGTCGACCTTGACCAGCGCCGAACGCCGGTACCCCGCGGGCTCGTAGTCGAGCGACGCGTAGCCCTTCGTGCGGGACTTCATCTGGTCGAAGAAGTCCATGACGATCTCGGCCAGCGGCAGCGAGTAGACGAGCTCGACCCGGTCCTCGGACAGGTACTCCATCTTCGTCATCTCACCCCGGCGCTGCTGGCACAGCTCCATGAGCGCACCCACGTACTCGGTGGGGGTGAGCATGGTGACGGTGACGTAGGGCTCCTCGATCGCCTCGGTGACGTTGGGTGCCGGGAGCGAGGACGGATTGTCGACCGTGGTCATAACCCCGTCGACGAGGTGGGCGCGGTACTCGACGTTCGGCGAGGTCGCGACGAGCGACAGCCCGTACTCGCGCTCGAGCCGCTCGCGCGTGATCTCCATGTGCAACAGGCCGAGGAACCCGCAGCGGAAGCCGAAGCCCAGCGCGCCCGACGTCTCGGGCTCGTACGTGAACGAGGAGTCGTTGAGCCGGAGCTTCTCGAGCGACTCGCGCAGCTCGGCGTACTCGTCGCCGTCGACGGGGTAGAGCCCGCAGAACACCATCGGCTTGGGCTCGCGGTACCCCGAGAGCGGCTCGCCCCGGGCGGCGGCGTTGGTCACCGTCTCGCCGACCCGGGCCTCGCCCACGTCCTTGATCCCCGAGATCAGGTAGCCGACCTCGCCCGGTCCGAGTCGGGGGACCGGGCGCATCCCGGGGCTGCGGACACCGATCTCCTCGGCGTCGTGGGGCCGGCCGGCCTGGAGGTAGAAGAGGCGGCTGCCCGAGTCGAGGTTGCCGTTGAAGATCCGCACCGAGCTCACGACGCCCCGGTACGGGTCGTAGACGGAGTCGAAGATCAGCGCCTGGAGCTGCGCATCGGCGTCGCCGGTCGGCGGGGGCACCCGCGCGACCAGGGCGTCGAGCAGCTCCGGGACGCCCTCGCCGGTCTTGGCCGAGATGCGCAGCACGTCGGCGGCGGGGATGCCGAGGATCCGCTCGATCTCCTCGGCGCGTCGGTCGGGCTCGGCCGCGGGCAGGTCGATCTTGTTGAGCGCGGCGACGATGGTGAGGTCGGCGTCGAGCGCGGCGTAGCAGTTGGCCAGGGTCTGGGCCTCGATCCCCTGGGACGCGTCGACGAGCAGGAGCGCCCCCTCGCAGGCGGCCAAGCTGCGCGACACCTCGTAGCCGAAGTCCACGTGGCCGGGGGTGTCGATGAGCTGGAGGACGTGGTCCTTCCACTCGAGCCGCACGTTCTGGGCCTTGATCGTGATGCCCCGTTCGCGCTCGAGGTCCATGGAGTCGAGGTACTGGGCCCGCATGTCGCGCGGGTCGACCGCGCCGCACAGCTCCAGGATCCGGTCGGCCAGGGTCGACTTGCCGTGGTCGATGTGGGCGATGATCGAGAAGGAGCGGTACTGCTCGATCCGGGGCACTCCCCCATTCTCGCCGCTCCGGGCCGCGTCTCCATCACCCGCCGGTCCCGGGACCGTCCCGGCGCCCGCCACCCCGGGACCGGACCGGGGTGCGGACGGGGGCCCTGCTAGCCTTCCCCGGTCCCACAACCCCTCGTTCCGGAGTCACCCACCCCGTGGCCAACATCAAGAGCCAGAAGAAGCGCAACCGCCAGAACGAGGTGCGCCGCACCCGGAACCAGGCCGTGCGCTCGGAGCTGAAGACCCGGATCAAGACCGCCCGGGTGGCGGTCGACGGCGGCACCGAGACCGCCCCCGAGTCGGTGCGCCTGGCCCAGAAGCGCCTGGCCAAGGCCGGGGCCAAGGGCCGGATCCACAAGAACCAGGCCGCCCGGCGCACGTCGCGCCTGATGCGGCGCCAGGCCAAGGCCGACACCCCCGGCTGAGGCCGACCCCACCCGATCTCCTGACGCAGCCGCCGGACTACCGGCGGCTGCGGCGCGTCGGGGCCCCGGTCCCGCGTCCGGCCCCCCGATTCGCCCCCCGTCCGTGGAGCGCGGCGAGGCGGGCCACGAGCACCTCCATGACCGCGGCCTCGGGGATGGCCCGTGCGCCCTTGAGGTCGAGGTCGGCCCGGGCCAGGGCCGCGTAGGCCTCCCGGATGCCCTCGGGTCCGAGGCGCCGGGACTGCTCGAGCGCCTTGCGGGCCGGGTACTCCTTGACCTTGCCCCCCAGCGCGGTGATCGCGTCGGCGACGCTCCCGACGTCGTCGGCGTCGAGCCGGGCGACCCGCCGCAGGTGGTTGTGGAGCATCGCGAGCACCTGCAGCGGGTGCATCGCCTTGGGCTGCTGGGGCCCGGTCGCGGTGAGGATCCGCCCGAGCACCTCGAGCGCCCCGGCGACGTCGCCCGCCTCGATCGCGTTGGTGAGCGCGAACGGGGGGACGCCCCCGGCCTCGCCGACGTACGGCGCCACGTCGTCGGCGTCGAGCGCCTGACCGGGCGGGAACGCCGTGGCCAGCACGTCGACGATCGCGGGGAGCCGCCCGACCTCGGTCCCGACCCGCTCGACGATCACGCGGGCCGCACCGGGCCGCAGGGCCACCCCGGCGGCCGCGGCCACCCCGGCGAGCACGTCCTCGGCCTTGGCCCGGGTCGCGCCGTGCTCGGTGGCCCCGGCGTCCTTCCACGCCTTGGTCAGCGCGGGCGGGATCGTGCCCCCACCGGCGACGCACACCACGTCGCTCGTGTCGAGCAGGTCGCCGAGGCACTCGACCAGGGGCGCCACCTCGCCGGCGAGGAGGTTGCCGACGTCGCGGAGCACGACCACCCGACGGGCGGTCATGAACGGCGGGCTCTGGGCCGCCTGGACGGCCGCGGCCACCACCGCCACGCGGGCCTCGGCGCCACCCGGTTCGCCCTCGGCGCCGCGCCCGGGCACGGTGAGGTCCTCCACCACCAGGCTGCGGTCGTCGGCGCCCACCAGCTCGGTGACCACGGCTTCCAGCGTGTCGGCCCGCAGGATCGGGTCGTCGCCGCGGACGACGTGGACGCTCACCGGGACCCGCCCACGCCGGTCGGCGCCTCCGACCGGGCCGGCGCCGGCACCGACACCGGCACCCGGGCGACGATCGCCTCGAGCATCCGGACGACCTTGACGGTGCCCACCACGTCGGGAGTGACCACGACCCGGGCCCCGGCCACGACCGCCTCGGCCACGGCCGCGAGGGCCACGGTGGGGTCGTCGGCATCCGGGTCGACCCGGACGACGCAGGCGCGCACCACACCGGCGGGCATCGCGTGCGCGCCCGGGTCGAGGGCGAGGCGATCGACAGGGAGACCGGCGGCACGGATCCGGGCGAGGACCACCTCGGGGTCGGCACCGGGCCCCACGACCAGGGTGGCCCCGGCCGCGGCGACCGCAGCGGCCAGATCGGGACCCCCGGACCCGAGGTCGAGCACCATCTCCGCCCCCGCTGCGGTCGCCGCGGCGGCGACGGCCGTCGCGGCGGTGGCGACCGCCACGGGCCGACCGGCGCGGTCCCGCAGGGTCGGCAGGGCCCGCACGGCGCCGGTCGCGGCCGCAGCGGCAGCCGGCACCGCGAGCACGTCGGCCCCGAACCCCGCCGCATCCCCGGCCCGGGTCCACCACTCCCCGTCCGGCCCTGCGCCCGGCCCCGCGTCCGGGACCGGGTCGAGGGCAGCCACGACGAGGGTGCGCACCGCGAGGTCGTGCACCCTCGGCCCGACGCGCAGGCGCCACGCCGGGTCGGGAGGCACGGGTCGCATCACGACCCCATGTTGCCCGACGCCGGCGCCCCGTGGTCGCCCGGGCCGGGGTCAGCCCGTGAACCGCGGGGCGGGCGGGGGCGGCGTCGGATCCGGACCGCGCAGGACCAGCGCCAGGGTCCGGGAGACGGACGTCGTCCCGGAGGCGCCGGCGGCGACGCACCACGACTCCGACACGCTCGACACCCCGGTCAGGTAGCTGGGGAGGCCCGGGCCGGCGTTCGGCGTCGGTACGACCGTCGCCGAGTGGGCCCCGCCCAAGGCCGCGACCGCTCCCGCTGTCGGAGGACCCGCGACCACCGGCGTCACCGCGAACGTGCCGACGACCGCCACGGCCACTGCGATCCAGGTCCTGCACCGTCGAACCCTGCCTCCCTCCGTCATCCCGAACCCGTCCAGCCGCCGGAACCTCGACCCCACCGGGGTGTGCACACCCCGGCGCTCGGGCACGTTGCGTCACGTCGCGTCGCGTCAGCGGATCGTCACGCGGAACTGCACGTAGTCGGCGACGTCCGGTTCGCGCAGCGCGACGATCGGATGCTTCCCGATCTTGAAGCCGGTCGTCTTCCCGACGTCCGGTTCACGACCGTCACCGTTGACGGCGATCCAGGGTGGGTTGAGGGGCGGGTTGAACCCCACCACCGAGAACACCTCGCCGCTCGCGATGGTGATCCGGGCCCGTGCGGCGCCCTTGTTGGTGTAGGAGTCGCTCTTCATGCACCGGGTCCGGGCCGGCGGGAGGCTCTCGGCGCCGACCGTGTCGGCGAACTCAGGCTGGTCGTTCTCCGCCTGGGTGATCTCGATCCGGAGGGTGTCGGACGAATCGTTGCGGATGCACACGGCGGTGCCCCGGGTGATCGCTCCGGCCCGGCGGTCGGCCGACGCACCCTTCCCCGGGTCGTCACCACCGTCGCCGCCGCAACCGACGACGGCGGCCGCGCCCACCAGCACGACCAACGCCAGCGATCCGATCCGAGATCTCGTCATGGTCGTGCCCTCACCTCCGGCTCCGCAGGTAACCGCGGGTGCGGTCTCGGAATCGGGCCACGGTGGGCGCGGCGTCGGGCGACCCGCATCACCGAGGTCGTGGCCACCACCCCGGCGCCGACCAGCAACGGTCCCGCCCCCACCGTCAGCGGCAGCCGCGCCGCCACGCGCGCCACCAGCAGCACCCACGACGCCCCGAGGTACGCAGGCAGCGTCGCCGCCGCCGCCAGCGGGCCGCCCACGATCCCCCCCACCGCACCCCCGACCAGGCCGAGCACGGTCAACGGACCGGCCGCCGGGGCCACCACCAGGTTCGCGACCGGCGCGATCAGCGGAACCCCGCCAAACCCCTGCACCAGCAGCGGCGCCACCGCCGCCTGCGCGGCCAGCGTCACCCCGAGCGCCTCGGCCACCGGCCGCGGCCCGGGGACCCGCAGCGCGATCGCCGGGGCCAGTGCCGCGATCCCCGCACTCGCCGCGCACGACAACCGGAACCCCACCGAGTGCAGCAGGAACGGGTCCACCACCAACAGCACCGACACCGCGAGCGCGAGCGATCGCAGACCCGCCGCCGGACGACCCACCGCCACCCCCACCATCGCGCACGCCGCCATCGCCGCCGCCCGCAGCACCGACGGCTCCGCCCGCGTCATCGTCACGAACACCACGAGCACCCCGAGACCGACGACGAGACGGACGCCCCGAGGGCCCCGACGCAGCGCCGGTCCGGCCAGGGCCAACACGAACGCCACGTTCTGCCCGGAGACGGCGACCAGGTGACTCAGCCCCGAAGCCCGGAAGTCGAGCACCACCGCCTCGGGAAGGTCGGTGGTGTCACCGAGCAGGAATCCGGCGAGCAGCGCGCGCTGCGGCTCGGGCACACCGACGGTCCCGGCGAGCACGCGCGACCGCAGCGCATTGGCCAGGCGCATCAGCGGGCTCGCCGGCGGACCCACGGCGACGAGCGCCCGGGCCTCGAGCCCGGCGACCGCGTGCCGCCACCTCGCCCAGTCCTCGTAGGGGTCGAGCGGCCGGAGGTAGCCACGGAGGCGGACCCGGTCGCCGGCGCCCAGCACCCCGAGCCGCGGTGCCGCCGGGCCCGAGGCGTCGACGACCACGATGCGGTCGGTGACCACCCGCCGGGTCGTGCCCCCGGCGGCGACGTCATGGATCCGGGCCCGGGTCACCCGGGCGAGCCCCCGGGCCGCGAAGCGCGTCGCGGTGGGATCGGTGACGAGCGTCGCGTCGACGACGACGTCGGTACGGCCCGCAGCCGCGGCGACCAGCGGGTGGTGCACCCGGCCGTCGAGCGCCCGGGCCATCGCCGCCGCGCCCGACGCACCGGCCCCGACGCACAGGGCGACGAACGCGACCACCCGACGGCGGTCCGACGCGTGGCGGCCGAGTCCGAGCAGTGCCGCGGTCACACCGACGGCGCCGACCAGGACCGCACCCGCGGCCGGGCCGGGACCGTGGCGCGCCCCGAGCCCGATCCCGACGACGACCGCGGCGAGGACCAGGCCCGGTCCGAACCGGCGGAGCGTCACACGGTCACACGGGCGCGGAGGTCGGCGAAGCGGGCCTCCCCGATCCCCCGGACCTCACGGAGCTCATTGACCGACCGGAAGCCACCCCGCCGGTCGCGTTCGGCGAGGATCGCCCCGGCGAGGGCGGGGCCGATGCCGGGGAGCCCCTCGAGCTGGGCCTGCGTGGCCGCGTTGAGGTCGAGCAGCGCGCCCGGGTCCGTGGCGGTCCCGGCGGCGGGGGCGGCCCAGACCGGTGCGGCCCCGACCTCCAGCACGAGGATCCGCTGACCGTCGGTGAGACGGGCGGCGAGGTTGAGCCGGTCGAGGTCGGCGGTCGGGACGGCGCCCCCGGCGCCCTCGACGGCGTCGATCACCCGGGCCCCGTCGGGCATCCGCAGCACGCCCGGCTGGGCGACCGCGCCGGCCACGTGCACCACCACCCCCGGGGTCGACCGACCCGCCGGGGCCGTCCGGGCCCCCGACGCCGCAGGGCCTGCGGCCGTCGCGGGCGCCGGGTCGGACACCGGATCGGACACCGGACCGGGCGCCGACCGGGCCGCCGCCGGCGCCGACGGGGGCGGGCCGCCCGCACCCGTGCGGTACCAGAGGACCCCGGCGACCAGGGCCACCACCGCCACCACGAGCACGCCGATCCCGACATCGAGGCGGAGGTCCCGCACCCGGGCGAGGGTGCCGAGACGCTCGAGCACCGCCCGCAGCGGTGCCCCCGGCGGGTCGGGTTCCGGGACCGGGGCGGAACGCCGGACCCGCTGCGGTCGGATCGGCGTTCCGGTGGTCACCGGCTCGAACGGCTCGGCAGGGGCGTCGGCACCGGTCGGCGCGTGGAGCGCAGCGATCCGGTCACGGGCGGTGGGGTCGAGGGCCACGGCGACCTCCTCGGGCGGGCGCGCGACACGCGCCGGAGCGTCCGGGGAAGCAGTGGGGAGCAGAGGGACGGTACCAGTCGTCCCGCCCGATCGGAAGGGGCCGGCCCGGGGGGCGTTTCGAACGACTCGGTCCGGAGGCGTCAGCCGACCACGAAGTTGACGATCCGCCCGGGGACGACCACCACCTTGCGCACCGTGGCCCCGGCGAGCGCGGCCGCGACCTTGGCGTCGGCACGGGCCGCGGCCTCGTGGGCGGCGTCGTCGGCCCCGGTGGCCACCGCCACCTGGGCCCGCACCTTGCCGTTGACCTGCACGGCGACCTCCACCTCGTCGACCACGAGGAAGGCGGGGTCCGCGACCGGGAACGGCACGAACGCGCACGAGCCGTCGTGCCCGAGCCGCGCCCAGAGCTCCTCGGCGATGTGGGGGCCGAGTGGCGCGAGCATCAGCACGAGCGGCTCCACCACCTCGCGGGGCGCCCGGCCCCGCTCGGCCACCACCTGGGTGAGCCGGTTGTTGCACTCGAACAGGCGGGCGATCGCGGTGTTGAACTTCATGTCGGCCATGTCGGCGTCGACGGCGGCGATCGTGCGGTGGAGGACACGCCGGGTCTCGTCGTCGGCCGGTGCGTCGTCGACGATCGTCTCGCCGGTCTGCTCGTCGACGACGTTGCGAAACAGCCGCTGCAGGAACCGGTGCACTCCCGCGACGTCGGCGGTGCTCCACGGCCGGCTCGCGTCGAGCGGCCCCATGAACATCTCGTAGAGCCGCAGGGTGTCGGCCCCGTAGTCGCGGTACATGTCGTCGGGGGTGACGACGTTGCGCAGGCTCTTGCCCATCTTCCCGTACTCGCGCCGGACCTCGTCGGCCCCGAGGAAGAACCGGCCGTCGCGCTCCTCGACCTCCGCGGCCTCGACGTACACCCCCCGGGCGTCGGTGAACGCGTGGGCCTGGATGTAGCCCTGGTTGAACAGCCGGGCGAACGGCTCCGGGGTGGACACGTGCCCGAGGTCGTGGAGCACCTTGTGCCAGAAGCGCGCGTACAGGAGGTGCAGCACGGCGTGCTCCACCCCGCCGACGTAGAGGTCGACCCCGCCGGTGTGGTCGGGCGACTGCATCCAGTAGCGCTCGACCTCCGGGTCGACGAGGGCGTCGTCGTTGGTGGGGTCGAGGTAGCGCAGGTAGTACCAGCACGAGCCCGCCCACTGCGGCATCGTGTTGGTCTCGCGCCGGTACCGCCGGGGCCCGTCGCCGAGGTCGAGCTCGACCTCCACCCAGTCGGCCACCCGGGCCAGCGGCGGCTCGGGGTCGGTGCTGTGGTCGTCCTGGTCGAGCACCCGGGGGGCGAAGTCGTGCAGCTCGGGGAGCTCGACCGGCAGCATGGCCGCCGGGAGCGCGACCGGGAGGCCGTCGTCGTCGTAGACGATCGGGAACGGCTCACCCCAGTACCGCTGGCGCGAGAACAGCCAGTCGCGCAGCTTGTAGGTGACGGTCGGCGCGCCCAGCCCCTCGCGGGCCAGCCACACGCCGATCACCCGCTTGGCGTCGTCGGTGGCGAGGCCGTCGAGGGACACGCCGGCGTTGGCCGAGGCGACCGCCGCCCCGGCGCCCACGAACGCCTCCGGCCACTCCCCGGCCGGGGCGGCGCGGTCGAGGCCACGCTCGGTGCGCCAGCTGTCGTCGGGCGCGACCACGCACCGGATCGGAAGCTCGAACTCGCGCGCGAACTCGAAGTCGCGCTGGTCGTGCGCGGGAACGGCCATGATCGCTCCGGTGCCGTAGCCCATGAGCACGTAGTCGGCGATGAAGATCGGGATCGCGTCGCCCGACGTGGGATTCCGGGCGAACGCACCGGTGAACACGCCGGTCTTGACCCGCCCCTCGGACTGACGCTCGAGCTCGCTCTTGCCCGCAGCGAACTCCCGGTAGCGCCGCACGGCTTCGGGGGGCCCCACGTCGGTGCCGAAGATCCCCCGCCACGCCGCCGGAATGTCGGCGACCGCATCGGTGAGGATCGCGTCGGGCCACTCCGGCGGCACGATCGCGTCGACAATCGGATGCTCGGGCGCCACCACCATATAGGTCGCGCCGAACAGCGTGTCGGGCCGGGTGGTGAAGACCTCGAGGTCGAGGCCCGCGTGCCCCACCACCGGGAACCGGACGTTGGCGCCGACGCTGCGCCCGATCCAGTTGCGCTGCATGACCTTGATCGGCTCGGGCCAGTCGACCAGGTCGAGGTCGGCGATGAGCCGGTCGGCGTACGCGGTGATCGCGAGGACCCACTGCGTGAGGGGGCGGCGGAACACGGGATGGTTCCCGCGCTCGCTGCGGCCCTCGGCGGTGACCTCCTCGTTGGCGAGCACGGTGCCCAGCGCCGGGCACCAGTTGACCGTGGCCTCCTCGCGGTAGGCGAGGCGGTGGCCGTCGACGACGCGGCGACGGGTGACCGGGTCGAGGTCGGCCCACGGGCGGCCGTCCGGGTTGGCCGGACCGGTGGGGACACGCGTCCCCGCCTCGAACTCGGCGACGAGCTCGCCGACCGGCCGGGCCCGGTCGGCATCGGGGTCGTACCAGGAGTCGAAGATCTGCAGGAAGATCCACTGGGTCCAGCGGTAGTACGGGACGTCGGTGGTGGCGACGCCGCGCCGAGGGTCGTGGCCGAGCCCGAGTGCCCGCAGCTGGCGGCGCATGTTGGCGATGTTGGCCTCGGTCGTGACCCGGGGGTGCTGGCCGGTCTGCACGGCGTACTGCTCGGCCGGGAGGCCGAACGCGTCGTAGCCCATGGCGTGCAGGACGTTGCGACCCCGCATCCGCCAATAGCGGGCGTAGACGTCGGTGCCGATGTA
>VGBI01000083.1 GCA_016870595.1 Actinomycetota bacterium
AGCTCGGCCGGGGCCTCCCAGCGCATGCCGCCGATCGTCCAGGGCGCCATCGTCCCGGCGGCGAGCATGTGGTCGGCCTCGTACCAGCGGTGGAACCCGGCCTCGTGCTCGGGGGCCACGTCGTGGAGGGCGATGATGGCGTGGCCGACCTCGGGGGGCTCGTGTTCGGGCACCGGGACCTCCGGGTCGGGGTCGCGACCCTACCGAACGTGCGACGATGACGGCGCCCTCGTCGAGCGTCAGGAGCCCCCATGACCCAGTGGCCGGACCAGCCCCTCCTCGGGAAGGTCGCCGTGGTGACCGGCGCCGGTCGGATGCGCAGCATCGGCCGGCCGATCGCGGTCGAACTGGCCCGGGCCGGCTGCGACGTCGTCGTGACCGGATCCGGTCGTCCGCCCGAGGCCTACCCGGCCGACGAGCAGGCCGCGGGCTGGCGCGACATCACGTCGGTGGCCGAGGAGATCGAGGCGTGCGGGCGACGGGCCCGGGCCGTGGTGAGCGACGTCGCCGACCCCGACGCCGTCGACCGCCTCGTGGAGGAGGTGGTCGGGACCTTCGGGCGTGTCGACGTCGTCGTGAACAACGCCGGCGCGGCCCGCGGCGCCGACCGGGTCCCGGTGGTCGATCTCGACCTCGACGTGTGGCGCCACGTGATCGACGTGAACCTGCACGGCACGTTCTTCATGTCGCGCGCGTTCGCGCGTCGGATGATCGCGCAGGGTTCCGGCGGCTCGATCGTCAACATCTCGTCGATCGCGGGAAAGCTCTTCGCAGCGAACACCGCGGCCTACTCCGCGAGCAAGGCGGGCATCCAGGCCCTGACCGGGTCGATGGCCCGGGAGGTCGCCCCGCACGGCATCCGGGTGAACGCATTGTGCGTGGGGATCGTCGACACCTCGCGCCTCGACGACATCCCGCGCGGTCCGGCCTTCGACGAGACCATCCGGCGCAACGTGCCCCTCGGGCGCCCGGGCACCGGCGAGGACATCGCGAACATGGTGATCTTCCTGTCGGGCGACGCCGGCGCGTGGGTCACCGGGCAGTCGTACAACATCGACGGCGGGCAGGTCGTCGCGCACTGACCCGTCGGGCGCCCCCGACCGGGCCGGCGCGACCGTCGGGCGCGATCAGCGGGCGGGGTCGACCAGGATCCGGCCCCGGACCTGCCCGGCCAGGATGCGGACCCCGGCGTCGGGGAGGTCGTCGAGCCCGATCACGGTGGTGGCGTCGGCGAGGCGCTCGGGATCGCACAGCTCACCGAGCCGGGCCCACTGCGGCGCCCGGCGCGCTGCCGGCACGCTCACCGAGTCGACCCCGACGAGGTGCACGCTGCGCAGGATGAACGGGAGCACCGACGTCGCGAGGTCGTTCCCCGCGGTGTTCCCGCACGCGGCCACCGTCCCCCCGTAGCGGGTCTCGGCGACCACGTGGGCCAGCGTCGCGCCCCCGACGGCGTCGACGGCCGCGGCCCAGCGCTCGCTGAGCAGGGGCTTGGCGGGGAGGTCGCCGATCTCGTCCCGGCCGATCACGGCGTGGGCCCCGAGGTCGCGCAGGTACGCCTCGGTCTCGGGGCGGCCGGTCGACGCGGTGACCTCGTACCCGAGCCGGGCCAGCAGGTGGACGGCGTAGGTCCCCACACCGCCGGCGGCGCCGGTGCACAGCACCGGACCGTCGTCGGGGGTGACCCCGGCGCGCTCGAGGGCGTCCACGCACAGCATGGCGGTCAGGCCGGCGGTGCCGATCTCCATGGTCCGGCGGGTCGTGAGGGAGTCGGGCACCTTCACCAGCCACTCGGACCGGACCCGGGCGAGCTCGGCGTACCCGCCCCACGAGCGCTCGCCGACGAAGAAGCCGGTGCACACCACCCGGTCGCCGGGCGCGAAGGCCGGCGACGACGACGCCACGACGGTGCCGGCGAGGTCGACGCCGGGCACGTGCGGGTAGGTGCGGACCAGCCGGCCGATCCCACCCAGGATCATGCCGTCCTTGTAGTTGAGGGACGACCACTCGACCGCGACGGTGACGTCGCCGTCGGGGAGCGCGGCGTCGTCGAGGGTGGTGACCCGGGCGTGGACCCCGTCGTCGGACTGGTCGAGGACGAGCGCACGGAAGGACATCGGGACTCCTGGTGGGGGGCTCGGGTTCGGGCTCGGGTTCGGGCTCGGGCTCGGGCTCGGGATCAGGTCGTGTGCGAGCCGCCGTTGACGTTGAGGGTCTGCCCGGTCACCCAGGCGGCCTCGTCGGAGGCAAGGTAGACGCAGGCGGCGCCGATGTCCTCGGGCGCACCGAGGCGCCCGACCGGGATGCCGCCGGCCATGCGCCGAGTCCGCTCGCTGATCTCCTGGACGCCCATGAGGCCCGGGGCCACCGCGTTCACGGTCACGCCGGTGCCTGCGACCTCGAGCGCGAGATGGCGGACGAAGCCGATCGAACCGCTCTTCGCCGCCCCGTAGATCGAGATGCCGAGCGCGGTCCCGGCCACGCCGGCCTCCGAGGCGATCGTGATCACCCGCCCGAACCCGCGCGTGCACATGCCGTCGATGACCGCCTTGATGCAGTGCAGGGGCCCGAGGAGGTTCACCGCGACGAAGCGCTCCCAGGTGGCCGGGTCCATCTCCCGGAACGGGGCGACCACCATGCCGGGCGCCCCGGCGTTCCCGGCGTTGT
Organism: Actinomycetota bacterium; assembly: GCA_016870595.1. Taxonomy (GTDB): domain Bacteria; phylum Actinomycetota; class Acidimicrobiia; order IMCC26256; family PALSA-555; genus CAIUKV01. Next base: position 2,668 of record VGBI01000083.1, read on the forward strand.
TCACCAGGATGTCGACCGGGCCGAGGTCGGCGGTGACCGTCGCGACCGCCGTCTCCACGGCGGCCCGGTCGGTGACGTCGAACGGCAGCGCCCGGGCGCGGGCGCCGTCGGACCGCAGGGCGGCCGCGACCGCCTCGGCCCGCTCGGCCACGATGTCGTTGACCGCGACCGCGGCGCCCTGGGCGGCCAGGCAGCGGGCGATGCCGGCCCCGACGCCCTGGCCGGCGCCGGTCACGAGGGCGACTCGGTCGGTGAGGTCGAACATCGGGGTCCTTCCGGTTCGGGCCCGGGGCGGGCTCAGGGGTCGAGCTCGGCGCGGGCCGCGTCGATGCGGTCCCGGGCCTTCGCCACGTATCCGGGATCGGCGTCGACGCACACGAAGTGCCGCCCGGTCCGCACCGCGGCGACGCCGACCGTGCCCACACCACCGAACGGGTCGAGCACGGTGTCGCCGCGGTAGGTGAACAGCTCGATGCACCGGCGGGGCAGCTCGACGGGGAACGGGGCCGGATGGCCGACCCGTCGGGCCGACTCCGGGGCGAAGCGCCACGTGTCGAGGGTCAGCTCCCGGAACTCCTCGGGGGAGATCGTGTCCTCGCACGGCAGCCCCCGGGCCTCGCGCTGGCGCTTGGTGAGCGCCCGCCCGAAGCGTCCCTTCGAGGCGACCACGATCCGCTCGGTCACGTCCCGCAGCACCGGATTCGACGCCGAGCCGTAGGAGCCCCACGCGCACGAGCTGTTCAGTCCGGCCCCCTTCACCCAGACGATCTCGCCCCGCAGCAGGAACCCGAGGTCGTCCTGGAGGATCGTGGTCACGTCGCCAGCGAGGGACCGGTAGGGCTTGCGCCCCAGGTTGGCGACGTTCACCGCGATGCGGCCGCCGGGCTCGAGCACGCGCCAGCACTCGGCGAACACGTCGCGGAGCATGGTGAGGTAGTCGACGTACGACGCGGGGACGTGCCCGTCGCCGAGGGTGGCCTCGTACTCCTTGCCCGCGAAGTAGGGCGGTGAGGTGACGACGAGCGCGACCGACGAGTCCGGGATCATCGACAGGTCGCGGGAGTCGCCGTGCACGACCGTGTCCTTCGCGGCGCCGGCGTCGGCCACGGTCTGGTCGGTGAGGATCGTGGGGGCAGGGAAGCGCTCGTAGAACTCGGAGGCGTCGTGGCTCTCGCGACGCGACGTCCCGAACCGCGAGGTCGTGGTGGGCCGGCGGGTCGCGGAGGGTTCCGGCTCGGGGGGCGCGGTCATTCCGGCCCGGGGGGCGGGCCGGCGTCGGGCCGGACCTGCACCCCGTCGGCGCGGCCGTCGACGTCGGTGAACCCGTACTCGGCGGCGAGCTGCGCGACCGGGAAGGCGCGTCCGCTGCGGGCGAGGACGTCACGGTCGGCGGCGAGCGCCGCCACCGCCCGGCCCGTGAAGCGGGGCGACTCGGCGTCGGCGAGGTCGAACTCGCCCTCGCCCGGCAGGGTGAGGACGCGCCGACCGTCGGGGGTCTCCTGCGCGCCGAGGGCCACGAGCTCGGTGCGGACCAGTCCGGGCCAGACCGACACCACCGCGACCCCGTGCGGGGCGAGCTCGTGCCCCATGTCGGCGGTCATGCGATCGACCGCGGCCTTCCCGACGCCGTAGACCACGTTGTGGGAGTACTGGACCGCACCCGACGACGACACGTTGACGATCAGGCCCCGGCCGTTGGCGAGCAGGAGGGGCGCGGCGAAGCGGGCGGCCACGTAGTGCGACCGACAGCCGACGTCGATGGTCTCGTCCCAGGCCGCGACCGGGAGCTCCCAGAACGGTCGGCCCAGCCACGGGACCATCGTGGGGGACGAGAAGACGTTGTTCACGAGCACGTCGAGGCGACCCGTCTCGCGCATCACCCGGTCGAAGACCGCCTCGACCTCGCGGTCGACGTGGTGGTCGCAGGCCACGGCCACACCGTGGCCGCCGAGCTCGGTCACCGCGGCGGCGGTCTCCGCGATGGTGCCCGGGAGCGGGTGGTCGCCGGGGAGGAGGGTCCGGCCGGTGACGTACACGGTCGCCCCGGCGGCGCCCAGCTCCAGGGCGATGCCCTTGCCGATGCCCCGGCTCCCGCCGGTGACCACGGCGACGACCCCTTCCAGCGGCGCCTCCATCTCCGTTGTGTAGCACGCGGTACGGTGCGCCGCACAGGACGCCAACCAGGACCGACCAGGACCGAGCAGGAGGAGGGGCGGGGTGGAGTTCAACCCGGTGTCGGACGACTTCTTCATCGACCCGTACGAGACGTACCGGTGGCTGCGGGACGAGGCGCCCTGCTACCACAACGAGCGGCTCGGCTTCTGGGCGCTCTCCCGCTTCGACGACGTCGTGGCCGCGCACCGCGACTGGCGCACCTTCTCGAGTGAGCACGGCCTGACCCTCGACCAGCTCACCGACCCCGACTCTCACGTCCGGGGCCAGAGCATCATCATGATGGATCCGCCCGACCACGACCGCATGCGCAAGCTGGTGAGCCGGGCCTTCACCCCCCGGGCGATCACCCGGATGGAGCCCATCGCCCACGAGGTCATCACCAAGTACCTCGACCAGGTCGCCGGCGCAGGCGAGATCGACGCCGTGGGCGACTTCGCGGCTCCCTTCCCCGTCGAGGTCATCTCGGCGATCCTCGGGGTACCCGAGCCCGACCGCCAGCAGATCCGGCACTGGACCGACCTGATGCTGTTCCGGCGGCCCGACGACCCCAAGCCGACCCAGGAGGGCATGCACGCGGGACTCGAGCAGATCCTGTACTTCCTCGACCTCATCAAGGAGAAGCGGGCCCACCCCGACGACGCCATGATCTGCCAGCTGATCGAGGCCGAGGTGGAGACCGAGGACGGTGCGCGCCAGCGGCTCACCGACGCCGAGATCGCCGGGTTCGCCGCACTCCTTGCGGCGGCGGGCTCCGAGACCGTCACGAAGCTGGTCGGCAGCGCCGTGGTGCTGTTCCACCGCAACCCGGGGGAGTGGGCCAAGCTGCTCGACGATCCGGGCAAGGCCCCGGGGGCGGTCGAGGAGACGCTGCGCTACTGGGCCCCGTCGCAGTACCAGGGTCGGTTCTCGCACCTCGACTCCGAGTGGCACGGGGTCACCATCCCTGCGGGCCAGCCGGTCTTCCTGGTCACGGGGGCCGCCAACCGCGACGAGCGCGAGTACGCGAACCCCGACGTGTTCGACATCGACCGCGAGATCGGTCTCTCGATCGGGCTCGGGCACGGGATCCACTCGTGTCTCGGCGCCGCCCTGGCCCGGCTCGAGAGCCGCATGGCGATCGAGGAGTGGGCCCGGCGCTTCCCCGTGTTCGAGGTCGACGAGGCGCGCTGCGAGCGGGTCAACATGTCGAACGTGGCCGGGTACTCGAAGGTCCCGGTCCGGGTGGGCTGACGCCGTCCTGGCGACCCGACGCTCGGACCCGCTGCGGCTCAGACGCCGAACGGGACCTCGCCGGGGGACTCGAGCGCCCGCATGCGCCGGCCCACGACCGCCAGGAGCTTCGGGGCGAGGGCGGGCATCGCGAGCGCGAGCGTCTCGTTGAACGCGTCACGCTGCAGGCGCAGCAGCACGAGTGCGGCGGTCGCGGTCACGGTGGCGACCCGGTCGCCGCCGTCGAGGAGCGCCATCTCGCCGAAGAACGAGCCCGCCCCGAGCTCGGCCATGTCGCCGCGGTCGGCGATCGACACGACCGCGGTCCCGGCGACGATCGCGTAGAACTCCTCGCCCGGGTCGCCCTCCCGTACCACGACCTCGCCGGCGGGCACCTCGACCAGCTGGGCGAGGGCGGCGATCCGCTCCAGCTCGTCGTCGGTGCAGTCGGAGAAGAGCCAGACACCGCCGAGGAGCGCGACCCGGTCGGTGAGGTGGTCGTCCACGGGGACTCCGGTGGTCAGGCGCCGGTGGGCGCAGGGTGCTCGACGAGCGTCCACCGACGGGCGGGGGTGCACCCGGGCGCGTACTCGAGGCACTGGACGTCGAAGTAGATGGGCAGGAGGTGCTTCACGTAGAAGGCGTGCACGGTGACGTGCTCCATGACCAGGTCGTCGTAGCGCTTCAGGCGGATCCGGTCGTCGTCGCGGGCCCGACGCTCGATCTCGGCGAGGGTGGTGTCGACCTCGGCCCGGGTGTCCATGCACAGGCCCAGGTGGTCGTAGCTCGGCGACCGGATCGGGTCGTCGGCCTCGGCGAGGAGGAGGAACTGCCCCTCGTCGACGTTGAGGGAGAGGCAGTCCTGGCCGACGACCCGCACCGAGCGGGCCTCCCAGCCGAAGACGCCCCCGTAGAACTCGGCGACCTCGGCCCGGAAGGCGTCGGTGAGGGTGCCGCGGGGGAACGTGAGTTCCATGTGGTTGAACCGCACCGAGGACATCGTGGCCACGCTAGTCACCCCCGCGGTCCAGGGGCGCCGGCCCCGGACCCCCGGCTCCCGACCCGGCCGGGAACCCCACGGACCCTGCAGCCGTTCGGAGGTCGTCACGTGCCATTCTGGGGAACCCATGCAGCGTCTGGTCCGAGCCCTCGTCGGGCTCCTGGTCACCGTGGTGGTCGGCGGTGTGGTCGTCGGCGTCTGCCTTGCGGCCCTCCTCCCGGGGGTCGGCATCGTCACGGGGGCGACCGACTACCGCACCGAGCTCGTCACCGACCTCGACGACCTCTCGGAGCGTTCCACGGTCTACGACGCCGCCGGCAACGAGATCGGCGCGATCGGTCTCGAGAACCGCAGGAACGTGCGCCTCGACGAGGTGTCCGCGCTGATCGTCGACGCCGTGATCGCAACCGAGGACAAGACCTTCTGGACCAACGACGGTGTCGACCTCCCGGCGGTCGCCCGGGCCGCGCTGAAGAACCTCACGGCGGGCGAGATCGAGCAGGGGGGATCGACGATCTCCCAGCAGCTCGTGAAGAACCGGATCCTGTCGCCCAAGCGTGACCTCAACCGCAAGATCCGCGAGGTCCTGCTCGCGATCCAGCTCAACCGGGACTACTCCAAGCGCGAGATCCTCCAGCAGTACCTCAACACCGTCTACTTCGGGCAGGGCTCCTACGGGATCCGCGCGGCGGTCGAGCGGCTCACGATCCGTCCCGATCCGGGCAACGCGTTCTGCGGCTGTCGCGTTGCGACCCTCCAAGACATCTCGGTCGCCGACGCCGCGATGCTCGCGGGCCTGATCCAGAGCCCCGAGACGTTCAACCCGTTCGCCAACCCGGACGGCGCCCGGGCCCGCCGGGACTTCGTCATCGGCCAGATGCGCGAGGAGGGCTACATCACCGACGCCCAAGCCGCCGCGGCTGCCCAGGAGCCCATGCCGTCCATTCTCCCGCCCGCCGATCTGCGGCCCCGCACGTCGTGGGCCGAGGAGGTCCAGGACCGCCTCATCAACGACCCGAGGTACTCCGTGCTCGGGTCGACGCCGAGCGAGCGGGAGAGCGCGATCCTGCGTGGCGGCCTGCGCATCGACACCACCCTCGACCCGGCCGCGCAGGTGAACGCGCAGCGCGCGGTCGACGAGTCGATCGGGGCGAAGCCCGGGTTCACCGCGTCGATCGTGGCGATGGACCCGGCGACCGGCGCCGTCCGGGCCATGGTCGCCGGCGCCGGGTTCGAGAACAGCCAGTACAACATCGCCACCAGCACCCCGGGTCGTCAGGCCGGGTCCACCTGGAAGGTCATCACGCTCGCGGCGGCGGCCCAGAAGCGCTTCTCCGCCAACGATCAGGTCGACGGTACCTCGCCCTGTGAGTTCGGCAACCTGGGGAAGACCCAGAACGCCGAGGGCGGCAACGGCCTCATGACGATCCGGTCGGCCACCGCCGGGTCCGTGAACTGCGCCTACGTGAGGATGCAGCTCGCCGTCGGGTTCACCGACGTCATCGACATGGCGAAGAAGCTGGGCATCCGCCAGAACACGCTGCAGCCGATCCTCACGCTCACCCTGGGCACCATCGAGTCCACGCCGCTCGAGATGACCACGGTGGTGGCGTCGCTCGCGAGCCTCGGGGTGCGCCACGACCCGTACTTCGTCGAGCGCATCGTGAACCCCCAGGGGATCGTTCTCTACCAGGAGCCGCACCCCGGCATCCGGGCGATGGACGAGGACGCCGCGATCTGCACGGTCGACCAGCTCCGGAGCACCGTCACCGGCGGGACCGGCACCGGGGCGGCGGTCCCGGGGTGGGCGGTCGCCGGCAAGACCGGCACCACCGACAACCGGGCCGACGCCTGGTTCGTCGGGATGACCCCCACGCTCGCGGTCGCGGTGTGGCACGGAAATCCCGAGGGCCGGGTCCCCGGGGCCGGCTTTGGCGGTCAGGTCCCGGCCTCGATCTTCCGGCGCTTCATGACCGCCCAATTGAGCGGGACCGAGCCCAAGCCCTGGCCGGCCCCGCCGGGCTGGTGCAACGCCGACGGGCAGTTCCTCACCGTCGGGGGACGGTCGCTCGTGCCCGACGGATTCCTGGCGCCCACCCCGCCGCCCACGGTGGTGGTCCGGCCCGTGCCCACGACGCGGCCGCCGACCGTCCCGACGACGCGGCCGCCGACCGTCCCGACGACGCGACCGCCGACGACGACGCCGAGCTCGACGACCACACCGACGACCGCGCCCGGGTAGTCCGACCGGCATCTGGTCGGCGTCCGGCCGCCGCCGGTGGGGGTAGGTTGCGGGGGTGGACCTCGAGCCGCTGCTGGTGCTCCAGGAGCACGATCTCGCCCTCGATCGCCTCCGGCACCGGCACACCACCCTGCCCGAGCGCACCGCCGTCGCCGATGCCGACGCCGCCATCGCCGCACTCGACGCCGAGATCGCCGAGCGGCGCGGTCCGCTCGCCGACCTGACCCGGACCCAGGAGAGACACGAGGCCGAGGCCCAGCGTCTCGCGGCGCAGGCCGACACCGCCGATGCCCGCCTCTACTCCGGGGAGATCACGTCGCCCAAGGAGCTCCAGGCCCTCCAGGCCGACGTCGCCCAGCTCCGTCGCCACCAGAGCGCGGTCGAGGACCAGGCGCTTGCGGTGATGGAGGAGCGTGAGCCGCTCGAGGCCGAGGTCGGGGCGCTCGAGGCGCGGCGGACCGTGCTGGTCGCGACGCGCGACGCACACCGTGACGCGCTGAAGGCGGCCGAAGCCGCCGTCGAGGCGGAGATCGGGGCCGAGCAGATCACGCGCGACGCCGCCGCAGCTGCGCTGGAGCCGACGGTGCTCGCGCTCTACGAGCGGTGCCGGTCGGCCTCGGCCACACGGGTGGGGGCCGCCCGCCTGGTCGGGAGCACCTGCCAGGGGTGCCACCTCACCATCCCGGCCACCGAGGTCGATGCGCTCCGCAACGCTCCTCCGGGCACGATCGCACACTGCGACAACTGCGGCGCCATCCTGGTGCCGTGACCCGGGCGATGACGTTGTTCGACGCCGCCCCCGACCCGGGGCCCGACTCGTCGGCCCGGGCCCGGATCGTGATCCACTTCGACGGTGGCGCCCGGGGCAACCCGGGACCTGCGGGGATCGGGGCGGTCGTGAGCGACCCCGGGACCGATCCGCCGACCCGGCTCGTCTCGGTGAGCCGGTACATCGGTGAGACCACCAACAACGTCGCCGAGTACCGCGCGCTGATCGCCGGGCTCGAGGCCGCGCGCGACTTCCCGGCACGTGCGGTCGAGGTGCGGGGCGACTCGAAGCTGGTGATCGAGCAGGTGCGGGGTGCGTGGAAGGTGCGTCAGGCCCACCTGCGGCCGTTGGTCGACGACGTGCGGCGACTGCTCGACGCCTACGATACGGTCGCGCTCGTGCACGTGCCGCGCGAGCAGAACACCGACGCCGATCTGCTCGTCAACGCCGCGCTCGACGCCCGGTGACCGATGCTGCTCTGGTACGTCGGCCTGTCGGTCCTCCTCGTCGCCAACGTGTTCCGCAGCAGCGGCCTCGACTACCGGGTGGTGGCGGTGGGGGCGATGCTGCCACTGGTGGTGGACCTCCCCGTCGGGCACCGGGCCTTCGGGCACTCGCTCGCGTTCGCGGCGGCGGTGCTCGTCGTGGTGATGCTCTGGCCGCTGCGGGGCTCCCGGTTGGCCCGTCGCCGGTGGCTCTGCCTGCCCATCGGGATCTTCGCCGGGTTGGTGCTCTCGGCCGCCTGGGCCGACGCCGAGGTGTTCTGGTGGCCGGTGCTCGGCACCGCCTTCGGCGACGCAGCGCTGCTGCCGACCTGGTGGGTGGTCGTGATCGAGGAGCTCGTGGGCCTCGTCGCGTGCTGGTGGGTGGTCGGTCAGTTCGACCTCTGGGTCCCCGAGGTGCGGCGCGAGTTCTGGCGGACCGGGCGGTTGCGCGAGCGCACCGGCGACGCCGGATGAGCCCCGGAGCGCGCGCGTGAGCCAGGTCGTCTTCGTGCGCCACGGGCAGACCGACGCGAACGCGGCCGGCCTCCTGCTCGGCCGGACCGATCCCGACCTGAACGGGGCCGGGATCGCCCAGGCCGCCGCGGTCGCGGCCCGCGTGGCCGCGCTCGGTCCTGAGCGGATCCTCACCAGCCCCCTGGCCCGGTGCGCCCAGACCGCGGCGGCGATCGCTGCGGCGTGTGGGATCGCCGCGGTCGAGACCGAGCCCCGCCTGATCGAGGTCGACTACGGCGAGTACGACGGGCTGCCCTTCTCCGAGCTGCCCCGTGATCTCGTGGTGCGCTGGCGCACCGACGCGGACTTCGCCCCACCCGGGGGCGAGAGCCTGGCCGAGGTGGGGGAGCGGGTGGCCGGGTTCGCGACCGAGGTGCTCGCCGATCTCGGCCGGGCGCCGGTGGTGGCGGTGAGCCATGTCTCGCCGATCAAGGCGGCGGTGTGCTGGGCGCTCGGGCTGCCCGACCTCGCGGCGTGGCGCTTCCGCCTCGACAACGCCACCATGACCCGCCTCGCGCCCGGTCCCGACGGCCCCGTCCTCTGCTCGTTCAACGAGCCCGCCTGACCCCGCCTGACCCCGCCTGACCCCGCCTGACCCCGCCTG
>VGBI01000084.1 GCA_016870595.1 Actinomycetota bacterium
CCCGGCCAGCGCGCCCATCGCGGGGAGGATGAGCGAGCCGAACGGGTCGATGTGGGGCACCGGGTTGAGGGTCAGGCGGCCGGCCCGCCGGGCGGTGTCGTCGCCGAGGAGGAAGGCGGCGGCGCCATGGCTGATCTCGTGCAGGAGGACGGCCACCACGAGACAGCCGAAGAGGATCACCGTCTCGCGCAGCGGCATGGGTCAGCGGCGGGTCGACGCGCAGGTGATGCACTTGCGAGCCGAGGGCATCGCCTCCAACCGGGCCTCCCCGATCGCCCCACCACAGGTCTCGCAGGTCCCGTAGGTGCCCGCATCGACCTTGGCCACGGCGTCCTCGACGTCGCGCAGCGACTCCGAGAGGCTCCCGGCCAGCGCCTCGATCTCGCCCCGTTCGGCGGTCACCTGACTCGAGTCGGCGAAGCCCCCGTCGAAGGTGCCCTCGGCGGCCTGGAACTCACGCAGCTGGGCGTGGAGCCGGTCGCGCTCGTGCTCGAGCCGGGACCGCACGGTTCCACCGGAGAGATCGGACATTCCGCCAGGCTACCCGGCCCCCGGTCCCGCCCCACCCCGCGCCGCGCCGCCCCGCGTCACCCCCGACCGGGGGTGGGCCGCCAGGTAGGCCCGCCGGAGGCGTTCGGGCGACACCAACGTGTAGATCTGCGTGGTGGACAGGCTGGCGTGGCCGAGCAGCTCCTGGACCACCCGGATGTCGGCCCCGTGGTCGAGCATGTGGGTGGCACACGAGTGCCGCAGCACGTGGGGCGAGCAGCGCTCCCCCAGACCGGCCCGGACCCCGGCGTCGTGGACCATCTTCCAGGCCGCCTGGCGGGCCAACCGGCCTCCCCGCCCGCTCAGGAACACCGGATCCCCGGACGGGCGCCGGGCTCCCGATCGCCGCCGGGCCTCGAGGTCGGGCCGCCCCCGTCGGAGGTAGACGTCGAGCGCGGCGCGCGCCGGCCGGCCGATGGGCACGATCCGCTCCTTGCGCCCCTTCCCGAACACGCGCACCAGCCCGCCGTCCAGGTCGAGGTCGGCCCGGTCCAGGCCCACCAGCTCGGCGATCCGGAGGCCCCCGGCGTACAGGGTCTCGAGCGCGGCACGATCCCGCAGCGCGACGGGGTCGTCGCCGACGACCGCCTCGAGGAGCGCAGCCACCTCGGCTTCGGTCAGGGCCTTCGGGATCCCCTGGGGCACCCGCGTCCCGGGCAGGTCCTCGGTCGGATCGCCGTCCGCGATCCCCTCGTCACGGGCGAACCGGTGCAGGGCCCGCACCGAGACCACGGCCCGGGCGATGGTGGCCGGCGCGTACCGCGGGCGCCCGTCGTCGTCGCGAGTCGCGGCCAGACCGTCGGCGTAGGCGGCGACGTCCACGGCAGTCACCCGCCCGATCTCCCGGATCCCCCGCCGGTCGAGGAACGCGCAGTAGCGGCGCAGATCGCGCAGGTAGGCCGCGACCGAGTTCGGGGCCAGGCCCCGCTCGACCACGAGCCAGGTCCGGAACTCGGCGACAGCGTCGTCGAGGCTGCTCACGATCCGCCGGCGAGGTGGGCCTGCGTGAGGAGCAGGCCGATGATCGTCTTGGCGTCGACGATCTCGCGGTCGGCGATGAGGCGGCCGACGTCGGCGAGTGGCACCGTCTCGATCTCCATGGCCGCCTCCTCGGCGGTCTGGGTGTCACGGGTCGCGAGCACCTCGAGGCCGAGCGCGGCGAACAGGTACGTGTACTCGTCGCAGAAGCCGGGGGTGTTGAAGAACTCGGCCAATGCGACCACCGACCGGGCCCGGTGCCCGGTCTCCTCCTCGAGCTCGCGCCGGGCGGTCGCCTCGGGCGCCTCGCCGGCCACGTCGCGCTTGCCCGCCGGCACCTCGAGCAGGGCCCGGTCGCAGGCCACCCGGTACTGGCGCACGAGGAGGACATGGGCACCGTCGTCGGTGACCGGCACCACCACCACCGCCCCCGGATGACGCACCACCGACCGCCGGTGCACGGCGCCGTCGGGCCCCTCGACCCGCACGTCGGCGAGCTGCAGGAAGCCGGCCGTCGCGATCGTCGACTGCCCGACGATCCGGAAGCCGTGCACGTCAGACGCGTTCGGCGTCGGCGGGCCCCCGGTCGCCGATCGGCAGGCGGGGGACGCGCCCCTCGGCCCGGTCGCGAGCGGCGCGGGCGAAGGCGGCGAACAGCGGGTGGGGCCGATCGGGACGGCTCTTGAACTCGGGGTGGGCCTGGGTCGCGACGTAGAACGGGTGCGCCGCGGCCGGGAGCTCGACGAACTCGACCAGGCGGTCGTCGGGCGACGTCCCCGAGCAGACCAGACCGGCCTCCTCGAGGCGGGCCCGGTACTTGTTGTTGACCTCGTAGCGGTGGCGATGGCGCTCGTAGACCACTTCGTCGCCGTACGCCGCCGCGACCTGGGTCCCGGGCCGCAGCCGGGCCGGGTAGAGCCCGAGCCGCATGGTGCCCCCGAGGTCGACGACGTCGCGCTGCTCGTGCATCAGGTCGATCACCGCGTGCGGGGTGTGGGCGTCGAACTCCGACGAGTTCGCGCCGGCGAGCCCGCAGGCGTCGCGGGCGAACTCGATCACCGCGCACTGCATGCCGAGGCACAGCCCGAGGAACGGCACCCGGTGCTCCCGGGCGTACCCGGCGGCGGCGATCTTCCCCTCGATGCCCCGGAACCCGAAGCCGCCCGGGATCACGATGCCGTCGAGCTCGCGCAGTCGCCCTTCGGTGAGCAGTCCCTCGGCGTCGTCGGACGCGATCCAGTCGATCTCCACCCGGGTCCCGCACTCGAAGCCGCCGTGGCGGAGCGCTTCAACCACCGACAGGTAGGCGTCGGGCAGGTTGACGTACTTGCCGACCAGTCCGATGCGGACCGTCGTGTCGCAGGCCGCGATGCGATCGACGAGCGACCGCCAGCCCGACAGATCGGGCTCGCGGTCGGCGAGGTCGAGGATCGAGCAGACGTAGTCGTCGAGTCCCTCCTCGTGCAGGACGAACGGGATGAGGTAGAGGTTGTCGGCGTCGACCGCCGAGATGATCCCCTCCTCGGGCACGTCGCAGAGCTGCGCGATCTTCTCCTTGAGGTGCGTGGAGATCGGTCGGTCGGACCGGCACACGATCGCGTCGGGCTGGATGCCCCGGCTGCGGAGCTCGGTCACCGAGTGCTGGGTGGGCTTGGTCTTCTGCTCCCCCGACGGGCCGATGAACGGCACCAGGGTCACGTGGATGTAGAAGACGTTCTCGCGCCCGACGTCCTTGCGGAACTGCCGGATCGCCTCCAGGAACGGGAGGATCTCGATGTCGCCGACCGTGCCGCCGACCTCGGTGATCACGACGTCGACGTCGTCCTCGGCGAGGCGGAGGATGCGCTCCTTGATCTCGTTGGTGATGTGGGGGATGACCTGGACGGTCTGGCCGAGATACGCGCCGCGGCGCTCCTTCGCCAGGACCTCGTGGTAGATCGACCCCGTGGTCGCGTTCGACTTCCGCGAGAGCGGCACGTCGACGAAGCGCTCGTAGTGACCGAGGTCGAGGTCGGTCTCACCACCGTCGTCGGTGACGAAGACCTCGCCGTGCTGGAACGGGTTCATCGTCCCCGGATCGACGTTGATGTACGGATCCAGCTTCTGGATCGTCACCCGGAGACCCCGGGCCTTGAGGAGCCGCCCGAGGGATGCGGCGGTCATTCCCTTACCGAGGCTCGAGGCCACGCCGCCCGTCACGAAGATGTGCTTCACCACGTGGAGTGACCGTAGCAGTCACCCTCGGGGTCCCGGCGGATCGGACCACGGCGGGTGGGACTCACGTCGGCCACTCCCGGCGGGCCCGGGTCGCGCCCAGCCGGTCGAGCCACCGCAACGGCGGGACCCGGTCGATGATACGGGAGATCGACCCGACCTCCGCGACCACGGTGAGCACGATCACCACCACGAGCGCGGTCACCCGGGTCGTCTCACCCCGACCCAGGACGATGCCGAGCCCGAGCACGGCGCCGACGATGTTCGCGCCGGTGTCGCCCAGCATGACCCGTTCCCGGAGGTCGTCGGGCAGGAGGGCCAGGGCCGCGCCCATGGCCGGGGCGATGGCGACGCCCGCGCTCCCGGCACCCAGCACGAAGGCCAGGGGCACGTACGCGACCAGCGCGGCCTTGAGCGTCCGACCCGGCGCCCGGTCCAGGAGGTTGCCCAGGTTCGCGGCCAGCGCGATGAGCACCGCGTCGACGATCAGCCGGCGGCCGCTCGCGAACCCCGGGGTGGCGACGAGCACCACCGCCACCGCTGCGCCACCGAAGAGCTTGAGGAACCCGGTGGTGATCCGGCCCCGGAACAGCGCGCCGACGTGGCCGGTGAAGCCCCGGGCGCTGGCGTCGCCGAGGACGTCGTCGACGAAGCCGAGCAGGCCGAAGGCGAACACTGCGAACAGCACGAGGCTGCGGTCGACGGTCAGGCCGGCCCGGTCCCCGACCCCGAGGCCACCGAGCACGGCCCGCCCGGCCTCCACGACCAGCACCGCGACGACGATCAGGATCCCGGCCGCCGTGGGGAGTCGGTGACCCCGGTAGTTCTCGCGCGCCAGGGTGGGCGCGGCCAGGACGTCGGGCGCCCCGATCCGCAGGAACACCACGGCGAGCGCCCCGGCCGCGAGGCCGAGGACGACCATCACCGGAGGGGCTCCCCGCCGGTCACACGCCCCACCACTCCGGCGCGACCCGCTGGGCGCCCGCCCCGAAGCCGTAGTGCGCCACCGTGCCCTGCCCGAGGGCGCCCATCACGAGGACCGCGAGCAGGGGGCCGTCGGCGGTGTCGAGGTTGTCGAGCGTCGCGATCTGCGTCGCCAGGCGACCGGTCCGGACCGGCGCAAGGACGTCGCCCCGGGCCGGGCCCCCCGCGGCCGCACGCCAGTACTCGGCCACGGCGACCGGGCGGCCCGTCGCCGCCAGCGCGCTGGCCAGCGGCAGCACCCCGCGCTCGAACCCGACGGCCGCCCCGGTGCCCTCGGCCAGGAGGAACCGCCGGGGCCTGGCGTCCACGGTCGCGGCGGTGAAGGTGGCGCCGTCGACGCCCTGGAGGGTCACGAACCCGGCGGTGTCGAGCGCGCTCAGCAGGTCGGGGCGCCCCGTCGTCGGGCCGGTGGCGAGGCGGGTGGCCAGGGCCCGGGCGGCGTCGTCACGCACCCCGGCCCGGGTGGTCGCGGGCGACCCCACCAGCGCCGCGAGGGTCGCGCTGTCCTCGTCGGACCTGAGGGCCCACTTGTCCTCGAGCCAGAGGATCCCCGGCACCACCGCACCGGCCTGACGCCCGAGCGCGACCGTCTCCTCGAGGACGTCCTCGTCGACCCCGCGCACCGCCACGGGCAGGACCTCGGCGCCGGATAAGCGGTCGTTCACGGCGAAGCGCCCGACCTCGGCGAGCAGGCCGTCGAGACGTTCCTGCTCGGACCGCAGGCGGTCGTTCTCGGCCCGCACCTCGTCGGCCCGGGCCTCCACGGTGTCGATGCGGGCCTGGAGGGAGTCGACGGTGGGCTGTCCGAGCACCCCGTAGCCCATCACAACCCCGACCGCGAGCGCGAGGAACACCGCAATGAGCGAGATGACGTGGAAGCGGAAGTTGATCACGGGCGGCCTAGCGGGTGATGGAGAACCACAGGTCCTCGATGGTGACTCGCAGCGCGTCGACGATGGTCTGGATGGGACGCGAGACGATGGCGACCACGATGATCGTCACGAGGGCCGCGACGACGAGGAGCACGACGTCGAACCGCCGCACCCGACCCTCGTAGAGCCGGTGGACCCCCTTGGCGTCGACCAGGACCGGCCCCAGGCGCAAGCGGGTGAGGAACGTCGACGACATGCCCTTGCGCCCCTTGTCGAGGAACTCGACCATCGTGGCGTGGGTGCCCACGGCGACGATCAGCGAGGCGCCGGCCTCCCACGCCAGCAGCATCGCCACGTCCTCGCTGGTGCCCTCGGCGACGAACTCCTCGTAGTCGACCCCCCATTCGAGCAGCTGCTCCCGCCCGGGCGCCCGCCCGTCGGGATGCACGTGGTGCACCAGGTCGGTCGCGGTCGACAACGTGTCGAGGGCCACCGAGTCGAAGTCCCCGATCACGATGTCGGGCCGGAGACCGATCTCCCGGAGCGCGTCCGCACCCCCGTCGACCCCGATGAGCACCGGTCGGTACTCGCGGATGTAGGGCCGCAGTGCGAGCAGGTCGCTGCGGTAGTCGTGCCCGCGTACGACGACCAGCGCGTGGCGGCCCCGGATCTCGGTGGCGAGCGGTGGTAGCTGCAGCGGCTCGAAGGTGATGCGGGCCTCGCGTCGGATGTACTCGAGCGTGTTCTCGGCGAAGCGCTCCAGCTCGGCGCCGATCGAGGCCCGGGCCCTCTCCATCGCCGCCTCGACCTCGGTGCGGTCACGCACCGTCCCGGACCCGAGGAGCTCGTCGTCGCGCCACAACGCGCCGCCCACGAGCCGGAGGTCGTCACCCTCGTGCAACCGGTCGAGCAGACCGGGGCCGAAGTCGTCGACCAGGGGGATGCCGGCGGCCAGGATGCGCAGTGGCCCCTGGTTCGGGTAGCGCCCGGTGATCGAGGGCGCCGCGTTCACCACCGCGGCGACGCTGCGCTCCACGAGGCCGTCGGCCGCGACCCGGTCGATGTCCTCGTGGTCGATGACGGCGATCTCGCCGCCCTCGAGCCGCTTCACGAGATCCTTGGTCCGGCGGTCGACGCCGGCCCGACCGGCCACGCCCTCGGGGGCCGAGCCGTCGGGCGCGTCCTGTCGACGCCGGCGGATGAGGGTCACGAGGCGGCCCGGGCCCGGCGCGGGGCCTTCCCGGTGCGGGCACCCGGGGCGGCGCCGGCGGCACCGGGTGCGGTGCGCCGGGTCCGGGCGGCGTCGGCGAGGAGCTCGGCCGCGTGGCCGCGGGCGTGGTCGGACTCCCCCACACCGGCCAGCATCCGCGACAGCTCTCCCACCCGGTCCTCCCCCTCGACCACGACCGCCCGGGCCACGGTACGCCCCTCGTGCTCGGCTTTGCGGACCACGACCTGGTGGTCGGCGTGGGCGGCGACCTGGGCGAGGTGGGTCACGCAGAGCACCTGGGCCGTGCCGCCGAGCACGCCGAGCAGCCGCCCCACGGCGTTGCCGGCTTCGCCCCCGATCCCGGCGTCGACCTCGTCGAACACCAGGGTCGCGGGCGCCTCGGCGGTGACCAGGCGCAGGGCCAGCATCGTCCGGGCCAGCTCGCCGCCGGAGGCGGCCCGGGCCAGGGGGCGGGCCGCCTCACCCGCGTTGGCGGCGAGCAGGAAGGTGACGGTGTCGGCGCCGTCGTCGCCGAGGTCGGTCGGCGCCACCGTGATCTCCACCCGGGCCCGGGGCATCGCCAGCTCGTGGAGGTGGCCGGTCACGGCGTCGGCGAGCGGCTCCGCCGCGCGACGGCGGATCGCCCGCAGCCGGTCGGCCGCCGCCGCGGCCGCGGCGTCGGCCCGGGCCGCGGCCGCCTCGAGCTCCGTGGCCCGCTCGGCGTGGTGCTCGAGGAGGTCGAGCCGGCACCGGGACTCGGCGGCGAAGGCGAGAACCTCGGCCAGCGACTCCCCGTACTTCCGCCGGATCTGCTGGAGCAGCTGGCGCCGTCCCCGCACCGCCTCGAGCCGGGCCGGGTCGTCGACCACGGCGTCGGCCGTGAGCCGCAGGTCGCGTCCGAACTCCGCCACCTCGGCCTGGACCGCACGGCTGCGGTCGTGGTGCTCCCGCAGCGCCGGGTGCTCGCCCAACGCCGCGACCGCGGCCCCCAGGGCGTCGAGGGCGTCCTGGGCCACCCGGTGGTAGGCGGCGTCGAGCGCGGCCCGCACGCCGACTGCGTCGGCGAGCAGGGCCTCCTCGGCGAGGAGCCCCTCGTCCTCGTCGGCCCCGGTGATCGCAGCCTCGTCGATCTCCGCGATCTGGAAGCGCAGCAGGTCGGCCTCCCGGGCCCGGGTGCGGTCGTCGCCGCCGAGCTCGGCGAGCGCAGCCCGGTGGTCCCGGGCCTCGGTCCGGGCCACGCGCAACGCGCGGAGGGCGTCGGCGGCGTCGGGCCCGGCGTACCGGTCGAGGACCGCCCGCTGGACCGGCCCCGCGAGCAGGCGCTGGTGCGCGTGCTGGCCGTGGAGATCGACCAGGGTGGCGCCGAGCGCCGCGAGCTCGGTGGCGGTCGCGAGCCGCCCGTCGACGTAGGCCCGGGACCGCCCGTCGGCCGGCAGCACCCGCGCCAGCACGTGCTCGGTGCCGTCGGCGGTCTCGAACCGGCCCTCGACCCGGGCCTCGGTCGCCCCGTCCCGCACGAGGGCGGGATCGGCCCGGCTCCCGAGGAGCAGCTCCAGGGCCTCCACCAGCAGCGTCTTGCCCGCCCCGGTCTCGCCGGTGATCGCGGTCAGGCCGGGGCCGAAGGTGACCGTGACCTCCTCGACGATGCCGAGATCCACCACGTGCAGCTCGTGGAGCACGTCGCCCTACCGGTCGGCCAGGCCGAACTTGGCCTTGAGGATCTGGTGGAAGTCGCGGGGACGGAACGACACCACTCGAGCGGGCTTGGGGGCAGCGGTGGCCGTGACCACGTCGCCCGCCGCGAGCGGACCGAGCTCCCGCCCGTCGACGGTGAGGATCGCGCCGAAGGACCCGGTCACGGTGACCTCGACCTGCTCGGTCGCGTCGAGCACGAGGGCCCGGTCGAACAGCATGTGGGGCGACACCGGCGTCAGGAGCAGGCACCGGTGCCGGGGCGACACGATCGGGCCGCGGGCGGAGAAGGAGTACGCGGTGGAGCCGGTCGGGGTCGCGACGATCAGCGCGTCGGCGGCGAAGGTGGTGAAGAAGGCGCCGTTGATCCCGACGTCGAGTCGCGCCATGTGGCCGGTCCGCGCCTTCTCGAGCACGGTCTCGTTGAGCGCGAACCACCGACCACCGGCCGGCCCGGCCGAGTGCACCTCGAGCGCGAGCATCATGCGCTCCTCGACGAGGTAGTCGTCGGCGAGGAGGCGCTCGAGGGCGACGTCGAGATCGGCGGGCTCGACCTCGGTCAAGTAGCCCATCTGTCCGACGTTCACGCCGAGCACGGCCACGCCGGCCTCGTACACCTGGTCGATGGTGCGCAGCATCGTGCCGTCGCCGCCGAGCGACAGCACGACGTCGAGGCCGCTCGGGAACGCGCCGTCGGCGGCGAGATCGGGACGGCTGACCAGCGCCGCCTCCGGCCCCGGGATCACGGGCGTGGCCCCGTGCGCCTCGAGCCAGGCCGCCGCCCGTCCCGCGAGGTCGAGCGCCGCGGCGCGGTCACGGTGCGGGAGGATGCCGACCTTCACGCGGTCACCTCGGCCCGGACGCATCGCGCCAGCTCGACCGTCGACAGCGGGGGCCCGACCCGGTCGGCCCGGACGAGGAACTCCCGGTTGCCGTCGGCGCCCCGAAGCGGTGAGCCGGTCACCGCGGTGACGTGGAGTCCGGCGAGCGCGAGCCCGGCGGTCACCTCCACGAGCACGGCTTCGTGGACCGCGGGGTCGCGCACGATCCCACCGCGCCCCACCCGGCTGCGTCCGGCCTCGAACTGCGGCTTCACGAGGAGGACGAACGTGGCGTCGTCGGTCGCGCACGCAACGAGGGCCGGCGCGACCGTGCGCAGCGAGATGAACGAGAGGTCGGCGACCACGAGGTCGACCGGGCCGCCGAGCGCCTCGGCGTCGAGGTGGCGCACGTTGGTGCGCTCGCGCACCCGCACGCGGGGGTCCTGGCGCAACGACCAGGCCAGCTGGCCCCGGCCCACGTCGACCGCGTGCACCAGGCGGGCACCCCGCTGGAGCAGGCAGTCGGTGAACCCGCCGGTGGAGGCGCCGGCGTCGACGGCCACGCAGTCGCCGGGGTCGACGGCGAACTCGTCGAGGGCATGGGCGAGCTTCATCCCGCCCCGGGACACGAACTGCGGGCCGTCGGTGACCACGGCGATGGCGACGGCGCCGTCGACCCGACGCGCCGCGGTGGTCGCCGGGAGCCCCCCGACCCGCACCCGGCCGTCGCCGATGAGCCGCGCCGCGCCGGTCCGGGACTCGGCGAGTCCCCGGCGCACCAACTCGACGTCGAGGCGTCTCCGCACGGCCGTCACCGGGCCAGGTTACGCCGGGGCCCGGTGGGCCCGAGGGCGGCCGTGCCGGGACTGCGGGCGGCGGCTCAGGGACCGAGGTCGGCCACCAGGCGGGGGACGAGCGCAGCGAGGTCGTCGGCCAGGTACGGGGGGGCCGGTTCGGGGACGGGCTCCTCCCCCGGGCCCGGCACCGGCACGCACACCCCCGACAGCACGAGGGCGAACGGCCACCCGAGGCGGACCGCGAAGTCGCCGTCGGTCGTGGGCCGGTCCCCGACCATGACCCCGGTGGGTCCGAGGCGGTGGTGCACCATCGCCGCCGCCGGGGCGAAGGGCTTGCCCGCGACCTCCGGGGAACGCCCTCCGGCGGTGGCCACCGCGGCGACGATCGATCCGGCCCCGGGCAGGAGCCCCTCGTGGGAGGGGTAGGTGGGGTCCAGGTTGGTGGCGACGAACGCCGCACCCGTGCGTACGACCCGCGCGGCCCGGTCGAGCGCGGCGAAGTCGAAGTCCCGGTGGAACCCGACCACGACCGCGGCGGCCGGTCCGTCCCGGACCGGCTCGAAGCCGGCGGCGCCGAGTGCCTCGACCACACCGGGACCGGCACACACGTGCACCCGGGAACCCGGCGCGATCGTCGTCGTGAGGAGGTCGGCGGCGGCCCGCGCGCTGGTGAGCACCTGCTCGGGTCCGGCCTCGATGCCGAACCGTGCGAGCTTGGCCACCACCTCGGCGACGGGCATGCTCGAGTTGTTCGACATGAAGCCGACCGGCACGCCTGCCGTCCGCAGCCGGCGTACCGCGTCGGCCGCGCCCGGGATCGGCTCGTCCCCCCGCCACACCACGCCGTCGAGGTCGAGGCAGACCACGGGCCGGTCGGTGGCGGTCACGGTGCCCCGACCCGGGCGAGGGCGGCGCGGTACTCGGGGCGCGGGTGCATGGCCACCGCCAGCCGGAGGTGCCGGCGCGCGCCGACGCGGTCGCCGACCCGGAGCCGGCACACCCCGAGTCCGAAGTGCGCGTAGTCGTTCACCGGGTCGAGCGCCAGCGCAGCGGCGAACTCGGCCTCCGCGGCGCGCACCCGGCCCGAAGCGAAATAGGCCCGGGCCAGCGCCTCCCGGATCGACCCCTGGTCGGGCTCGAGCGCCCGGGCCTGCTCGAGCGCCACGGCCGCGGCGTACGCGTCGCCGTTCGCGAGCAGGCGACTGCCCTCACGGAAGGCCCGGTAGACCC
>VGBI01000085.1 GCA_016870595.1 Actinomycetota bacterium
GCGGCGCCGGGACCTGTGCGCCCGCCTCGGGGCCGAGGTCGTGACGCCCGACGCCCTGGTGGCGCCGGCCATGCCGCACGCCATCGTCGACGAGCCCTTCGACGTGGCGCTCGAGTGCTCGGGCCACCCCGCGGCGATGGAGGCGGCCCTGGGCCAGCTCAAGCGGGCGGGCACGCTGGTGCTCGTGGGGGCCGGCGTGAAGCGGCCCCGCTTCGACAACAGCCGCATCCTGCTGAACGAGCTCGTCATCACCGGCTCGTTCGTCTACGACGCCGACGGCTTCGAGCGCGCGCTCGAGCTGCTGGCCCGGCCCGACTTCCCGAGCGAGGCCATGATCGAGCCCGGCGACTTCCCGCTGGCCGGGATGCTCGACGCGATCCACGGCCTCGAGGCGGGCGAGTACGCCGGCAAGGTGATGATCGTCCCGTCGGCGTCCTGACGCCGATCCCCCTTTAGGTCCCCGTCCCCGTCCCCGAGCCTCACCGGAGCCCCCGTGCCGTCCACCGAGATCCGCCCTCCCCGCTTCAACCACGTGGCCATGAGCGTGCCCCGCGACCTGCTCGACGCGTCGGGTCGGGCCGACCTGGTCGCGTTCTACTCCGAGGTCTTCGGCTTCCAGGAGCTGCCGACGATGACCGAGGACCGGCGCCGCCTCGTGTTCGGCTGCCACACGATCGAGCAGTTCGTGTTCCTCATCGCCGGCGACGAGCCGCCGATGACCTGCCCCCGCCTCGACCACTACGGGTTCTCCGTCGGCACCGAGGCCGAGCTCGACGCCGTGCTCGCCCGGGCCCAGGCCTACCGGGACAAGGATCCGCGCGTCGACATCATCGACAAGCACGTCGACGACCACGGACGGCTCGCGATCACCTCGATCTACATCGGGTACCTCCTCCCGATGATGGTCGAGATCCAGTGGTGGGACTTCAAGCCGACGGCCGCCGCGGCCGACGCATCGTGACCGCGCCGCTGCGCTACGGCGCCTTCGTCCCCCAGGGCTGGAAGCTCGAGTACTCCGGATGGGGCGCCGCCGAGGCGTGGGCCCGCAGCGTCGAGCTGGCCCAGGAGATCGAGGCACTCGGGTACGACCACCTGTGGGTCTACGACCACGTCGAGACCGTGCCGCGGCGTGAGCCGACGCACGTGTTCGAGGCGTTCACGATGCTCGCCGCGCTCTCGCAGCGCACCGAGCGGGTCCGGCTCGGGCAGCTCGTCACGTGCGCGGCGTACCGCAACGCCGGGTTGCTGGCCAAGGAGGCCGCCGGCATCGACGTGATGTCGGGCGGTCGGCTCATCCTCGGGATCGGCGGTGGGTGGTACGACCGCGAGTACCAGGCCTACGGCTACCCGTTCCCGTCCGCGGCCGAGCGCCTGCGGATCATGGAGGAGACCACCGAGGTGGTGCGGCGGCTCTGGACCGAGGAGACCGTCACCTACGAGGGACGCCACCTCCGGTTCGACGGCGCCTACTGCGACCCCAAGCCCCTCCAGCAGCTGCCCGAGGTGTGGATCGGCGGCGGGGGCGAGCAGGTCACGCTGCGCATCGCCGCCCGCCTCGCCGACAAGACCAACTGGCAGGTCGGCCTGGCCGAGTTCGTGCACAAGTCCGAGGTGCTGCGGGGCCACTGCGAGCGGGTGGGCCGCGACTTCGACGAGATCGTGCGCACCCACGGTCCCGACTGCCGGATCTTCGACACCGAGCGCGAGCTGCGCGAGTGGTGCGAGTCGCCGACCGGCGGCCAGCTCCGCAAGGCGGTCTCCACCGACGAGTACATCCGCGACAACCTCGTCGGCACCCCCGAGATGGTGGCCGAGAAGACCCAGGCCTTCGTCGACGCCGGCTGCCGCGAGTTCGTGCTGTGGTTCCGCGACTTCCCGTCGTCGGAGAGCCTGACCCGCTTCGCACGCGAGGTCGTGCCCGCCGTCACCGGCTGACCCTCCCGTCGTGGGCACCGGGGGTCGAGGGACGGTCGGTGTTAGCGTGCCCGCCGTGTGCGCCCCGACCGACGCCGCGACCGACGCCGCGACCGGGGCCGCGACCGGGGCCGCGACCGGGGCCGCGACCGGGTCCGGTCAGACGGCGGCGGTCCCGGCAGCGTCGGACCGGGTCCGGCTCCTCGGTGCGGTCCTGGTGGGCGTCGTGCTCGTGGCCGCGGTGGTGCTGCGTTTCGTGGTGCGCAGCGACCTCTGGCTCGACGAGGCGCTCACGGTGAACATCGCCGTGCTGCCCCTCGCCGAGATGCCGGCAGCGCTGCGGCGCGACGGTGCGCCGCCGCTCTACTACGTGCTGTTGCACTTCTGGATCGCCGGCTTCGGCGAGGGCGACACCGCCGTGCGGGCGCTGTCGGGTGTCCTGTGGCTCGCGACCCTGCCCGCGATGTGGCTCGCCGGGCGCCGCCTCGGGGGCCGGGCCGCGGCGTGGGCGGTGGTGCTGGTGTTCGCGACCGTGCCGTACACCTTCCGGTACGCGAGCGAGACCCGCATGTACGCCCTGGTCATGTTCCTCGTCGCGTGGGGATACCTGGCGCTGCGGCGCGCGCTCGAGGCGCCCACCCTCGGACGGCTCGCGCCGGTCGCGGTGGTGACGGCGGCATTGCTCTACACCCACAACTGGACGTACTACCTGCTGATGACCGTGGGCGTCGTGGTCCTGGTGCAGGCGTGGCGCGGCGCCACGCCCGACGCGCGTCGTGGCGCGCGGAGGGTCGCGTTCGCGATGGCGGTGGGGGGGCTCGCGTACCTGCCGTGGCTCCCGACCGTCCTGTTCCAGCTCGGGCACACCGGGACCCCGTGGGGCGACCCCCAGCTCCCGTGGTCGGCCGGCGCCTCGTTCCTGCTCGGGTTCGCCGGCGTGGTCACCCCGGCGCACGGCGAACCCTTCATGCTCGCCGTGTTCGTCCTGGTGCTGCCCCTGCTCGCGCTGTTCGGTGTGGCCCGGGGTGCCACCCACGTCGACCTCGACCTCCGGACCCGTCCGCTCGTGCGCTGGGAAGCGGTGGTGGCCCTGGGCGTGCTCGCGGTCGGCCTCACCCTGTCGTTCGCCACCGGTACCGCGTTCGAAGGGCGGTACGCCGCGGTTGTCGTCCCGCTCTTCGTGCTGTGCATCGCCATGGGGACCCAGGTGTTCGGGGACCCCCGGGTGCGGGTGGGCGTGCTCGCGGTGGTCGTGGCGCTGGGGCTGGCCGGCGGTGTGCGCAACGCCGTCGACCAGCGGACTCAGGCCGGGGAGGTCGCCGCCGTCCTGCGGGCCGAGGCCGAGCCCGGTGACGTGGTCGTGTACTGCCCCGACCAGCTCGCCCCGGCCGTGCACCGCATCCTGGGTGACGGCCGCGGGCTCACCGAGGTCACGTTCCCGGCGCTCGGCGGACCCGAGCGGGTCAACTGGGTGGACTACCGCGAGCGGATCGACCAGACGGACTCCGACGCGTTCGCCGCCGGGGTGCTCGAACTCGCCGCCGGGGCCCGCATCTGGCTGGTCACGACGCCCGGGTACCGCAGCCTCGCGGGCCGGTGCGAGGAGGTCGCCCTGGCCCTCGGTACTGCCCGGCCCGGCGGGGCGCAGCGGATCGCGCCTCGGACGGATGACTACTTCGAGGTGGTCGGCCTGGTGGAGTACCCGGCGGCGTGACTCCGCTGCGCACGCGCTTCGTGCGCGAGGACCTGCGGGCGGCGGTGGTTCCTTGGGTGGTGGCCCGCGTGCTCGTGGTGGGTGCGCTCGGGCTTGTGCGGGAGGTCGTCGACGCCCTCGGGGTCACCGACCGCACGGTCCAGGCGACCCAGGGCCTGTTCGCCTGGGACGCGGCCTACTACCGGGACATCGCCGAGTACGGGTACGGCGCGCTCCGCACCGACGCGCTCCGGTTCTTCCCGGTCGTGCCGCTCGCGGCGCGGGGGCTCGGCGTCGTCCTCTTCGGTCGGTACGGGCTTGCGCTCCTGATCCTCGTCAACGTCGGCGCACTGGTCTTCGGCGCACTGCTCCACCGCATCACCGTGCTCGAGACCGGTGACCGGCAGGCCGCGGTCCGGGCGGCCTGGTTCGCAGCGGTCCTCCCGGTCGCGGCCGTCTTCGTGATGGGCTACGCCGACGCGCCGGCGGCGGCGCTCGCGGTCGGCGTGTTCCTGGCGTTGCGCACCGATCGCTTCGCGCTCGCCGGCGCCCTCGGCCTCGTGGCCGGCGCGACCCGACCCGTGGGCGCCTTCCTGGCCCTCCCGGCGTTGATCGAGGCGCTGCGGGTCCGCCACGGACACACGGCGCGCGCCTGGGCCGGACGGGTGGCGGCGGTCGCCGGACCACCCCTCGGCCTCGTCGCCTACCTCGTCTGGGTCGGGGTCGACCGCGGTGACCCGTGGCTGCCGTTCTCGGTGCAGCAGCGGGACTCGCTGCGGGGCGGCGTCGTCGACCCCGTGTCCCGCCTCGTGCGGGCGGCGGGTGACCTCGGGGGCGGTGACCGGTTCGGCTCGGGCCTGCACCTGGTCGGGGCCGTGGTGTTCCTCGGCCTGCTCGTCGTGGTGGCCCGGCGCCTGCCCGCCTCCTACACGGCGTTCAGCGCCCTGACCCTCCTCGTCACCCTCTCGGCCGAGAACCTCGACTCCTCGGAGCGCTACGCCGTGGGCGCCTTCCCCCTGCTCCTCGGTCTCGCCCTCGTGACGGGACGGCGCACCGTGGAGCGTGCCGTCCTCGCCCTCGCCGCCGGGGGCCTGGTCGCCTATGCCGTCCTGGGCTTCAGCGGGGTCGCGGTGCCCTGACGGGGGTCGGGGCCGCCGTAGAATCCAGGGGCTCACGTTCCACCCGCCCGTCGCACCCGCTCGACCCGACCCGCTCGACCCATCGATCTGCTGTTCTGCCGTTCCGCGAGGAGACGCCACCCGCCGTGAGCACCCCCGTCGACACCACCGCGCCCAAGGTCGTCGTCATCGGCGCCGGGCCCGCGGGCCTCACCGCCGCCTACGAGCTGACCCGGCGCGGCGCCACCCCCACCGTGCTCGAGCTCGACGACGTGGTGGGCGGGATCAGCCGCACCGTGGTCCGCGACGGGTGGCGCTTCGACATCGGGGGCCACCGCTTCTTCACCAAGGTCACCCCCGTCGACGACCTCTGGTTCGAGATCCTGGGGGCCGAGAACTTCCTGCGCCGGCCCCGCATGAGCCGCATCTACTACCAGGGCAAGTACTACGACTACCCGCTCGTCCCCATGAACGCCCTGAAGAACCTCGGTATCGTCGAGGCGGGCAAGTGCGTGGGCTCGTACGTCTGGGTCCGGATCAAGAAGCCCAAGGACCAGACCAACCTCGAAGGCTTCTACGCGGCGCGCTTCGGCTGGCGCCTCTACCGGACCTTCTTCGAGACCTACACCGAGAAGGTGTGGGGCGTCCCGGTCCGTGAGCTGCAGGCCGACTGGGGTGCGCAGCGGGTCAAGAACCTGTCGCTGTTCCGGGCCGGTTGGGAGGCGATCAAGCCCAAGTGGATGCGCGCCCGCCAGGACAAGGCGAAGCAGGTCACGAGCCTGATCGAGGAGTTCAACTACCCGAAGTACGGCCCCGGCCAGATGTGGGAGCGCTGCACCGAGATCGTGCAGGAGCGCGGGGGCACCGTGCGGATGGAGACCCTGGTCACCAAGGTCCGCCACGAGGACGGACGGGCGGTGTCGGTCACGGCCCGGGCCAAGGACGGCACCGAGACCACGTACGACTGCACCCACGTGGTGTCGTCGATGCCGATGAGCGAGCTGCTGCGGGCGATGGACCCCCCGGCGCCGGCCGAGGTGATCGCCGCGGCCGACGACCTGCGCTACCGCGACTTCATGACCGTGGCGCTGGTCGTCCCCGAGGACGCCGGCTTCCCCGACAACTGGATCTACATCCACGACCCGGCGGTCCGGGTGGGGCGGGTCCAGAACTTCGGGCAGTGGTCGCCGTACCTGGTGAAGGAAGGCCGTACCTGCCTCGGGCTCGAGTTCTTCGTGAGCGAGGGCGACGACATGTGGACCAAGGACGACGCCGACCTGGTCGAGCAGGGCAAGCGTGAGCTGGCCCACCTCGGCCTCTGCGACGCCGACCGGGTCGAGGCGGGCTACGTCGTGCGGGTCAAGAAGGCGTACCCGGTCTACGACGCGATGTACAAGCAGAACGTCGACGTCATGCGCGCCTGGGTCGCGGCCAATTGTCCCAACGTGCTCCCCGTCGGTCGCAACGGGATGCACAAGTACAACAACCAGGACCACTCGATGTACACGGCGATGCTCTCGGTCGAGAACATCTACGGCGCCGCCCACGACGTCTGGACCGTCAACGTCGAGGAGGAGTACCACGAGGAGGAGGACCCCACGACCCCGCGGGGCACCGGGCGCGCCGCGCCGCTCCTTCCCCGTCCCGGCGTGCCTGCGGCGCGCTGAGCCCGGACCGGCCCGATCAGGGGTCGGCGCGAGTGCCCGGTACCGGAGTGGCGGCCTGGGTCCGCAGGGCGGCGTACAGGGCGTCGAGCAGCCGGGGAGCGGTCCAGGCGGCGCCGTTGGCCTCGTAATGGGCACCGTCCTTGGGGCGGAGCACCACGCCGTCCCGGGCGGGGGCACAGGCACCGTTCTCGGGAGCCCCTCCCGGGCACACGATGCTCGAGAGATCGACCACGGTGACGTCGGGGTGTCGGGTCGCGAACTGATCCATCACGTCGTTGACCGCAGCCAGGCGCCGCTGGTCGTCCCTGGTGACGATGCGGCTGGAGTTGGTCGCCAGTGGGGGGTTGTTCACGAGGACGAACCGGGCGCCGTTTGCCGCGGTCAGCAACCGCACTCGCTCCATCTCGCCGAGGAGCCATTCCTCCCAAGCGGGGGTGCCCACAAGCAGGCGTCTCCCGTCGACCCGTTGATCCGACGACTCCCAGGTGCTCAACCACAGCACCGTGTCGGGCTTCACCACTGCGATCGCGTCGGCCTGGTACTGCGCAGTCGCGCGGGCGCAATCGGTACCCCAGTCGACGGGCGTCCCGTCGGGCAGGAGGGACACCCCGGTCGTCATCCCGCACCCCAGGCGCCCGATCGTCCGAAGCGTCACCCCGTCCTCGGCACCGGCCTGGGCGAGCGCGTCGGTGAGGGTCACGGCCACCGAGTCGCCGAGCACCAGGGTTCGTCGGGTGGGCGAGTCGGTGCCTCCGGGGGTGATGCCCGCGGCCGGGTTCCTCCCCCCACCCAGGACGGTGCCGGGCCGCCCGGCGAGGAGGTCGGTCGTGGCGCCGACGGTCGCACCCAACAGGACCCCGAGGGTCACCGCGAAACCACCGAACACGAGCGCGGTCGGCACCACCTTGCTGCGGTAGCGCCGGTGCCGGATCGGAAGCTCGACCAGGTAGTAGGAGAGCGCACTGATTCCGACGGTCACTGCGAGCTGCACGCCTGCGAGCCGCCAGCCGGTGACGGGGACACCCCAGCTCGCCATTCGGGCCGGGTTGAGCGCCACCCACACCGGCCAGTGCCACAGGTAGATGCCGTAGGAGATCTGCCCGATCCAGCGCACCGGCCTCAGGCTGAGGGCCGCACGCGCCGGGTTTGCGCCAGTCGGTTGCACCATGGCGCAGATGACCGCAGCGGAGGCGACGGCGAACAGCACGAAGCCACCGCGGTAGAGGAAGGTGCCCTGGTCCCGTCCCGCCCAGAACAGGACGAGCACGACTGCGATCCCGATCCACCCGGCGACCTGGACGCCCACGCGTGTCACCCGCATCCGGGGTGCCCAGTGCACGAGTACGAGTGCGAGGAGGGCCCCGATCAGGAGCTGGCTCGCTCGCGTGTCGGTGCCGTAGTACACGCGTGACGGGTCGCGTCCGGGCTCGAAGCGCCACTGCATGACCGCCACCGACAGCGCAGTTCCCAAGACGCACACGACGGTGAGCACGACGTGCCGACCCCGGTTGACCCACAGCGCCGCAAAGACCACGAGGGGCCACAGCAGGTAGAACTGCTCCTCGATCGCGAGCGACCACATGTGGCGCAGCATCGAGGGCTCGGTGGTGAAGTACGACTGCCCCGAGAGCACGAAGTGCCAGTTGGCACCGTAGAACAGCGACCACACGCCGTCGGAGCGAAGCCGGCCCCACTGGTCGGAGGGGAGGGCGAGGCGTCCCCACAGGGCGACTGCGACGAGCAGCACGAAGAGGGCGGGCAGCAGACGACGGAAGCGCCGCGCCCAGAAGGCCCCGAAACGGATCGTCCCGGTGTTGCGCCGTTCGATCAGCAACAGAGAGGTGATCAGGTAGCCCGAGAGCACGAAGAAGAGGTCGACGCCGAGGAACCCCCCCTGCAGCCACCCGGCACCGAAGTGGTACGCCACCACGGCCAGCACCGCAACCGCCCGGAGGCCGTCGAGCGCAGGCTTGTACGTGAATCGGGTCGGGTCCAGGATCCACCCGGAGGCGTCGGGGGCGTCAGCTGCGGTCGGTGTCGGGTCGGTCGCCGGGGCCTCGACCAGTGGCCAGGTCGGCGCCGACGACGTCCCGTCGGCGGCGACGGATCGGGCCATCACGCGACGCTATCAGCGCGCCCGGCGCCTGCCTGGGGCGCCCGACCGGGTTGCCCAGCGCCTGCGGTACGGGTTCGGGTATGGGCAGAATCGACGTGATCGTCAGCTTTCCCGGGTGGCGGGGTCGACGGTCTCGCCACCGATGTCCTCGGATCGATCGGCCCAGATCTGGAGGACCAGCGTCACCAGCGCGAAGAGCACGAGGTGATGCGCCACGCCGAAGCGCGTCGGCCACAGCGCGTCGTGCAGGTAGTCGTGGCGCACCTGCCGCCCGACCACCACGAGGACGGCGGCCCCCAGCGCCACCAGGGGTGCAACGCGCACCACAGCGGCCAGGGGGCGTGAGCGTGCGGCACCGTGGCTCGCTGCGGCCACGACGGCGACGGCGACGGCGACCGACGGTCCGGCCGCGAGCGCTGCGCCCACCACCGCCACGCCTGATGCCGCCCATGGGGTGGCGGGCACCGACCCGAGCGCGGAGCGTTCGGGCCACACGGGGTTCGCGGTGGGGGGTGCGCTCCGGTTGCGGCGGCGGAACCCGACCAGTGCGACGCAGGTCAACACCCCGAGGGCGGACACCGCCAGGGCGAGGTCGACC
This sequence comes from Actinomycetota bacterium, assembly GCA_016870595.1. GTDB lineage: Bacteria > Actinomycetota > Acidimicrobiia > IMCC26256 > PALSA-555 > CAIUKV01. Next base: position 9,107 of record VGBI01000085.1, read on the forward strand.
TGGCCCTGCGGCATCCACGACACCACCAACTCCGTCGGTCCGGAGGTCGGCTTCTCGACCAGCCACCCGGCGGCGTACAGGTCGAGTGAGTGCGATGGTCCGAGGTCGGTGGTGCGACCCGCCCGGGTCGCGGTGACCTTCCATCCCGCGCTGTCGCTCTGGTCGAGGCGGAACCAGTACGGCTCCCCGTTGGGGACCACAGTGGCGCCGTCGGGCCCGGCGTCACCCACCGCCGGTGCGGTGCCCCAGTTGGCGGCGGTGGCGAAACCCGACGACACCAGCGCCAGCACGTCGAGGTCGAACCCCAGGTCGAGACCGTTCGCGGAGCGTACGACGTGGACCCCGGCACCGAGGGCCAGCGGCGCACCGCAGGGCTCGACGGCCAGAGCACCCGTGGTGCCGGGACCCACGCGACCCGTGAGACGCACGGGTACCGGTGCGTCATCGACGGAGAGCAGGTCGGAGCGGCACGGGGTGCTCGTCACGCCACTGTCGGTCACCGGGGTGCGTCCGCCGGTCTCGAGCTCCACCTCGGCGACGGCGACGGGTAGCTCGACCAGGTTGCCCGAGAGGTCGGTGCCGAACCGGGGATCGACGTCACGCACGGTGATCGTCACCGACCGCCCGCGCACCGGGACGCCGAGCGCCACGCGGGCCACGGCCCCGGGTACGTCCGACTCGGCGGTCGGCGGGACGGTCACCGCCCGGGTCACCCCGTCGACCACGACGTCGAGCGAGATCGGCAGGCTGTGGCGACCGTCGGCGACGAGGTGGAGCGTCAGGTCGTCGGTGGCGACGCCCGCGTCGACGGTGACGGTCCACGAACTGCCCGCGGCGGCTGCGAACGGCGAGACCCATGCGGTGGAGAGGTTGCCGTCGAGCGCCGCTGAGGCCCTGGCGCTGGGGTCGCCGAGGTTGCGCCCCGACGCAGTGGCGCTCACCCCGGCCGGCAAGGAGCCGAGCGCGGCGTCGAGCACGGCATCAGGAGCGCGGGGATTCACGTGCGCGACGCCCTGGACGGTGAAGATGTCGGCGGCGGGGACCTCGACGAGTCGACGGATCCGAGGCTCCGGATCGGAGCGGAACAGCAGCGACGCGTCGGCGCGCTGCCGGGCGAGCACGACGGCGAGGGGAACCTGTCGGGACTGTGAGTCGCTCCAGGTCGGCCAGCGGGGGGTGCGCACGAATTCCTCGACCTCGACGCCGGGGATGCGGACCTCGGCGATTCCGATGGCGCCGACGGACACCGGGTCGTCGGGGATACGGAGTTCGAGGGTGCGGAACGCACGGCCGTCGAGGGCGACCGTGACGCCGGAAGCGGCGTGTGCGGCAGCAGCGTCGACGGTGACCGGCACCGTGCGGTTGCCGTCGAGCACCACGTCGAACGCAGTGATCGGGGCAGTACCGGGACGCCATTGCGCCTGCACGACGGTCACGGTGTCGGTGCGCACCTTCCGACCGAGGTCGACGGTGAGGGTCTGAGGGGTGCCGCCGGTGAGCGGCCGGAAGGAGGTCGGGTCGACCCGCCAGGCGGTGCGGAGATCGCCGTCGAAGGCATTGGCGGGTCGTTCCTCGGGCAGAAGGCTGATGACGTTGCCGTAGGCGGAGGCGCGCACCGACCGCACGCCGCGTAGGACCGTCACGCTCTGCTCGGCGGCGCCGGACCCGTTGGCCTCGGTGGTGGTGACGTCCTCGGTCACTCCGGACTTCGGGTCGCCGGCACTGGTCTGGGTCGCCCCGTCGTTCTCCAACAGTGTGGTGTACCGGTGCTCGGCCCTCCGGTTGGTGTCGGTCACGATGTGACGTGTGGTGGCCCGGTCGGCCACGCGCCGCCCGGCAGGCCAGTCGTCGAGCTCGTGGGCGGTGAGCCAGGGACCAGAGGTGGCGTCGATTCCGGGGAGTCCGGCGGCCGCGGTGGCCACGAACCCTGCGCCGTCACCGTGCAGGACGATCTCGGCTCCGCTCGCCTGGGCGCCGACCGGCGCCGGGTGGGAGTCGGGGACCCTGAACACCGCCACCTGGGGCAGCGCTGCGGGCAGAGTCCGGGCGGTGCGCACCGCCTTCTCGTCGGTGACCGGGGCGGGGTTCGCCGGCGTGAGGTAACCGGGGTTGAACGACCGCACCAACTCGAGCCCGGCAGCCTGATCCGAGAGCGCGGCCATCACCGCC
>VGBI01000086.1 GCA_016870595.1 Actinomycetota bacterium
ACGAGTTCACCGGCTCGGCCCCGTTCGTGGCCGCGTACCGCAAGAAGTTCAAGGAGGCCCCGGGCACCTGGAGCCCCTACACCTACGAATCGCTCGGGGTGCTGGCCGCCGCAGCCACCAAGGCCGGCTCCTTCGACGCGACCCGGCTCCGGTCTGCGTTGACCGAGCTCGACGGCTATCGCGGTTGGACCGGACGGGTGCGCCTCGACCCGACCTCCGGCAACCGCGAGCCCGCCACCGTGGTCGTGCTCCGGGCCGACCGGAGCGGGGAGCTGCGGGTCGACCGGGGCTGGCAGCGGGCGGTCGGCAACATCTTCTGATGCCGGTGCGAACTCCGCCCCGGGGCCGGGCTCAGGCCCGGCCCACGGTCAGAGTGAACGTGAGGGTCGCCGGCTGGCCGACGCCGGCGGTCCGGGTACCGGTGAACGTGCCGGTGCCGGTCGCGCCGGCGTAGCGCCCGGTTCCGCCGAGCACCCCCACGGTCGACGCGAACTGGGTGGCGCCGTCGGCACCGCGGGTCGCGAGCCCTTCCATGCGGGTGCCGATCACGGCTCCGTCGGCGAAGGTGAAGGTCACGAAGCCGGAGAACGGGCCCGACCCCGACGTGTAGTCGACGCTCGCCTGCATCTCGACCGCGACCGGGCCGCTCGGGTCGGTGGCGGTGCCGGTCAACCGGTTCCAGCCGTACAGGACGGTGGCGCCGAGCTCGGTGAGGCGGGTCTCCTGGGAGAACAGCTCGACCGTGAGCGCCACCCGGGTCCCGGTCGCGGGCTGACCGAGCGGGGTCGCGAGCGGGGCGCCGGTGCCGAGCAGCGCGGCGACGTCGATCACCACGGGGCCACGACTGCGGTTGGCGCCGGTGTGGGCGAGGCCGGCGTCCTCGATCAGGGTCTCGCCGGGGCGGACGCGGATGGTGCGCGGCCCGGTGACGGACTCGGTCCGCCCGGCCCGGTCGACCCGTTGCACCGTCCCGGAGACGACCTCGTAGGTGAGGGTGCCCCGGACCACCCGCCCGAGCTGGAGCCCCTCGTGGAAGTGGGGGACGAGCGCGAGGCCCGGGGGGATGGTGACCCGCTGGAAGTAGAGCGTCTGGCCCGGCGCGTTGCGCGGCGCGGCCTCGGCGAACTCCTGGCGGGTCGCGGTGGCGGTCGGTGCCGGCTCGGCGGCGGCGGTCATGCCCCCACTGGGCAGGGCGACGACGAGCGCGGCGACGAGCGCGGCGACGAGGCGCGCGCCGCGCGCGGGAGGACGGGGACGACGGGGGTGGGTCATGGCCCCAGTCTCGCGTCCGGGGCTACGGTGCGCAGGTGCCCGTCGGGAGGTGCCCGTGAAGCTCGACCTGCTCTACGAGATCGACGTCCCCCAGCCCTGGGGCGACCTGCCCCACCCGTACGACCAGCGGGAGGCCGAGCAGCGGGCCTACTGCGACACGCTCGAGCAGATCCGCCTCGCCGACCGGGTCGGGTTCCACACGGTCTGGCTGGTTGAGCACCACTTCCGGGAGAACCGCTCCCACTGCCCGGCGTCCGAGGTCGTGCTCGGCGCGCTCAGCCAGATCACCGAGCGGATCCGGCTCGGGTTCGGTGTGACCCTCACCCCCCACGGCTTCATCCACCCGGCCCGCATCGCCGAGAAGGTCGCGACCGTCGACGTGCTCTCGGGCGGCCGGGTCGAGTGGGGCATCGGGCGCTCGACCCCGATGGAGCAGCAGGCGTTCGGCGTCGACCGCGAGCGCAGCCGGACCGAGATGTTCGCGGCGTGCGAGACCGTGGTCCGCATGTGGGAGGAGCGCTACTACGAGGAGCACAGCGAGTTCCTCGACTTCCCGGCCCGCATGGTCACCCCCAAGCCGGTCCAGGACCCGCACCCGCCGGTGTGGATGGCCTGCACCAGCGAGGACTCGGCCCGCCAGGCCGGGTCCCGAGGCCTCGGCATGCTGTCGTTCAGCCCGGCCCGGCCGCTCGCGGTGACCGCGTCCGACATCGCGGCGTACCGAGAGGCCGCGGCGGACCCGACGCCCCTGACCCGGGTCACCACCAACAAGGTCGCCGGCTACACGCTCGTGCACTGCGCCGACTCGATGGACGCGGCGGCCGCCAACGGAATCTGGGACGCGGTCGACTGGTGGTACCGCGGCCTCGTGGAGTTCATCCTGAAGTGGGAGTGGGAGGCGCTCATGCCGGAGCCCGACCAGGTCGCGGCGGCGTTCCCGATGATGCACCGTCCGATCGAGGAGTACGACGACCAGGACATGATCATCGTCGGCGACGTCGACCGCTGCATCGAGAAGATGCAGCGCTACGCCGACCTCGGCGTCGACCAGCTGCTGTGCTACGTGCAGTTCGGCGCGTTGCCCCACGAGGCCGTGATGCGCAGCATCGAGCTGCTGGGCACGAAGGTCATCCCGGCGCTGGAGGCCTACGAGCCGCGGCGCTGATCCGCCATGAGCGGCTCGAGGCCGGCCACGCAGCCGCCGTCCACGAGCAGATCGGTGCCGGTCACGAAGCTCGCGCCGGGTCCGCACAGGAACGCCGCAGCGGCGGCGAGCTCGTCGGCGGTCCCGACGCGCCCGAGCGGGGTGTGGTCGCGCATCACGGGCATCATCGGCTGCTGGGCGAGCTCCTGGCACCCCATCGGGGTGTCGATGATCCCGGGGGACAGCGAGTTGATGCGGCCGCCCATCGGTCCCCAGTCCCGGGCCACGCGCCGTACGAGCCGCTGCACCCCCCGCTTGGCGAGGGCGTAGGCGGTGCCCGGCTCCTCGAGCCCGGGGCCCACGACGGCGCGGAGGTGCTCGGGGAGGTCGGGGCCGAGGTCGTCGAGCACGGCGTCGACGGCCGGGTCGACCGCCGACCCCATCAGGGTGGCGGCCATGGAGGCGAAGCAGACCATCGCGGTGCCCGGGCGCACGAGGGGGGTGCAGGCGTCGACGAGGTGGGCGGTGCCGACCAGGTCGACGGTGAGGACGCGGTGCCAGTCGGCCATGGTCGGGGAGATCCCGGCCGCGTGGGCGACGGGACCGAGGGTGCCGAGCCCGGCGATCCGGTCGGCCAGGGCCCCGATCGCGACCGGGTCGGTGATGTCGGCCACCACGGCCACGGCCTCGGCCGCGCCCTCCGCGAGGGTCGCGGCGGCCTCGGCGAGCCCGTCGGCGTCGCAGTCGACGAGCACGAGCACGTCGGTGGTGTGCTGGAAGCGGTCGGCGCAGGCCCGGCCCATGCCGCGACCCGCACCGGTGACGACGCCGACGATGGGCACGGCCCGAGTCTGACAGGTCGTGCGCCGGGGACGCGCCGGGGCGCACCGGGGCTCACTGCGCCGAGGCGTACCGGGTCGCTCAGACGGTGAAGCCGGGCCCGTCGACCCGGATCGCAGTGCCTGCGAGCTCCTCGCGGGTGGCCCGCTCGGCGAGGTCGGGGTCGGGGCACGCCGCGACGCACCGCTCGCCCTCGGGGGTCTCGGCGATCACGACGGTGCGGACCGGGCGGAGGTCCTCGAAGAAGACGGTGGAGGTGACGACCACGGCCGGGCCCCGGTGGTCGGTGGCCACCGGGCGCCGGGCGGTCACGGATGCGGCCCGCTCGGCCAGGTCGGCGACGAGCAGCGGCCGGTCGCCGGGCTCGGTCGCGCACACCATGAGGCCGGGCTTGTTCATGAGCCCGCTGACCGAGGTGACGATCCCGCGGGTCCCGGGACGGGCGCGCAGGTGCTCGACCATCGCGGCGGTGGTCTGCAGCACGAAGTTGTTCCACGGTCCACCGGCGAAGGCCTCGCCCCCGGTGATCGTGGGGACGCCGTCGCGCGCGAGGTCGAGCGCGCGTTGCTGCACCCGGATCGCCGACGGGTAGCAGCTGTAGCACTCGACCGCGTCGAGGGCGGCGAGCGGGTGCCCGAGGTGGTCCGCCGCGGCGCCGCCGAGGACCTCCATGGCCGGCCAGCGGTGGATCTCGGCCCGGTGCGAGAGGGGGATCGAGAGACTGGACTCGAGGGCGACGAGGGGGAACACCCAGCGCGACGGGTCGACGCCGAGGCGCCGGGCCGCGCCGACGGTGCCGATGAGGATCGCGCCGGCCTGGTCGACGTTCATCTGGGCGCAGTGCCACTTCAGGTACGGGAACGCGAGGGGGCGGTTCCGGTCGCTCGGGGTCCGGAGGAACTCCGGGTCGCGGGGGGTGGGGAAGGCGGCCCGGGGGTTCGTCGCCGCAACCCGGCTGAACCCGGCGTAGAGCCGCGCGATCTCGTCGACGTGGTCGGCGACCGACTGTCCCTCGGCCGCCCGCAGCGCGTTGTCGACCATCGCGAACGGCGCCATCGGCGACGCGAGGCCACCGGCGATCTCGGCGGCGGTGATGATCTCGCCGACGGGTTCGCGCAGGTCGTCGGGCTCGGCGTCGGTCTGCTGCGTCTCGGGAGCCGTGACCCCGGCCCGGCGGGCGGTCACGGTCCGGCGCATCGCCTCGCCCCCGACGACGAGCACGACGTCGACGTCGCCGTCGCGCACGGCGCGGAACGCGGCGTCGAAGAGCGCCTGCTGGGGGATCCCGACCCGGACCAGGCTCGTCCGGGCGCCGGGGGCCCCGATCGCCGCGCCGATCAGACGCCCGGGATCGGGGTAGGACCAGGTGCCGTCGGGCACGGCGACGTGGCCGACCGCGCCGAGCACCGCGTCGCTCCCGGTGTCGGCGCCCGCGGCCCGGGTGGCCGCCAGCATGAGGCCGAGGGCGTCGAGACCACCCCCGGGCTCGTCGACGGCCTGGTCGGCCACGCCGACGCCGAGGATCACCGGGGTCCTGGGATCGAGGTCGGCGGGAACGGCGGCCGGCACGGCCGGCACGGTAGCGGACCGCCGGCGGGAAGCATTCCGGCCCGGGCGGGTTGGAGTGGCCGTGAACCTGCGGACCCCGGTCGACCACATGACCGCTCGCGTCGTCGCCGCCACCAACGGCCTGTTCTCCCACGGACCCGATCCGCTGGCCCGGACGCTGGAGTTCCCCGGGGACCCCGGGCGGTTCGGACCCGACTCGGTCTCGTGGCGGGTGATCGGCGACTCGGCCGTGTTCATCGGCGGGATCCGGGCGCTGCTCGTGCAGGCCGCGCACCCCGAGGTCGCCGCCGGGGTCGCCGACCACTCCCGCTACCGCAACGACCCGCTCGGGCGCCTGTCGCGCACCGCGGCCTACGTGACGGCGACCACCTTCGGCGCCGGCCCCGAGGTCGACGACGCCGTGGGCACGGTCCGGCGGCGCCACCGCCCCGTGGTGGGGCTCTCGGCCCGGGGCCGGACCTACGACGCCGACGCCCCCGACCTCGCGGCCTGGGTCCACAACTCGCTGGCCGAGTCGTTCCTCGTCGCCTACCAGCACTACGGCGACCGGCCCCTCGCCGCCGCCGACGCCGATCGCTACGCCCGCGAGCAGGCCACGCTCGGTGCGCTCCACCACGCCACCCCGCTCCCCGGGACCGCCGCCGCGCTGTCGGCCTGGGTCGCCGACCACCCCGACGTCGCGTCGTCGCCCGGGCAGCGGGAGGCCATCGACTTCCTGCGGCGCCCGCCCCTGCCCCTCGGCGTGCGCGACGTGTACGGCCTGCTGTTCCGGGCCGCCGCCGTGACGCTCCCACCCCGGATCCAGGCGGCGATCGGCGTGCGCCCGTCGCCGGGGGCCGAGACGGTCGGGCGGACGGTCACGCACCTGCTGCGGGGCACGCTCGGCGCCTCGCCGTCGTGGCGGCTCGCGTTGTGTCGCGTCGGGGTGCCGGAGCCCGCCGGTGTGCGCTTCCGTCAGCCGCTCCCACCCGAGGCCGCCGCGCGTCGCGCCGCCATCGGGTGAGCCCGGCGGGCGCAACCACCGGGTAGCGTGCGGCCGTGTCCGAGCGCCGCCACGGGATCGTCGAAGCCGGCTTCGGCCTGTTGATCCTCGCCGCCAACGTGGTGGACGCCGCGACCCGGGGCTCTTCGGTGTGGAACTTCGTGGCCATCGCGCTCGGCACGGCGCTGCTCTTCTACGGCTTCACCCGCGTCGCGCGCGCCGGCTCCTGAGCCGACCGATCGGGTCGCCCGGGTCGCTCGGGGGTCGGGTCCTCAGGTCTGCTCCATCGCCTCGGCCGCGCCGAGGTGGGGGAACGCGCTGCGGGTCCCACCGTCCACGACGAGGGTCTGGCCGGTCATGAAGCTCGCGAGGTCGGAGACGAGGAAGACCAGCGGCCCGGCCACCTCGACCGCCAGGCCCATGCGCCCGAGCGGCTGGATCGACCGCCGGGCCCGGGCGTCGGGATCATCGGCGAGGGTGGCCTGCTGCTCCTGCATCCGGGGGGTGGCGATCATGTCGGGGGCCACCGCGTTGACCCGGATGCCGTGGCGGCCCCACTCCTGGGCCATGGTGCGCGTGAGCGACATGAGCCCGGCCTTGGCCGCGCCGTACGCCCCGTGGTGGGGCGCGCCGTAGATCCCGCTCACCGAGGCAACGGTCGCGAGGGCGCCGCCGGTCCCCTGGGCGATCATGTGGCGGGCTGCGGCGGTGCCGGTCCAGATGTGGTGACGCAGGTTGCGCGAGAGGTCGAGCTCCCAGGCGTCGTCGTCGAGCTCGAGCAGCGTGCCCCACGCCGCGAACCCGATCATGTTGATCATGACGTCGAGCCCGCCCAGGAACGCGGCGGCGTCGTCGACGAGGCCGACGGCGGTCGCGCGGTCGGTGACGTCACCCGAGAGCGCATGGGTGCGACCCCCGTGGACGGTGAGCTCGGCCGCGCTCGCGGCGGCGCGCTCCGGGTCGCGGTCGGCGACGACCACGTCGGCCCCGGCCCGGGCGAGCAGCCGGGCGCTGTCCTGACCGATCCCGTACCCGCCGCCGAGCACCAGGGCCCGCTTGCCCCGCAGTCCGAGCATCTCGTGGTCCATCGCCGGAGGCTAGGCCACGGCGGGGTCCGGTGCCGGGGGCGTCGGTCGCCGGGGCGACCGGCGATCAGGGGGTGAGGGCGGGGCCCGCGAACCCGTCGACGGTGGCGAAGGCGGCCACCGGCTCCCGGCGCAGGCGGGTGGGGCGGTGCACCGGCTCGCCCAGGGCGATCACGGCGGCGAGGGCCCAGCCCGGCGGCGCGCCGAGCGCGGCGAGCGCGGTGGGCTCGTCGCGGACGGCGAACGTGGTGAGCACACCGCCGAGTCCCTCGAGCCGGGCCGCGAGGAGGATCTGCCAGCAGAACGGGTAGATCGAGGCGCCCGCGACCACCCCGTGGCGGTCGAGCTCGGCGTCCATCGCCGCGAGTTTGCCCAGCTCGACCAGGACCGCGAGCACCGCCGGGGCCTGGGCAAGGCCGGTGAACGCGGGGGCGTCGAGGTCGGCGGCCCGGGCCGCGGCGAGGTCGACGGGACCGGGGCCGGGCCAGCGGCCGTGGACGGTGAGCCCGAACGGGCGCTGCCCGGCAGTGCGCAGCGTGAGGTACTCCTTGGCCGCGGTGACGATGCACTCGCCCAGGGCGGCCCGCACCGCAGGGGCCTCCACCGACACCACGTGCCAGGGCTGCTGGTTGCCGCCGCTCGGGGCGAACCGGGCGAGGTCGAGGATCCGGGCCACCTCGGCCCGGGTCACCGGGCGGTCGGTGAACTCGCGCACCGACCCGGTGGCGCGCAGGAGGGTGTCGGCGTCGAGGGCGTCGGCGTCGGGGGCGGCGGAGGGCCCGGGAGCACCGAGCGGGCCGGGGTCCGGGGACGGGGTGGCGTCGGTCATGCCCCATTGTGGCTCGGAGCGGGGCCCGGGGCCGGGGCCGACGCGGTCGGGGTGGGCGTGGCATGCTCCCGCCTCGCGCGCCGGCGGCGGCGCGACCGTCGGGGAGGCCCCACCATGCGCACGACCACGTCCACGGGCCACCGGTTCGAGGGCCGCCGGTTCGAGGGCCACCGGTTCGAGGACCGGGTCGCGCTGGTGACCGGCGCCGGGTCGGGGATCGGGCGGGCGATCGCGCTGCGCCTTGCGGCCGAGGGCGCCCGGGTGTACGGGCACGACGTCGCGGCCGAGACGCTGGCCGAGACCGTCGCGCTGGTGGAGGGCGCGGGCGGCACGATGGGGTCGCGGGTCGGTGACATCAGCCGTCGGGACGAGTGCCGGGCCCTGGTCGACGACTGCGTCGCCGCGTTCGGTCGGCTCGACGTGGCGGGCAACGTCGCCGGCATCGCCCGGGCCGAGCACTTCGCCGACGTCAGCGAGGCCGACTACCGCCGCATGATGGGGGTCAACGTCGACGGGCCCACGTTCGTGGCCCAGGCCGCGATCCCGCACCTCCTCGCCACCGGGGGGACGCTGATCAACATTGCGTCGAACGCCGGGCTGATGGGCCAGGCCTACACGGTCGTGTACTGCATGACCAAGGGCGCGATCGTCCAGCTGACACGAGCGCTGGCGATGGAGTACGTGAAGTCCGACATCCGCATCAACGCGATCGCGCCGGCCGGGGTGCTGACCTCGCTCACGACCGGCTTCACGATCCCGCCCGACGTCGACGGCTCGCTGATGGTGCCGTACAGCGGCTACCGGGGTATGGGCAGCCCCGAGGACATCGCCGGGCTGTTCGCCTGGATGGCGTCCGACGAGGCGGCCAACATGCACGGGTCCATCGTGTCGAGCGACCGCGGCGTGACCGCGGGCTGAAGGGAGCACCATGCCGTTCGTGCAGGTCAACATGGCGTCGGGGCGGACCCCCGAGCAGAAGCGGGCGATGCTCGACGGGATCGTGGAGGTCCTCCACACCACGCTCGGTGCGCCCTACGAGTCAATCCGGGCCTGGATCGTGGAGCTCGACGCCGACGAGACGATGATCGGCGACGAGTCGCTCACCGAGTGGCGGGCCCGCCGGTGACCGGGGTGCCGGGGACCGCCGGGTTGCCCGAGCCCCGCACCACCGACGTCGTGCGCGACGGGGTGCGCCTGCGCGTGCTCGAGTGGGGTCCCGACGACGGCCCGGCCGTGGTGGTGCTCCACGGCTTCACCGGCCACGCCCGCCAGGCCCAGTACGTCGCGCCGGTGCTCGCCGACCGCTTCCGGGTCGTCGCGCCCGATCAGCGCGGCCACGGCGACTCCGACCGGGCCCCGGTGTACGGCACCGTCCCGATGACCGCCGACCTGATCGCCGTGCTCGACGCGCGGGGTATCGACCGGGCCGCGGTCGTCGGGCACTCCCTCGGGGGGATGGTCGCGCTGACCGCGGTGGCCGAGCACCCCGACCGGTTCACCCACCTCGTGCTCGGCGACATCGGCCCCGAGCCTGCGCCGGCCGGGGTCGCCCGGATCCAGGCGAGCGTGGCCGAGCGCCACGTGTTCGCCGACCTCGACGACGCGGTCACGGCCCAGGCCGCGCTCAGCCCCACCGCCGACCCCGAGGCGCTGCGGCACCGGGTGACCCACAACCTCACGCCCACCGCCGACGGGCAGTGGACGTGGAAGTACGACCCGGCCCTGCGGGACCGCACCGCCCGGTTCGACAACCACCCGCCCAACGCGCTGTGGGCGTTCCTCGCCGCCGTCGCGGTGCCGGCCCTGCTGCTGCGGGGCGAGGTCAGCGACATCTGCACCGCCGAGACCGCGGCGCAGATGCAGGCGGCCAACCCCGGCCTCGTCGTGGTGACGATCCCCGGGGCCGGGCACTCGATCGCCACCGACGCCCCCGGCGCCGTGGCGACGGCGGTCGCCGACTTCCTCGCCTGACGGCCCGACGGCCCGACGGCCCGGTGCCCTGATGACCTGATGACCTGACCGCCCGACGGGCGCGGGGTCAGTCGTCGGCCCGGAGGGTGGCGCCCTGGGAGTTGAAGAAGAAGCCGCCGGTGGTCACGAGCGCGGTGCGGGCGTCGGGGGTCTGGCGGACCCCGGCCTGGCCCCGCAGCTGCGCGACCGCCTCGCGCAGGTGACCCGAGCCGCGGGTCGCGCCCTCCGACAGCGACCCGCCGTGCGGGTTCACCTGGATCCGGCCGTCGATGAGCACCCGGCCCGAGGCCTCGTCCCAGTGCTGGGCGAGGAACACACCCGCCTCGCCGGGACCGCACCACCCGGCGTTCTCGATCCAGGCCGCGGTGATCACGGTGAAGCCGTCGTAGGGGCAGTAGACGTCGAGCCCGTCGATCCAGAAGTCGCTGCGGGCCCGGAGCGCGTCGATCACCACGTGCTGGCCGTGGTGGTCGAGCCCGGGGAGCTGGTCCTCGTCGTTCGGGGTCACGAGGCCGGTCGTGGCGGCGTGCACGAGCACCGGGGGCTGACGCAGGTCGCGGGCCCGTTCGGCGGTGGTGATCACGAAGGCGTCGGCCCCGTCGACCGGGAGGTCCATGTCGAGCATCCCGAGCGGCTCCCGGATCATCCGGGCCTCGTAGTAGTCGGCGATCGTGAGCGGTGTGGTGATCGCGGCGAGCTCGTTGCGGGCCGCATTCGCCCGCATGTTGACCGCCACGCGCGCGAAGGCGTCACGGGTCACGCCGTACTCGGCGAGGTAGCGACTGGCCCAGGCCGCGTAGCCGGCCGCGTTGGCGATGCTCTCGGGGACGGTCGCCATGCCCACGGCCATGTGCTGTCGGAACGGGTCGTTGGCGGCCTGACGCGAGGCCCACGGCAGCCGCATGTACGGGTAGACGACGAGCGCGGTGTCGCACGCGCCGCTGAAGACCGCGTGCACCGCATCGGCGAACGCGAACATCGCGACCGGCGCGGTCCGTGAGAAGTGGCTGACTCGCGGGAGGCCCAGCGCCGACGCGACCACGTTGGGTCCCGGCCCACCCGGCTCGCCCGGCATGACGATGCCGTCGATGTCGGCGGCGGTCAGTCCGGCGTCGCGCACGGCCGCAGTGGCGGCCTGGATCGCGTTGGCCAGCGGCGTGCGGTCGGACGCACGCGAGAAGCCGGTGCTGCCGATCCCGGCCACCGCGACCCGGTCCTTCAGCGGATTGCGCCCCGAGTGGTGCGTCGCGAGCGGGCTCACGCCGGGCTCCCGGGGGTGCGGCGGAACACGGGGTGGGGCACGCCGTTGCGCTCGGCCCAGTCGAGGGTCACCGCCTGACCCACCGCGAGGTCCTCGGGCGGGGTCCCGATCACGGTCGCGGTGAAGCGGAGCCCGGCCTGCTCGGCGAGCTCGACGGTCACCACCGGGTAGGGCCCGTCGGTGTAGTCGACCCC
>VGBI01000087.1 GCA_016870595.1 Actinomycetota bacterium
CAGGTCCACGATCCGGTCGTAGCTCGTGCGGCTGTAGGGCTCGTCGAACCGGATGCGGCGGTCGGGCAGGAGTCGGCGCTCGCTGCCGTCGGGGGCCCGCAGCACCACGAACGGCAGCCGGTCGAGGGGGAGGCCCTGCTCGGGTGCGAGCGCCGGGACCAGCAGGTCCACCACGAGGGGGTCGCCCACCCGCAGGCGGGTCCGCACGCCCCGGGTGTCGCCGGGCGCGCCGACCACTCCGTAGACGGCGAACGACAACGACCCGTCCTCGAGCAGGGGACCGCGCGCCGGGTCGGGGTCGGCCTCGGTCACGAACACCGGCTGGTGCGCGCCGGCCGGTCCGGCGGTCACGACGAGCGTGCCCACGATCATCAGCGCCGCGACGGCACCCCGGCGGTGGCGCCGAGGAGCCGGGCCGGAGCGGGGGGAGCGAGGGGAGCGGGGGGAGCGAGCGGGCCCGGGCGGTCGCACGGCGACCACCCTAGAACCCGCTCGGGCGCCGCTGCACCGCCTCCCGGGGTCCCGTCCGTTCCTGACCGAGTCCGATGGGCATCCGGACGGTCGGCCACCGATCGGGCCGGGAGCCCGAGGGCCACCGGTCCCGAGGTCAGCGGGTCGGGTCCGGGGTCTCCTCGTTCCGGAAGCTCGCCACCGACCACAGCGAGCGCATCCGGGCGGCCTCGTCGACGAACGTGGGGTTCGCGAAGCACCGGTTCGGGCGGTCCCAGCGCGAGCCCTTCCGGGTGAAGAGCGAGAACGCGTCGGTCATCATGGCGCCGCTCGACCAGCTGATGGTCTCCTGACCGATGCAGGCCAGGCCCACCCGGTCGCAGGCGGCGGCGAACCGCTCGGCGCTCATGCCGGGGTCGCGGAACGACTGCGGGTGGGGCAGGCGACCCTTGGCCACGAGCGCCGCCCGGGTCCGGGCCGACCGGCGTCGGGCCCGCTCGAGGTCGCGGGCGTAGGCGGCGAGATTGGAGTGGTGGAAGAACCCGACCCCGTCGGCAGTGAGCTTCGTGGCGAGCTGCTCCAGGTAGCGCTCGAGGACCGTTGCGTCGGCGTGGACCAGGGAGTCCATGCTGAAGACGAGGTCGACGGAGTCGTCGGCCACCATCGCCAGCGACGTCCCGTCGTTGACGTGGTACTCGAGGTGCGTCGCTCCGGCGAACCGCTCCCGGCAGTGCTCGATGCACCGTGGCGCGAGGTCGACGAGGACGAGGCGCTCGGCGAGGTGCGCGAGGTACTGGGTCCAGCGCCCGAACCCCGGTGCGATCTCGAGGACGGTGGGAGCCGGGACGAAGGCCTGGACCCGGGGTTGGACCACCGCCAGCCACATCGCGTGGGTGTCGCCCCACCACCTCGACCACTCGTCCCCGGCGTCGAGCCACTCGTAGTCCTCGGACCACGTCTGGCGATTCCACGGGACTGAGTTGATCCCCATGTCCGAATAATACCCGACGAGACTCTCGCTATTCTGGGATCCGGTATCATCGGCGCTGGTGGCGGTCATCGTGCGAACGGCGCGCCGGTCCGGCGGCGACCGAGCGCGACCACGCCGAGGCCTGCGGCGAGCAGTGCGCTCAGGCCCAGCACCCCGGTGGCGCCGAGCGGCACCTCGGTGCCCACCGACTCGAAGCACAGCGAGCCGAAGAACGGCTTTCCGGAGACCCACCCGGCGTACCCGGTGTCGGTCGACCGTCCGTCGGTGCTCCGCACTTCGAGGTGGGGCTGCAGGCAGACCCGGCGACCGACGTACTCGGTGCCGAGGTCCAGGTCTCGGGTGAACGTGGTGCCCGACAGGCCGGTGACACCGAACCGGCACCGTCCCGGTGGGATCCGGCCCGTGAAGGGATCGGCGCCGACGCAGACGTGCACCTCGTCGAGGGTCCGGCCCGATCCGGTCACGTCGAGGGTCATCGCGATCCGCTCGGTGCCGTCGCCCTGGAGGGTCCGGGTGAAGGTCGCGGTCCCGATGGTCTCGCCCGTGTTGCCGATCTGGATCGGCACCGTGGTGGCGGCCAGCGCCGGGGCGGCGGCAGCACCACCCCGGCGAGGGTGGCCACCAGCGCCATGAGCCTGCGGACGCCTGCTCGTCGGGTCATGCCGGTCCTCCTGCCTCGTTTCCGTTGCGCGCCGACCGGTTCGGTCGGGCGAAGGCAGGCTCGTGGCTGCGGGCGACGGCTCGGTGGCGGTCCGGTGACGACCGGGTGACGACGACGGATCCGGTGCCGGAGCACCGCCCGGGGTCACTCGAAGCGCAGCGCCGCGACCGGATCGAGGTTGGCGGCCCGGCGGGCGGGTCCGGTCCGCCTCAGCGACCGCCGGAGGCAGCCAGGAACGGCTCGACCGCGGCGAGGAACGCATCCGGCATCTCGGCGAAGGCCTGGTGCCCGCACGCGAGGGCGACGACCGATGCGCCCGGTAGGGCGCGCCGGGCCCGGCGACCGTCCCCGGCCACCGGGGGGTGAACCCACCCGGATCGACCAGGACGAGCGCACGCACCAGGTCGGGATCGGTCGCGGCGACGCGGATCGCAGCGAAGCCGCCGACTGAGTTGCCGACGAGCACGAACGGACCCGCCCCGATGCCCCGGAGCACCCGGGGGAGGAGCGCGGCGTAGTCGAGGGCCGTGGGCTCGCCGTCGGGCGCGCTGGCACCCCACCCGGGCCAGTCGACCGCGTGCACGGTGTGGTGCTCGGCCAGGCGTCCGGCGACCGCGGCGAAGTCGCGGTGGTCGCCGCCGTTGCCGTGCAGGAGCACGAGGGGCGACCCGGTCCCGGGGGCGCCGGAGGTGCCGGAGGTGTGGACCGCCACGCCGTCGATGATCCGGGTCACGTCGGCCATCGCCCGACCTTTCGCGGGTAGCCGGGGTCACTGCGCTCCGGTCATGTCGGCAGGCAGGACTCCACGAACCGGGTGACCGGCGGGGTGATGAGGGTCTCGTCCGGTGCGCCGAGTTGGCTGCTGATCTGGTTGTGGTCGTAGGGGTTCGCGACCACGAGCTCGGCCGAGCCGCCGCGACGGTCGATGAGACCCACGAAGTCCCGGGCCTCCGCCACCCGCCGGGGCCCGCCCCGGGTCCCGATCAGGAACCGGGCGTCGGGCGCCCCGTTCCGCTCGACCTGCACGGTGGGTGACGCTGCCGCGAGCACGGCGGGATCGGTTCCGAACGCGTTGGCGATCAGTGCTCGGGCCGGTGCGGTGGCGAGGTCGAAGGAGAAGTCGAGTGCCACGACGCAGGCCAGACCCCCGGGGTCGGCACCGGCGTCGGTGAGCAGGGCCGGATCGGTCCCGACGATCGCCACGAGGTGCGCCCCCGCCGAATGGCCGACCATCGTCACCCGGCTCGGGTCGAGGCCCACCGAACGGCCCCGGCGCTGCACCCACGCCACTGCGTCGGCGACGTCCTCGCCGTGGTCGGGCCAGGCGACGTCGGCCCCCGGGGTCGACAACCGGTAGTTGACGGCCACCAGCGCAGCGCCGAGCGACCCGGCCCACTCCGCCTTCCGCTGCACGGTCCCGGCGGTCTTGTCGCCCCGGCGCCATCCCCCGCCGTGGACCCACATCACCACTGGGGCCGGCCCGCAGCCCTCCGGCAGGTAGACGTCGAGGCTGGTCCGCCCGGGGTCGACGCCAGGGCGCCGGGTGTACGTGTAGGTGGTCGGCCCGCTGGGCTCGGGTCGGCATCGGGCCGCCGGGGTGACCGGTGTGACCGACTCACCCGACGACCCGGTGCAACCCGTGACGGCGAACACCGTCGCGAGGAAGACGGTGATGCCCACGTGGGGGAGTCTGCGCAGCATGTCAATATCAACGCTGCGAACGGTGAGGCGCGTGCATTGTCATCGTGAGGATTCGATGAGGTCCCGACGCGCGGTACGTCGCAGCTCCTCCGCGACCGACCCGGATCGGCGGGTTGATCTTCACCACGTCGATCCGGAGGTCGATCTGGGCCGCGTTCGAGTCCGGGTCGTCGGGCCGGGTGACGACCACGTACGGCAAGGCCTCTTGGCGACCACCTTGCTTCAGCGTGAACTCGGTGCCGGCGAAGCGGCAGTGCCCGGCTCCCTTGTCGAGGGCCCACGTGCGTGATGTCCCGGGCTCCACCGAGGTACGCGACGCCCCGGGGACGTTCGTGAGGTCGACCACGACCGCCTGCTGGCTCGTGGCGGGCACGTCGACGCGCAGTCGGATCTCCCGGTGGTCGAACCGGGTGGGGCAACTCCCGTTCCCCCGACGACGAGCGCCACCCCGAGCATTCCGAATGCCGCTGCCGTGAACCCGGCTTCGGCCAACCGGCGTCGGCCCCGCGCTCCGCTCTCCACGGCCCGATCGTACGGCGCTCGACGTACCCGGAGGCGCTCAGGGGTGCGGGTCCATCGGTTGCTCCGGAGTCGTCACCCGGCCCGTCTCCGAGTCGTTCGGGTGACCACGTGATGGCGACGGTCTGCGGATGCCCCCGAGGATCAGCACGGCGGCCACGGCCAGGGTGAGGACGGTCAGGACCGGGACGGCGGTTCGGGGCCGCCACACCACCAGCGCACTGAGACCGAGCATCGGGACCATCCAGATCGCGACGTAGCCGACACCGGCCCAGCCGCCCGGGTCGTCGGGGGTCTCTCCGGTGATGAAGAGCGCGCACCAGGCGACGAACGTGAGCAGTCCGACCGCCACGATTCGGGTCCTGACCGGCGAGGGGCCCGTGGACCGGCGCATGCCCTCAGCGCACTCCGGGGGCCGTGCGCAGACGAGGGCCGAACGACCCGAGACGCTCGGAACGCGATGCGCCCGTCGGCGGAGAACGCCCACTCCTCGCGGTGCGTCGGTGGGCGCGGCCCCGGTGCGTCTGCCGGGTGTCGGGCGATGGGCGCGTGAGCAGACCGGGTCCGTGGTCCGATCCGAGCAGATCCCGCGGCGAACGCGACTCGGCCGACCACCGGGTTGGTGGTCGGCCGCAGGCGCTCAGGGGGTGGGGTACCGGCCCCGAATTCATCCAATGGTCTCGTCTGAATTCGTCCAATTCCCCTTGGTGGAGCTGACCGCACTCTTCACTCACCAGGGGCTGACGGCGCCGGCCCTTGATTTCACGGTCGTCGGCGGTACTCGTGCCGGGACCACCTGCCGCGAGGAGATCCTGGCGGCCATACGCCGGCTGGACGGAGACGGCCCGCCTCGGCACGGGCGTTCGTCTCGTCGATCAGGTCGATGAACCCCTTCGACGCAGGATGGTCGATGGGGTGATGGAGCCGGGCGATGTTGAACGACGCGAGGTGCATGACGGGTGAGCGTGCCGATCACCTTGCGGCCACGGCAGCGAAGCCGTCACGACGCACTGCCTCGGTCTCCTCGGGAGTGAGGAGTCGAGTGGTGGTCGTCCACGCCGGCCCCGGATCGAGCGTCTCGTAGGCCATCGTGCCGTCGTCGGCGCGCCACAGCGTCCAGCCCTGCGGGGTGCCGCCGATGATGCGCCACCGTCGGTCGTCGTCGATGCCGTCGGGTCGGTTGAGGTGCGGGTCGGCGCCGGTCATGGCCCGGTGCAGCGCGGCGGTGTCGCCGTCGGGCCAGTCCTGCCAGTGGGCTGCGCCGTCGACCGCCTCGTGCGCCCGCTCGGGCCACGGGCCGAGCGCGCCGCCCGCGGCGATTCGGTACCAGTGCAGCGGGAGACGCACCACGACGCCGATGTCGTCGTGGCCGAACCACTCGGTGGCGTGCTCGATCACCAGGTCGGGTGCCACCGGGGCGATCGCCATGCCGAGCTCGGTGCGGCCGATGCCCGCTGGCGGCTCGTCGAGGAGGTGACGAGCGGCCGTGGGGTGGTGGCGGGCGATCGCCGCCACGACGGCCAACGCGAGTTCGCCGCGCAGGGTCGAGGCCGACGTCCCTGTGAAGCCGATGGGGGACCGGTCGGGCGACGGTGTCCCGAGCACGTCGGCGGCGCGCTGCGCCGTGGTGGCGTCGATGTCTTCGGCGAGCGATCGCAGGACGAGCACGGCTCCAGTGGCCACCGCAGCGTCGTCGTCGAGCGCGAGTGTGAGCAGCGTGTCGGCGAGCGCCGCCCGGGCCATCGGGTCGAGTTCGCCGATCCAGACGTCGAGGTTGTCGAGCGCATCGGTTGCCACGCGCGGGTCGGCGTACGGTCCTTCGAGCCCGAGCAGCACTCGTCGAACGTGGGCGGCGTCGTGCACCGTCATTCGACGATCGCTGCGATGATGCCGAGCGCGGCGATGAACACTCCGAGCCAGATGCCGACGCTCTGGCGCGACGAGGCCTCGACGGGCCGGTCGATCCGGCCGTTGCTCGGGTCGCCTCGCGCGATCAGTGCCGTGACGGTGGCGCCGGGGACGGCACCGAGTTCGTCGGCCTCGCCGAACGGCACGGTCTCCACGAACGCACCGCCTTCGACCTCCACCCGGATGCGACGGTACGAGTTGTACTTGCCCACGGGGTCGACCGCCGTGATGGTGCCGGGCTGGCGGATGCCGTCGCGGGCGAGCGACTCGGCCTTGCGTCGCGCCGCACGCGATTGCAGTTCGACACCCCCGCCGATCACCACTCCGGCGACCAACCCGATGAGAAGGATCCCGACGTTCACCGCGGAGCGCTTCGTCCGCCGCCGGGGCCGGGGACGGCGCGAACGGCTCGGGCGTCGAGCAACTCGTCGCAGACGTCGCAGGTCATCTGCGCCGTGGCGAGGTGCCGCGTCTTCTTTTGTTTCTCGAGGAGGCCACCGTCGTGCCGGGGTCTCCGTTTCGCCTTGCTCGTCGGGCTCTTTCGTGCGGCCACGACTCGACCGAAGCCGTTTACGCCAACGGTTTACGCCGACGAGCCCGAATCGGGCCAATGCCAGCAGCGTGTTTCCACGCGTAGAGCGATGTTGTGGAGGTGCCGGGAGTCGAACCCGGGTCTTCCGAGTCTTTGTCGGGGCTTCTCCGAGCGCAGCCGATGATTGGGTCTCGGGTCGCCGCCACTCACCGGCGGCAGGCGACGACCCCAGCCTCACTCAGGTGTCCCGATGCGTTGCGAGGCCACTCGCACCGGTGAGCCGTTCGAGATGACGCCCGGTTCCGACCCGAACGGCAGGGGCCGGATGGACGTGGCTGGTGTTTAGGCAGCCAGTGCCATTTCGTCAGAGTTGGCAGTTGTTGGTTGTGCCGACTTTTTCACGACGCTTCGGCAACGTCGGCTCGCTTCCCCCGATCCCGCGCACGGAATCGATGCCACGCACCCCCTTGTCAATGCCCGTCTCGTACGTGGTGAGCTGGACGTATCAACGATACCGGGGGGTGGGACGCCGCAACCTCCGGATATCCCCCTCGACGGCATCCCCACCGAGTTCCCCACCCCGTGGGACGGTGCCCCCGTACAGCCGACCACCCCCGGGACCCGCGGATCGGGGCCGTGCTCGAGGCGACCCGGGGCATGGCCATCGAGAACCGGCTCGCCCGGTCGCACCGCCCTACCGGTCAGGTCCCCTCAGCCCGACGTCGGCACCACGGGCACCCGGACCGACGACGCGAACCCGTTGTTGAACGCCTGCGCGTCGTTGGCAACGGTGGCCAGCGTCGACGAGCAGCTCACCGGGTCGGCGCTCACGAGTGGCTCGGTGGTCCCCTGCGGGGCGAGCACGGTCTGGCGCACCCCCCGGATCCCGCCGGGGCAGTTGGGCACGTTGATGCTGACGATGTCGGGGAGCGCCTTCGCGTCGATCTTCGGGATCTTGGCGAAGGCCTTCCGATTCTCGCGCAGCCACTCGACCGCAAGGCGCGCGCTGGTGGCGAAGTCAGGGTTGTCGCCCAACTGCGACGACACTGCGAGCGCCGGGACGCCGCGTCGGGCTGCCTGCCGGGCCGCACCCACTGTTCCCGACACCTCCGAGATCGGTCCGAGGTTCTGGCCGCGGTTCACACCGGAGACGACCACGTTGGGCCGCACCTTGCGCACGTCGAACGCGTAGTTGACCGAGTCGGCGGGGAAGCCCTGCACGGCGAACGCCTCGTAGCCGCTCGCGGTCCGCGCCGGCGCACCGGTGACCGGCCCCGCCGTCAGCTTGCCCCCGGTGCCGCTCTGGTTCAGCAGCGGCGCGACCACCACCACCGTGGTCCGACGCTCCTTGCGGAGGGCCTCGACCACGGCGTCCATCCCGGGTGCATCGACGCCGTCGTCGTTGGTGACGAGCACGGTGACGGGCGGCGTCTTCTTCGCGGCACCGGCGGGCGCGGCCCCGAGGACCGGCGTGCCGACGAGCAGGGCGACGCACAGGCCGACGAGCGCCGCGAGGCGCCCGGGGCCGCGCCCGGGACCGCGGGTGCGCCCGGTGTGGGCGGCGTGTGGGCAGAGAGCCGGGATCGGGTCGGTCATCGGTGCCTCCGGATGCGGCGCGCGGGGTCCCTCGTCGGGTTCCCGGCAGTCTGTCAGGGTCGTCAGTGACGCGCGGACTTCAGGGCCCGCTCGGCCTCGCGCTTGGCGTCACGCTCGGCGAGCGACTGGCGCTTGTCGTAGGTCTTCTTGCCCCGGCCGACGCCCAGCTCGACCTTGACGCGACGGTCCTTGAAGTAGAGCCGCAGGGGGACGAGCGCCACGCCCTGCTGCTCGGTCGCCCGGGTCAGGTCCACGATCTCCTTGCGGTGCAGCAGGAGCTTGCGGCGCCGGTCCGGGTCGAGGTCGGGCCGGGAGAAGGCGTAGGGGGTCACGTGCATGGCGTAGAGCCAGACCTCGCCGTTCTCGACCCGGGCGTAGGCGTCGCGCAGGACCACCTTGCCGTCGCGGATCGACTTCACCTCGCCTCCGGCGAGCATGATCCCGCACTCGAACGTCTCGCCGATCGCGAAGTCGTGGCGGGCTCGCCGGTTCACGATCGTCGGGGTCGGGGAAGCCACGGGATCACGGTAATGCCGCCCGGGACACCGCCCTCCGGGGCACCCACCGGAGTGACCACCCCTCGGAGCGACCGCCCGCTCCGGCCCGAGGCCCCGCGGAAGCCCGGGATAGGCTTCGCCCGCTTCGCCCACCTCGCCCGCCCGGGCGGTACCCAGGGAGCACCATGGCACGGTCCGGCTCGATCCTCGGCAATCCGGTCATCCGCCTCGAGGACCCCCGCATCCTGCGCGGGGACGCCCCGTACGTCGACGACCTCGCCGTCCCCGGAGTGGCCCACGTCGCCTTCGTCCGCTCGACCATGGCCCACGCCCGCATCACGTCGGTCGACACCACCGACGCGAAGGCCATGCCCGGGGTGGTCGACGTGTTCACCAGCACCGACCTCGAGCTGCCCGACGTCCAGGGCTTCATCATGCTGCCGCCGGTGTTCAGCCGCTCGCCCCTGGCCAAGGACCGCGTGCGCTTCGTCGGCGACATCATCGCCGCAGTGGTCGCCGAGACCCGGGCCCAGGCCGTCGACGCGGTCGAGGCCGTGATCGTCGACTACGACCCCCTTCCCGCGGTGGTCGACCCGGAGGCCGCGATGGCCGAGGGCGCGCCGCTGCTGTTCGAGGAGCACGGCTCCAACGTCGCGTTCGCCATGGACATGGGCGACGACCCCACCGTGTTCGAGGGCGCCGACCACATCGTGACGGTCCGGTCGGTGAGCCAGCGGCTCGCCGCGGTCCCGATGGAGACCAACGCGATCGTCGCCGAGCCCCGGCCCGACGGCATCACCCTCACCATCCCGACCCAGGGACCCAACAGCGTGCGCGACAGCATCGCACCGCTCCTCGGGTACGAGGCGTCGCAGGTGCGCGTCGTCGCGCCGGCGGTCGGCGGTGGGTTCGGTGCGAAGCAGGGCGTGTACGTCGAGTACGTCGTCGTCGGCCACGCGGCCAAGCGGCTGAACCGTCCGCTGAAGTGGGTGGAGACCCGCTCCGAGAACATGCTGTCGATGGTCCAGGGGCGCGGGCAGCTCGAGTACGTCGAGCTCGGCCTCACCAACGAGGGTCGCATCGTGGGGATGAAGGGTCGGGTCGTCGGCGACGCCGGCGCCTACCCGGCCATCGGTGCGTTCCTCGTGTTCTTCACCCGCCAGATGGCGCCCGGGGTGTACGACATCCCCAAGGTCGACGTGAAGTGCTTCGGCGTCGCGACGAACACCACCCCGATGGCCGCCTACCGCGGTGCGGGCCGGCCCGAGGCTACGCAGTTCATCGAGCGCGCCCTCGACGTCGCCGCCGACGAGCTCGGCATCGACCCGGTCGAGATCCGCCGCCGCAACTTCCTCAAGCCCGAGGCGTTCCCGCTCACCACCGTCACCGGATCCAACTACGACTCCGGCGACTACGACCGCCCGCTCACCGAGGCCTGCCGCATCGCCGACTACGAGGGCCTGCGCGCCGAGCAGGCGGCCCGGCGGGCCCGGGGCGACGCCAAGCTCCTGGGCGTCGGCGTCTCCACCTACGTCGAGATCACAGCGCCCGGCATCTTCTCCGAGTACGGCAAGGTCGAGGTGACCGCCGACGGCTTCGTCGACGTCACCGTGGGCACCTCGTCGCACGGTCAGGGCCACCGCACCGCCTTCGCCATGATCATCCAGGACGTGCTCGGCGTGCCCATGGAGAAGGTCCGGCTCATCCAGAGCGACACCGACGTCGTCCCGCGCGGCCGCGGCACGATGGGCTCGCGCTCGGTGCAGATCGCCGGCAGCGCAGTGCTGGAGGCCGGCACCCAGGTGCTCGACAAGGCCAAGCGCCTCGCCGCCCACCTGCTCGAGGCGGACCCCGACGACATCGCCGTCTTCGACGGTGTGGGCCTCGGCGTCGCCGGGGTGCCCGCCAACGCGATCACCTGGCAGGAGCTCGCCCTCGCCGCCACCGAGGCCGACCGGCGCCCCGCCGACTGGGAGGGGCACCTCGCGGTCGAGCTCGACTTCAACCAGGGCGAGTCCACGTACCCGTTCGGCGCGCACCTCGCCGTGGTTGAGATCGACACCGACACCGGCCGGGTCGAGCTCCAG
>VGBI01000088.1 GCA_016870595.1 Actinomycetota bacterium
CCCCGCAACCGCACCGAGAAAGTAGGGTCCTCCCGGGCGATCGTCCAGCCGCCGCCCGCCAGCCAGGGGGACCCATGATCACGCCGGCCGACCTCTCGCTCGCGGGCAAGGTCGCGATCGTCACCGGCGGGGCCCGCGGCATCGGCCGCGCCGTCGCCCTCGGGCTCGCCGCGTTCGGCGCCGACGTGGCGGTGTGCGACCGCGACGGACCCGAGCAGGCCGAGACCGTCGCCCAGCTCACCGCCCTCGGGCGGGCGGGCGGCCAGGCCCTCCTCGACGTGCGCGACCCCGACGCGGTGGCCGGCTTCGTCGACACGGTGGCCGCCGATCACGGCCGGGTCGACATCCTCGTCAACAACGCCGCGGGCACGTTCTACGCGCACTTCGTCGACACCAGCCCGAAGGGGGTGGCCACGATGGTCGACGAGAACTTCCTCAGCGTGACCCACTGCGTGCGCGCGGTCGTCCCGGTGATGCCGGCGGGCGGGTCGATCGTCAACGTCACCTCGATCGAGGCCCACCGGGCGGCACCCGGCTTCGGCGTCTACGCGGCGATGAAGGCCGCGGTGACCAGCCTCACCCGCACGCTGGCGCTGGAGCTCGCGCCGCGGGGAATCCGGGTCAACGCGATCGCCCCCGACGCCATCCGCACCCCAGGCGACCACGACCTCGCCGAGTCGGCGTCGCAGGGGGATCCCCTCGCCTACGGGCGCAAGGTCCCGCTCGACTGGGGCGAGGCCGACGACTGCGCCGGGGCCGTCGTGTACCTCGCGTCCCGCCTGGCCAAGTGGATCACCGGCACGACCCTGCACGTCGACGGGGGTGCCTTCGCCGCGTCCGGCTGGACCCGCCGCGAGGACGGCACCTACGAGCCGTGACCCCGTCGACCCCCGACTCCCCGGCGGGCTCCCGCTTCCACGCGCTCCGGGCCCTGCGCCACCGGGAGTTCACCCGCCTCTTCGTCTCCTCCACCATCGGTGACCTCGGGTACTGGATCTCGTTCGTCGCGCTCCAGGCCCACGTCGTCGACGTCACCGACGGCTCGGGCGCGTGGCTCGGCATCCTCTTCTTCGCCAACTTCATCCCCATGCTCATCTTCGCTCCGCTCGCGGGATCGGTGGCCGACCGCATGGACCGCACGCGGCTGATGGTGATCATCCGCGGCGCGATCGGCGCCGTCGCGCTCGCGATGGCAGTCCTGATCCTGACCGGCACCGCCACGCCGGGCGCGACGATCGTGATCGCGTTCCTCCTCGGCACCGGCTACGGGTTCCTCGGCCCGGCCCAGTCAGCCGCGGTCGCCAACACCATCCCGAGCACCGACCTCCTGAGCGCGGTCTCGATGTCGTCGGCGGGCAGCAACTTCTGTCGGGTCGCGGGTCCCGCCCTCGGTGCTCCGGTGCTCGCGATCTGGGGCCCGGGCTGGTCGTTCGTCGTCTACGGGCTGAGCAGCATGCTCGTCACCGCCCTGCTGGTGCGCCTCCGCCTGCGCTCCCACCTCGACCCCCACGCCGACACCGGGGCGTGGCGGCGCATCGTCGAGGGACTGCAGCACGCCCGAGAGCGCCCGCCGGCGGTCGCCGCCCTCGTCACCATGAGCGTGTTCTCGATCTTCGGCGGCGCCCAGATCGCCTTGTACCCGCTGTTCGCGACCGAGGTCCACGGCCGGCCCACCCAGGACTTCACCGCGATCGTGGTCGCATCGGGCGTCGGCGCGGTGCTCGGGGCGATGACCACGGGGCTGCGCCGTTCGGTGCCGGGCCTGCGGTCCTCGCTCGCCTGGCTCATCGGCTTCGGCGTCACGTCGATCGCCTTCGGCCTCGCCCCGAGCTGGGGGATGACCCTCGGGGCGGCCGCCCTCGTGGGCTTCTGCTACTTCTCGATGACCACCGTGCTCGCGACCCTGCTCCAGCACCTCGCCGACGACGCCAAGCGGGGACGGATCATGTCGCTGTTCGTCGTGGCCTGGGGTGGGCTGATCCCCGTGGGCGCCGTGGGGATGGGGGCGCTGGCCGACGCCACCGGCGCGCCGTTCGTCGTGGTGCTCGGGGCCGGGGTCTGCATCGCCTATGCGCTCGCGACCCTGGCCCTGGTCGCGAGCCGGTCGGCTCAGCCGTCGACGGCACCGCTCAGGTAGGCCGCCTCGAGCGCGTCGGCGATCGTGTGCGGCGCCCCGGTGAGCTCGACCCGACCACCCAGCATGATCGAGGCGACGTCGGCGACGCCGAGCACCTGGTGGGCGAACTGCTCCACCACGAGGATCGACAGCCCCTCGGCCGCGATCCGGCGTACCACGTCGTAGAGGTCCTCGACGATGAGCGGCGCGAGCCCCATCGACAGCTCGTCCAGCAGCAGCACCGTCGGATCCGTGGCCAGGGCCCGGGCCATCGCGAGCATCTGCTGCTCGCCCCCCGACAGCGTGCCGGCGAGCTGCGTCCGCCGCTCGGCGAGGCGGGGGAACCGGGCGAAGGCCCGCTCGGTGACGTCGGCGAACTCCGCCCCTGCGAACGTGGCCATGCGGAGGTTCTCGAGCACGGTCAGGTTCGGGAAGACGCCCCGGCCCTCCGGCACCAGG
Organism: Actinomycetota bacterium; assembly: GCA_016870595.1. Taxonomy (GTDB): domain Bacteria; phylum Actinomycetota; class Acidimicrobiia; order IMCC26256; family PALSA-555; genus CAIUKV01. The sequence goes on from VGBI01000088.1 coordinate 2,576, forward strand.
CACAGGCCCCGACGGGCCCGGGCGTCGGGACCCGACGTGCCGAGGTCGGCGCCGAGGTAGCGCACCGTGCCGGCGGTCGGGTGGATCTGGCCGCTCGCGACCCGCAGCGTGGTGGTCTTGCCCGCACCGTTGGGACCGAGGAGCGCGTGGACCTGCCCGGCCCGCAGGGTGAGGTCGACCCCGAAGCACACGCCGATGGTGCCGTAGCCCGCCTCCACGCCGACGAGCTCGAGGGCGTTGCCGTCGCCGTCGGCTGCGGGCACCGGGGTGCGCACGTGGATCCGACCGCCGTCGGCGACCGCCGTCGCGAAGGCGGCCACGTCGGCCTGGGCGTCGGGATCCACGAGCCGTGCGTCGGTCGGCGCGCCGGGATCCGCCGGCCCGGTCCCGAGGTAGGCCGAGCGCACGGCGGGGTCGGACTGGATCTCGGTCGGCGGACCGGTCGCAATCACCCGGCCGAAGTCGAGCACGTGGATGGTGGTGCACGCCGCCATCACGAAGCGCATGTCGTGCTCCACCAGCAGGACCCCGAGGCCGGTGCTCGCGAGGCGGGTGAGCAGCGCGCCGAGCTCGGCGGTCTCGGCCTCGTTCAATCCGGCCGAGGGCTCGTCGAGCAGCAGCAGGCGCGGCCGGGCGGCCAGCGCCCGGGCGACCTCGACCAGACGGGCCGTGCCGGTGGGCATGGTGTCGACCCGCTCGTCCTGCACCGCCCCCAGCCCGACGAGGTCGACGATCTCGTCGGTCACCGCCGCCGGATCCGAGCCGTCGCGCGACCAGCTCCGGCGGGTCTCGGCAGCCACGAGCACGTTCTCGCGCACGGTGAGCGTGCCGAAGGTCTCGAGCCGCTGGAAGGTCCGGGCCATCCCGAGCCGGGCCCGCCGGTGCGGACGGACGGTCGTGACGTCACGGTCGTCGAAATGCACCGCACCCGCGGTCGGCGCCTGCAGGCCGGTGATGACGTTGAAGACCGTCGTCTTACCCGCGCCGTTCGGGCCGATCAGGCCGGTGACCGCGGCGGCATCGGCCCCGAACGCCACCGCGTCGAGGGCGAGCACCCCACCGAAGCGCACCGACACGTCGCGGACCTCGAGCAGGGCCACGGTCACTCCCCCCCGCCGGCGGTCGCGGCGACCACCTCGGCCCGGGGTCCGGGTCCGGGTCCCGGTCCCGATCCCGGTCCCGGTCCACCATCGGCGCCGGACCCGGCGCGGGCGCGCTCCCGGTCCGCGAGCCGGGCCGAGACCTCGACCACGGTGCCGTCGGGGCTGCGCCCGATCCCGATGCCGGCGAGGCCGGGTCCGATCCGCTGCCAGTAGACGAGGAGGTTGTTGAGCGTCGGGAATGACGACGCCGGGAACCACAGCACCAGCCAGGCGAACGACTGCAGCGCGAACGCGCCGAACACCGCCCCGCTGACCACCGAGACCCCGCCCACGACGGCGAGCAGGAGGATCGGCAGGCCCTTCAGCATCGTGAAGTCGGAGGTCGCGGCGGAGCCGAGGTAGGCGCCGTTGAGCGCACCGGCGAGCCCGGCGATCGCGGCCGACAGCGCGAAGACCGCGAGCTTGGCCCCGAACAGGTTCACGCCGAGGGTGGCCGCGGCGGCCGGGCTGTCGCGGAGCGCGATCAGGCGCCGCCCGTAGGCGCTCCGGCGCAGGGCCACGACCCCGAGCCCCACCGCGCAGAACACCGCGGTGGTGAACAGGAGCATGGCCGCGTCCTGCCCGAAGCCGATGCCCAGCACCGTGAACGGCTCGTCCAGGCCGAACCCGAGGAGACGGATCGACGGGATGCGCTTCCCGCCCGTCCCGAACACCCCGTCCTGGTCGAAGAGCAGCTGTTGGGCCAGGATCGCGAACGCCATCGTCGCGAGGGCGAGGTACAGCCCCTGGAGGCGCACCGCCGGGAGCGCGACGAGCAGGCCGAGGGGCACGGCGAGCAGCGCGCCCGCGACCAGGCCCCACACCGCGCCGTCGCCGCCGGGGATGATCCACCAGCCGTCGGCGCTGCCCGCGATGCGGAACATCGCGAAGGCCCCCACGCCCGCGAAGGTGATCTGGGCGAGCGAGATCTGACCCGACCACCCGGTGAGGGGCACCAGCGAGAGCATGAGCAGCGCGAACAGCATCACCAGGGTGAGGTTGCGGATGCCGATGCGGTCCCAGTACGCCGCGTTCACCACCATGAACGCGGCCAGGACCGTCATGCCCAGCGCCGCCCGCCGCAGCGTGGGGACCCGGGCGGTCACCCGGCTGGTGATCCGGCGGCCCTCGATCCGGGCCTGGGGCACGAACAGCAGCGCCACCAGCAGCAGCGCGGTCGGGATCACGAAGAACGGGTCGCCCCAGCTGACCCCGTCGGTGGTCCCGCCGCCCCAGAGCAGGAAGTTCGACTGGAACGCGATGAACAGGCCGATGGCCATGCCCCCCGCGTAGGTCCACGGCAGGCTCTTGAGCCGACCGATGATCGCGGCGGCGAAGGCGTTGACGATGAACAGCGTCAGGGTCTCGACGCTGAGGTTGGTCAACTCCTCGGCGAGGAAGATCCCGGCCAGCGCGGCCATGGCCGTGCCCAGTCCCCACGCCACCGCCGCCGTGCGCCCGGGGCGGGCGCCGTTGAGGGCGGCCAGGTCGCGCTGGTCCACCACGGCCCGCATCGCGATCCCGAGCCGGGTGCGGTAGAGCAGGAGGCGGATGCCCACGGCGAGGAGCAGCCCGGTCACGATCGTGATCGCACGGAACCACGGCACGAAGGTCGAGCCGACGTCGAAGCCCTCGATCCCGAAGAAGGTCGGGATCGTGCGGCTCTCGTTGGGGTTCCAGATCGTCACTGCGAGCCCCATCAGGGCGACCATGAGGCCGATCGTCACGACCAGCTGCGCCACCAACGGCGCGTCGGCGAGGCGACGCATGAGCACCCGCTCCACCACCGCACCGAGGAGCGGGGCGACGCCCACGACCGTGATCAGCACCGCGAGCAGCGTGGGGACGCCCCAGTCGACCTTGAGCGTCCAGTAGACGTAGGCACAGAACATGCCCATGGCACCCTGGGCGAAGTTGAACACGCCCGACGTGGTGTAGGTCACCACGAGCCCCGACGCGGCGATGGCGTAGATCGATCCGATCGTGATCCCGACCACCAGGGTCCGCAGCAGGTTGTCGACGGTGATGGTCGAGTACCAGGACTCCCCGTCGGGAGTGCGCCAGCCCGCGACGACCACGTAGCCCACGAGCAGCGCGACGAGGAGCGCCCCGATCAGGTTCGGCAGCGACTGCCGGGACCGGAGGCGCTCCACCGTCGCGCGCACGGACTGCCCTCCCCGATCCGTCGGATCAGTTCAGGTCCAGCTTGATCTCGTAGAGGTCGTTCTTGCAGTCGAAGGTGCCCTTCTTCTCCGGCCAGACCCGCACGAACTTGCCCTTCTTGACCTGGGTCAGCACGTAGCAGGGGCTGGGCACCCGCTCCCCCGGGTTGGTGTTGCCGAGCATGCCTTCGGCGGTGAAGTCGGTGATCCCGTCGACGGTCTGGAGCATCGTGGCCCGGGTGAGTCCGTTCGGGCCGTTCTTCTCGACGATCCGGTTCACGACGTCCCGCACGAGGATGCCCGACGCCCAGGCCTGGGCCCCGAAGCCGTCGGCCTTCTTGCCGACGTACTTCGTGTAGTTCTTCAGCATCTTGTTCTGGTTGGCCTCGTCGAAGGGCAGGAACAGCGACCACACGTACAGGCCCTCGGTCTCGGGCGCCTTGAGGATGTCCTCGTCGTAGCACTGCAGGGAGCAGTCCCACACCTTCACCGAGTTCACCCCCTGGAGCTTCGCCTCCTTCATGAGGGCGACGGTGCCGGCGTCGTTGCCGCCGTGCCGGGCGTAGGTGGACCGCTTGTCCTTGATCGCCTGCACCAGCGGGGTGTACGCGGACTGCTGGGCCGTGGCCGAGATGTCGAAGGTGGCGTCCTGCTTGATGCCGGCGTCCTGCTGGGCCTTGAACGCGGGCACCTGGGTGTTCTTCGCCGACTTGACGTCACTCGGGTACACGAACAGCCCGTGGAGATTCTTCTTGCCGAACTTCTTCAGGTAGTAGTTGGTCGCGCCGATCGAGCCCCGGTAGGTCTGGGGCTTCTGGTCCTTGGTCGCGCAGTCGATGATCGGCGGGTTGATCCCGTGCGAGACCGCCGAGCACTGGTGCGCCACCTCGGTCGTCAGCACCGGGAAGTCGGGCAGGCCGGTCGCCACCTTGCGGCCGTCGGGGCAGGTGAGGAGGTCGTCGACGTTGTTCAGGAACAGCGCCGAGGTCCCGAGGATGACGAAGTCCTTGGCGCAGGCCTCGATGATCGCGTTCCGGGACTTGACGGGGTCGAGCCCCGAGTCGTAGACGTCGACGACGACCTTGCGCCCGGCGAGGCCACCCTCGACCTCGTTGGTGTACTGGGCCCAAGCCTTCACGGCGTCCACGGCGCCCTGGAACAGACCCGGGGCGAACTGGCTCCCGGTGTCGGCGATCACGCCGACCCGGATCTCGGTCGGGCTGACCCCGACCTCGGTGGCCCGCAGCGGCTCCTTGGCCGCCCCACCGCTCTGCGCGCCCGCAGCCCCGGCCGTCATCGCCGTCGTGAGCGCCACCGCGCCCAGCACGGCCACCCAGCGGAATCGGCCCATGATGTCCCCCTCGGTCGCCCCCGGGAGGAGACCCCGGGGCCGCTCCGGACCGGAGCGACGCCGGCGGTCGACGCCGACGCCGGTCCCGGAGCCCGACGGCATTCTGGCCGCCCCGGGTCCGGTTTTCAAGGCACGCCCGCCGGCGCCCCGGCCCGGCGGCGGATACGGGCGGGCGCACGGCCCGATACCCTTCGCCCGCATGGGACGGAACGCAGCGGTGACCCGGGAGCGGCTGCTGCACGCCGGGGCCCATCTCTTCGCCCGCCACGGGGTGGACGGCGTGCGGGTCCGGGAGGTCAACCAGCTCGCGGGCCAGCGGAACTCGTCGGCGCTGCACTACCACTTCGGGTCCCGCGACGGGCTCCTCGACGCGATCCTGGCCCTCCACCGCGCCCCGATCGAGACCCGGCGGGCGGTGATGCTCGACGCGCTCGAGGCCACCGGTCGGACCGGCGATCTCCACGCCGTGGTCGAGACGATCATCGTGCCGTTCGCCGGCGAGCTGGCCACCGAGGCCGGGCGCGACTACCTGCGCATCCTGCCCCAGGTCACCGCTCGCCGCAGCCTCCCCGCCGGCCGCATCCCGAGCGACTTCGGCCCCGACGGCATCCGGCGGTCACTCCGCCACGCCAACCAGTGCCTGCCCGCACTCGACCCCACGGTGCGCGAGGACCGGCTCGCCAACGTGCTCGACTTCATGACCTACACGATCGCCCGCCGGGCCAACGACATCGAGCAGGGCGCGCCGCTGCGGCTGCCCGAGGAGGCGTTCATCGCCAACCTCGTCGACATGGCGGTCGGGGCGCTGCGCGCCCCCGAGGGACGGTTCGACGACCGCTCCCCGACCACTCGCTGAGCCCCCGGAGGGATCCCCGTGACCGACGCCGCGCTCGTCCAGGCCCGGATCGACCGGCTGCTCGCCGAGCACGGGCCCGCCGACACGGTGGCGTTCAAGGGCGCGATGTACGACCTCGGGCTCGCCAACGTGGGCTTCCCCCCGGGGTTCGGGGGACTCGGGGTCGCCCCCGGGCTCCAGCGTCTCGTGACCGAGCAGGTCGTCGCCGCCGGTGGGCCCGCCCCCACGGTGAGCATCGGACTCGGAATGGGGGCCCCGACCATCGCGGTCCACGGCACCGACGCCCAGAAGGCGAAGTGGCTGCGCCCCCTGTTCACGGGCGAGGAGATCTGGTGCCAGCTGTTCTCGGAGCCGGGCGCGGGCTCCGACGTCGCCAGCCTGGCCACGGCCGCCGTCCGTGACGGCGACGAGTGGGTGGTGAACGGACAGAAGGTCTGGACCAGCCTGGCCCACGAGGCCCGCTGGGGCATGCTCGTCGCCCGCACCGATCCCGACGTCCCGAAGCACCGCGGCCTCACGTACTTCATCTGCGACATGCACGCGCATGGGGTCGAGGTGCGACCACTGCGTCAGATGACCGGCCAGGCCGAGTTCAACGAGGTGTACCTGACCGAGGTCCGCATCCCCGACGCGCACCGCGTCGGCGACGTGGGCGACGGCTGGCGGATCTCGCTCACCACGCTCATGAACGAGCGCGTCGCGATCGGTGGCGGCAGCTTCGCCCGCAAGGCTCCGATCGACTGGGCGATGGCCTTCTACCGCGAGCGCGGCGGCGACGCAGTGCAGCGCGACGCCGTGATGCGGATGTGGGTCCTCGCCCGGATCCTGCGCCTGACCGTGCAACGGGCGGGCGACCTCGCCCGGAGCGGCACGCCCGGCCCCGAAGGCTCGGTCGCGAAGCTGCTCGCGGCCGAGTACAACAAGGCCTGCTTCTCCCTGGCCATGAACCTCGCCGGTCCCGACGCGCTGCTGTACCCGTCGGGCTACGAGCTCGACCGCACCAAGGACACCTACGGGTACCAGCACGTGCAGGAGTGGTTCCTGCGCTGCCGGGCCAACTCGATCGAGGGCGGGACGTCCGAGGTGATGCGCAACATCCTCGGCGAGCGGATGCTCGGGCTGCCCGGCGACGTCCGGGTCGACAAGGACCTCCCGTGGCGCGACGTGCCCCGGTCCTGAGCCGCCCGCGCCGATCCGGGCGTGCCGGGGCGGACGTCTAGGGTTCGGTCATGACCCCCGAACCGTCCCCCACCGGGCTCGACGCCGGGCTCGACGCCGTCCGGGTCTTCCTCGGTCCCGACGGCGCCGACGTCACCCCCACCGGCTGGGACCCGGCGTCGGGCCGCCTCGCGCTGCGCCTCGAGCTGGCCGGCGCCGAGTGCCCGGAGTGCGTGATCCCCCAGCCGATGCTCGGCGAGCTCATGCTCGGAGCGATCGCCGAGCACGCCCCCGAGGTGCAGGGCGTGGACCTCGACGACCCCCGCGAGACCGACCCGGCGTTCACCGGGCACTGAGCCCGGGCGCCGGCGCCGTCAGCGCTTCGGGACCGTGATGTCGGGCGGGAGGGTGATCGACGTCGTGATGCACGACGTCAGCGCCCCAAACCAGGTGGTGAGGGCTCGGTGATGCCGGCGGCACGGTTGGCGCACGACGCCAGCGCCCCAATCCAGGTGGTGAAGGCCTTTTCGAACTCCTTGCCCGACCGGAAGATCAACGCCTTGGCCCTGAGATCGTTGCGGGCCTTGGCCGCCTTCCCGTAGACCGGGCCGAGGGTCTTCATGGCCGCCCTGATCTCCGTGTCGCTGACCTTTTTCGAGTTCTCGGTCAGCAGCTTGGCCTGCACGGCGAACCCCTTGCGGTCCGGCGACGCGACGGCCTCGGTCTCGTAGAAGTCCAGGATGACCTCGCAGTCCTTCTCCGACGGCGCCGCCCCGGCGGGTCCGACCACGGCGACCGTGCCCCCGGCCGCCAGCGCGAGCACGAGCACGACCCGGGTGATCCCACCCCGCCGCCGGGTCCGGCGCTCCTGGCCGCCTCTGAACTGGTCGCCTCTGACCTGGTCGCCTCGCACCTGGTCGCCGTTCACCTGCTTGCGTCGCTCCTGATCACTGCGCACGGTGCACCTCCTGTATCCCGGGCCGCCCCGCAGCCGCCCGCCTGGTCGATTGGGGCTCGTCGATTCGGGCTCGTCGATCAGTCCCGTCGATCAGTCGATCGGCCGCCAGTATGGCACCCCGGTGTCGTCGGCCGCGGCCACGAAGTATACCTCGACCGGCAGTCCGATCGCGACGCGGGCCACGTCGACCCCGGGCATCGCCCCGAAGACCCGCGGGCCCTCCTCGAGGTCCACCATCACGACGGCGTAGGGCAGCTCGGCCTTGAACGCCGGGATCCCCTGCTGGCGGATGACCGTGAACGTGTGCACGGTGCCGCGACCGGCGGTCTCGAGCCACTCGGGCTCCGCCCCGCACTCGGTGCACAGCGCCCGTGGGTACCACTGCCGGTGCCCGCAGGCCGGGCACTGCTGGACCAGCAGGCGCCCCTCGCGCGCCGCCTGCCAGTACTCCGCGTTGACGTTGTCGATTGCGTGCCGCCGGCATCACCGAGCCCTCACCACCTGGTTTGGGGCGCTGACGTCGTGCATCACGACGTCGATCACCCTCCCGCCCGACA
>VGBI01000089.1 GCA_016870595.1 Actinomycetota bacterium
GACCTCGGCCACCAATCTGGCTGCCCGCGTCCCGACCGCAGTTCCGGTGCTGGTCGACACCTACTCCGAGTGCGTCGCCCGCCTCCGGTCCGGCACGGTCGATGCGGTCACCACCGACGAGGCCATCCTGCTCGGCTACCTCGCCGCCGAGCCCGGGGCGTACCGCCTCGCCGGGTCGCCGTTCACCTCCGAGCCGTACGGCATCGGCATCGCCCCCGGCGACCCCGCGCTCGTCCGGGAGATCGGCGCAGCCGTGCGCACCGCGTTCCGTGACGGGTCGTGGACCCGGGCGTGGAAGCGCACCATCGGGAGCACGGGCGCACCCGTCCCCGACCCGCCGACCGCAGCACTGAAGCAGGCCACTCGCGCCCGCTGAGACCAGCCCGCACGGCGGACATGCTCGTCGTGGGTTCCCGGCGGATCCCCCGGTTGCTCGAGCGCTCGAGGGAGCTCCGCGTCCTGAGCGCGGACCTGACAGAACCCGCCGCCGTCAGTCTGCTCCTGGCCGCCGCCGACGAATGCACCGCCCCATAGGCGGCTCGTCCGCTACTTCTCGAAGTGCGCGCTGGACAGAGGGCTGAAGTCACTACTCTGAATTGCACCGGCGACGATGGGCTGGCGGGACTTGATCGCCGGCGGCGTGTACGGAACCTGGGGCACGGTGTTCGTCATGGACCCAATACTAACACCACCCGCAGCCGGCCGTGGGAGCCTCTGTGCGGCGTTCTGAGCATCCCGGATCATTGGTGCTGACGTACGCCAGTGCCCGGTCGATGATCGAGGCGGGTCAGGTGGTGGTGCGGGCCGGGAGTCGGTGATCGCGCGCCGGGTCGCCGTGGCACACCGCAAGCAGCACTACGACGTCGACGACCCGCTGGCACTCCGCGCCTGACGACTGAGGCCAATCGCCCCCACGTGCTGCAGCACGACGGCGGCAAAGGTCATCACACCGAGGAACACGTGCCACGCGGCGACCTCCGCATTGTTGCGGCCGATGTAGCCGAGACCGGTCTGCACGAAGAGCAGCACCAGCACAATGACGCCGAGCCACAGCTGACGCTTCGGGATTCGGGCAAGCAGGGCCAGCACCAGGGTGACGATGCCGACGACGAAGGACGCGTTGCCCACGTGACCGTGGGTGGCGATTGCCCCGAGCCCGGCAATGGATCGTCCGGCGAGCAAGGCCTGCACGGCGACGAGCAGGGCGAGGACGGCCGTGGCCGCGACGAACGCCGTCAGAACAGGAGATCTGGTCACGGGAGCAGCAGATGCGGAAGAAGCCATGTCCTCATGCTGCCCCACCACTGGCACCGTTGGCTACTCCAAGTGCCGGCCAACCCGTGCATCGATGCACCGGCCAAGAGGAGTTGTGACTTGGGATCCCCTGTTGGGAGACACACGCCCGTGACGGGCATCACCGTCTGGGTGGCAGTTGGATCTTTCCGACCTGGGGACCCGTGGACCCGGCCGCCGTCGAGGAGCGGCTGGCGGGACGTGATGGCCGGCGGCGTGTACGGGGCGGAAGGCACGGTGTTCGTCATGGAGCCGACGCTCACACCACCCCGAGCCGGCCGCGAGCGCCTCTCTGCGGCGTTCTGAGCGTCCCGGTTCATTGGTCCGAGGTCCGGTCCCCGGCCGTCAATCCGGCGGGTCAGGTGGTGGTGCGGTCCGGGAAGTGTGCCCGCCACGCGTCCGTGCGGCGCGGGTCGAGATGGTCGAACCGCGCCCGCCACCCGGTGGGCCGTCGAACGTGGACCCATCGCCGAGGCCGGGCACGATCCCACCCTGGCTCTCGCGGTGGGGCCGGATGGGATCGAACCATCGACCGAGGGATTATGAGTCCCCTGCTCTGACCACTGAGCTACGGCCCCTGGTCGCGCACCGTAGCCCCCGTCGGTCGGGGCCGGTTGCCTCAGGTCCCGTCGAGGTACTCGCGCAGGCGTTGCGTGCGGGTGGGGTGCCGGAGCTTGGCCAGCGTCTTGGCCTCGATCTGACGGATCCGCTCCCGGGTCACGCCGAACTCCCGTCCGACCTCCTCGAGCGTGCGGACCTGGCCGTCGTCGAGGCCGAACCGGAGCCGCATGACCGCCTGCTCCCGGGGTCCGAGCTCGTGGAGGGCGTCCTCGATCTCGTCCTTCAAGCCGTCGCGCTCAGCGGCGATCGCCGGCGAGATCGCCTGCTCGTCCCGGACGAAGTCGCTGAGGGTGCTGTCCTCCTCCTCGCCGACCGGGCTCTCCAGCGACAGGGGCTCCAGTGCGATGCGCTGGATGTCGCGGACCCGCTCGGGGCTGAGGTCCACCTTGTCGGCGATCTCCTCGACCGACGGCTCGCGTCCGAGCTCCTGATGGAGCTGGCGCTGGACCCGCAGCACCTTGTTCATGGTCTCGACCATGTGCACCGGGATCCGGATGGTACGGGCCTGGTCGGCGATGGCCCGGGTGATCGACTGACGGATCCACCAGGTCGCGTAGGTCGAGAACTTGAAGCCCTTGGTGTGGTCGAACTTCTCGACCGCACGCATCAGGCCGAGGTTGCCCTCCTGCACGAGGTCGAGCAGGGCCATGCCCCGGTTCACGTAGCGCTTGGCGATCGACACCACCAGCCGGAGGTTGGCCTCGGTGAGGTGCTGGCGAGCGAGGTCACCGTCGTTGACGCTCCACTCGAGGTTGGCCCGCTCCTGCGGGGACAGGTCGGTCCGCTCGGCCAGGGCGTGTGCCGCATCGACCCCGGCCACGATGCGCTGGGCGAGTTGGCGCTCCTGCTGCGCCGTGAGGAGCTTCACCCGACCGATCTCCCGCAGGTACATGCGCACCGGATCGAACGACTCCCCCGCTCGCTCAGGACGGAGATCGACGGGTCCCCGTTCGTCCCGGGCCTCCGACCGAGGCCGGGCGGGGATGCTCCGGACCCGAGGCGGGCCCGACGACTCCACTGCGGGTCGCTCGGCCTGCTCGTCCTCACGACGGAGCTCGTCGTGGACCTCGTCGACGATCTCGATCCCGTTGGTCGCGAGGTCCGCGTAGATCCGGGCGAGCTCGTCGGTCTCGGGCTCGAGCTCGGGGAACTTGGAGAAGAGCTCGTGGTTCGTGAGGAACGTGCGCGATCCGATCTGGGCGAGCAGCACGGTCACGACGTCGAGCGCCGGCCCGGTCGCGGCGGCCACATCGTCGTCTCCTGAGGGTGGCTCGGCCGGGACCGGGTCGATGACGTTCGCGGTCATGCAGCGCCTCTCACGACCCGTCCGGGTCCACTCCGGCGAACCGGGACACCAAACCTACCAACCGCAACGCGGGCTCCCGGGCCAGTGACCAGTCGCCCATCTCGCGGTGATGGGCGACCTCGTCGAGCAGGCGCTTCACCTCGGTCGCCCGCTCGTCCTGGGCGTCGAGCATGTGGGTCTGCAGCTCACGCGCCCGGGGCTCGACCGCGTTGACGAGCAAGCGGTCGGCAACCGTGGTCGGTTCGGCGTCGGCGGTGGGCTCCTCTACTGCGAGGCGCTCGAGGAGGTCACGCACGGGACCGGTGCTGGCGTCGAGTGCGTCGTGGAAGGTGCCGGCACCGGCGAGCAGCACGAAGACGGCCCGGGCCTGGGGGTCGGCGAACAGCGGTGCGTCGATCCAGTCGGCCACCACCTCGGGCGCGTGGATCGCCCAGCGCAGGAGGTCGAGCTCCCGCCGGTCGACGGGACGGGGCGGCGGCGGGCCCCCGGAGGGCTCCCCGGAGCCGCCGGGACCTGGCGACGGATCCTCCGGTCCGGGTCGACGCCGGGGCTCGTCGCGACGCCCGGCCACACGGGCGGGACCCCGGCTCGCGGCGGTCGCCACCGTGCCCCGCAGGACGTCGGCCTCGATCGAGAGGCGGGCGGCGAGCTGCATCACGTACTGGTCGCGCACCAGCTCGTTGGGGTGCTGCGCCACCAGGGCCGCGGCGGCCTGCCCGGCCCGGCCCCGTCCTTCCGGCGTGTCGAGGTCGGCGGCGCCGAGCAGGCGGTCGAGCCGGAACTGCAGGAACGGGGTGGCCTGCTCGACCGCCGCCACGAGCGCCTCGGGCGACTCGTGCCAGACCTCGGCGGGATCGCGACCGGCGGGCAGCGCCGCGACCCGCAGCTCGATGGCGTACTCGGTCTCCCACGCGTACCACTTCTCGGCGGCACCCTGACCGGCAGCGTCGGCGTCGTACGCGAGCACGACCCGGCGGGCGAGGTTCTTCAGCGCCCGGACGTGGTCGTCGGTGAGGGCGGTGCCGCAGGTCGCCACCGCGTTGGGCATGCCGGCCAGGGCGAAGGCCATCACGTCCGTGTAGCCCTCGCACACCACCACCTCGCCTCGCGCGACGATCTCGGCCTTGGCCCAGTGGAGGCCGTAGAGGATCCGGCTCTTGTGGTAGAGCGGGTTGTCGGGCGAGTTCTTGTACTTGGGCATCTCGTCGCCGAGCGCACGGCCGCCGAAGCCGGCGGGCTCCCCCCGGGAGTCGAAGATCGGGAACAGCAGTCGGGCCCGGAACTGGTCCTGGAGCCGGTTGGCCCGGTTGACGAAGGCCAGGCCGGCGGCGACGAGGTCGTCGCGGGCCACGCCCGCTTTCTGGAGCGTACGACTGAGCTGGTCCCATTCGTCGGGGGCCCAGCCGAGCTTGAACCGCCGGGCCGCAACGCCGTCGAAGCCACGTCCACGCAGGTACCGTCTCGCCGCCCCGGCGTCGGGCGACTCGAGGAGGAGGCGGTGGTACTCCTCGATGGCGACGCCCACGACCTCGGCGAGGCGGGCGTTGCGCGACTTCTGCTCACCCGAGCGCTTGTCGTCGTAGCGGAGCTGGATGCCCGCCTTGTTGGCGAGTCGCTCGACCGCCTCCACGAAGTCGAGGTGCTCGAGCTCGCGCACGAAGGTGATCGCATCGCCCGAGGCCTGGCATCCGAAGCACTTGTAGAGACCCATCTCGGCGTTGACGTAGAACGACGGGGTCTTCTCCTGGTGGAACGGGCAGAGACCCCGGTACCGGGTGCCGACCTTCTTCAGCGCCAGGTGCTCGCCGATGAGCGCGACGATGTCGGTGGACTCCCGGACCCGCACCACGTCTTCGTCGACGATTCCCATCCGACGCCGAGGTTACGGGGCCTCAGACGCCCCGGGGCAGGTCGTCGGGGCGCCAGCCGAGCAGCTCCACACCGAGGCCGAGGGCGAACCGGTCGGTCATCCCCGAGACGTACTGCACCGCCATGGCGGCGGCGAGATCGGAGCCGGGCTCCGGGACCGGGCCACCCCGGGCGACGTCGGGGAGGCGACGGGGCGCATCGGCGAAGTGGTCGACGAGCCCACGCAGGAGCCGGATCGCCTTGTCGGCCTGTCGCCGGGACGCCGGCCGCAGGTAGATCCGCTCGAAGTTGAAGGCGCGGAAGTCGGCCAGGGCCCCCGCCGCCGGCTCGGTCATCCCGACCCGGCCCGTCCGCTCGATCGCCTCGAGCACGGCGAGCACGAACGTGCCGATCTGGTCGCTGCGCCGATCGCCGACCACGTCGCGCACCGAGGCGGGCAGGTCGGCGGGAGCCAGGATCCCGGCCCGCACCGCGTCCTCGAAGTCGTGGCACACGTAGGCGATGCGGTCGGCCCAGGCCACGACCTCGCCCTCGGGGGTCGCGGGTGGTGGACGGCGCCAGGAATGGTTGCGCACACCGTCGAGGGTCTCGCGGCACAGGTTCAGCTCGGCCAGGGTGACGTCGGCGCCGTAGACCGCGTGGTCGTAGCCGGTCTGGGGCAGGTAGGGCGAGAAGGCGTCCTCGGAGGCGTGGCCCGCCGGACCGTGGCCGCAGTCGTGGGCGAGCGCGATCGCCTCGGCCAGGGGCAGGCACAGGCCCGCGGCCCGGGCGATGCCGGTGGCCACCTGGGCGACCTCCACCGCATGGGTGAGCCGGGTGCGGAGGTGGTCGTCCTCGGGGGCGATGAAGACCTGGCACTTCCCGGCGAGGCGACGCCAGGGCCGCGAGTGCTTGATCCGGTCGAGGTCACGCTCGAAGCAGAGTCGGTAGGGGTCGGGCGCCTCGGGCACCCGCCGCTCGCCGGCGCCGCGCGGTCGGGTGGCCCCCGGCGCCAGCTCCTCGTCGAGGCGGTGCTCGCGCTCCTCACGCCGCCGCAGCGGCGCACCCACGAACCCGTCGACCCCGAGGTGGGCGTGACGGACCACCGGCTCGGCCCCGACGAGCCCCAGGGCGGGTGCCGGCGCGGGGACCGGGTCGAGCGGCGTGGCAGGTTCCGCAGCAGGCTCCGCGGCAGGTTCCGAGGTCATGGTCGGAGGGTACCCACGGGGTGTGACACGCATCTCCCACTCCCCCGCATCTCCCACGCCCCTGCGTCTCCCCCTGCCCGGTCCTGACCTCCGCCCCGTCCGAGCATGTGACGGTCAGCCACCTATTTGGTGGCCCCCCGTCACATGCTCGGGTCTGGGGGACGGGTCAGGCGGTGCTGCCGGGGCCGGCTGCGCCGAGCGCGGCGTGGGCGGCGGCCAGGCGGGCGATGGGCACCCGGTAGGGCGAGCAGGACACGTAGTCGAGGCCGACCTCGTGGCAGAACGCCACCGACGTCGGATCGCCGCCGTGCTCACCGCAGATCCCGAGCTTGAGGTCGGGTCGACGCTCGCGCCCGAGGCGCACCGCCGTCCGGACCAGCCCGCCCACGCCCTCCATGTCGATCGTCTCGAACGGGTTGTAGGGAAGCAGCTGGCGCTCGAGGTACACGGGCATGAACCGACCCTCGATGTCGTCGCGCGAGAAGCCGAACGTCATCTGGGTCAGGTCGTTCGTGCCGAACGAGAAGAACTCCGCCTCGTCGGCGATCTCATCGGCGACGAGCGCGGCCCGGGGGGTCTCGATCATCGTGCCGACCTTGTAGTCGACCCCACCGAGATCGGCCCCGGCCCCGAAGAGCGACTCGGCCACCTCACGCACCCAGCTCACGGCCAGACCGAGCTCGGCCTTGGACACCGACAACGGGATCATGATCTCGACGATCGGGTTGCCGCCCTTCAGCTTGCGCTCGATCGCGGCCTCGAGCAGCGCCCGGACCTGCATCTTGTAGAGCTCCGGCTTGAGGATCCCGAGGCGCACCCCGCGGGTGCCGAGCATCGGGTTGGCCTCCTTCCAGTGCTCGGCTGCGTTGAGCAGCACCTGGCCGGCCTGGTCGAGCTCGCCCTGCGCCTTCTTCACGACGAGCTCCTCGATGTCGGGAAGGAACTCGTGGAGGGGCGGGTCGAGCAGGCGCACGGTCACCGGGAGGCCGTCCATGGCCTCGAGGATCCCGAGGAAGTCCTCCTTCTGGGAGGTCGCCAGCTCGACGAGCACCTGGCGCTCCTCCTCGGCGGAGGCGGCGAGGATGAACCGCTGCACGAGGTGGAGCCGCGACCCGAGGAACATGTGCTCGGTCCGGCACAGCCCGATGCCCTCGGCCCCGAAGCCGCGGGCGACCTCGGCGTCGTGGGGCAGGTCGGCGTTGGTGCGCACCCCCAGGGTCCGGAAGTCGTCGGCCCAGCCCAGGATCACGCCGAACGGCCCGGTCGGCTCGGGGGTCACCACCGGCACCGCACCGACGACGACCTCGCCGGTGTTGCCGTTGATGGAGATGACCTCGCCCTCGCGCACGACGGTGTCGCCGACCTTGAACTGCCGGGCGCCGAGATCGATCTCGAGCTCCGACGCGCCGCAGACCGCGGGTGTGCCCATGCCCCGGGCGACGACCGCGGCGTGGCTCACGAGCCCGCCGCGTGACGTGAGGATGCCCTCCGCCGCGATCATGCCGTGGAGGTCGTCGGGCGAGGTCTCGGGCCGCACCAGGATCACCCGCTGGCCCTCGGTGTGCCGCGCCTCGGCGTCGTCGGCGGTGAAGTAGACCTGACCGACCGCGGCGCCGGGCGAGGCGTTGAGCCCCTTGGTGATCGCCGTGTACTTGGCGTCGGGGTCGAACTGCGGGTGCAGGAGCTGGTCGAGCTGCTCCGGCTGGACCCGCAGCACGGCCTCACGCTTGTCGATGAGACCTTCCTCCTCCATCTCGACCGCCATGCGCAGTGCGGCGACGGCGGTGCGCTTGCCCACGCGCGTCTGGAGGATGAAGAGCCGGCCCTGCTCGATGGTGAACTCGATGTCGCACATGTCGCGGTAGTGGTTCTGCAGGAGCGTCATCACGCCGAGGAGCTGCTCGTGACACTCGGGGAAGTGGTTGGCCATGGCGTCGAGCGGCTCGGTCACCCGGATGCCGGCCACGACGTCCTCGCCCTGGGCGTTGGTGAGGAAGTCGCCGTAGGGCAGGTTCTCACCGGTCGCCGGGTCCCGGGTGAACGCGACCCCGGTGCCGGAGTCCTCGCCCTTGTTGCCGAAAGCCATGGTCTGGACGTTCACGGCGGTGCCGAGGTCGTCGGGGATGTCCTCCATCCGCCGGTAGATCCGGGCCCGCTCACCGTTCCAGGACTTGAACACCGCCTCGATGGCGAGACGCAGCTGCTCCGCCGGGTCCTGGGGGAAGTCGCTCCCAGACCGCTTGCGCACGATTCCCTGGAAGGTGGCGACGAGACCCCTGAGGTCGTCGGCCGACAGCTCGGGGTCGGTGGCCACGCCCCGCTCGTCGCGGAGCGCCTCGAGCGCGTGCTCGAACGCGTCGCCGGGGATGTCGAGGACGATCTTGCCGAACATCTGCACGAAGCGCCGGTAGGAGTCGAAGGCGAAGCGCTCGTTGGCGGTCTGCTTGGCCAGGCCCTGCACGGAGGTGTCGTTGAGGCCGAGGTTGAGGACCGTGTCCATCATCCCGGGCATCGAGAAGGGGGCACCCGAGCGGACCGACACCAGCAGCGGGTCGTCGACGTCGCCGAGCCGCTTGCCCATCTTCGCCTCGAGCGCGCTGACCGCCCCCGCGACCTCGTCCATGAGCCCCTCGGGGAGCGTGTCGTGCCCGGCCATGTAGACCTTGCACGCCTCGGTGGTGATCGTGAAGCCGGGCGGGACGGGCAGGCCGAGGTTGGTCATCTCGGCGAGGTTCGCCCCCTTGCCACCCAGGAGGTACTTCTGGCTCTTGTCGCCCTCCTCGAAGGCGTACACGTACTTCACGGTGCTCTCCCGGTCTTGTCGGGGTCAGGGGCAGTGCGTCGGGACCCGGGGACCGAACGGCCCCGGAGCGCACCGAGCCTACTGATCGGGGCCCGGTCCCCGCCGACTCGTCGGCGGCCCCACGAAGGGCGGACGGGGCTCAGGCGCCCCGGCCGGGCCGCGGGGGCTGGTAGCGCGCGACGACCACGGCGGTGCGGGCCAGGCGGTCGGCCAGCGACACCTGGTCGCGCCCCATGGTGTAGGAGAGCCCGAAGAACAGGGCGAGGAACGCCCCCATCTGGAGCAGCGCCGGCACGGCCACCATCGGGACCACGTAGCGGCGCACGACCTGGGCGGCGGTGGGCAGGGATCCGGACTCGCGGTCCACGCACATGATGTAGGTGAAACGCTTGCCCAGGGTCTGGCCGGTGCGGATGGTGGGGACCACGAACAGGCCGATCACCAGTACCTCGAACAGGACGATGAGGGCCACGTACCGGGCGGTGTCACCGCTGAGCCCGGCGTAGGCGACGGCGGTGAGCGCTACGTACCCGGCGAGGAGCGTGATGACGTCGATGAGGGAGGCGGTCATCCGGCGGCCGATGGTCGGCTGCTCGAGCGCCTCGGGCACCCCCGATGGGCCCGGGACGACCGACGCCCCGGCCGCCACCACGGCGTCGCCGCCGGTGTCCTCGGGGGCCTCGTCGCCCCCGCCGACCTCCGCGGGCACAGCGGCCGGCGCCGACGCCGACCCACCACCGCGTCCGGTGAGGCCGATCTGGTCGTCGTAGCGCTGGCGCTGCATCGGATCGCTCAGGACCTGCCAGGCCCGGCGCACCGCTGCGGTCGCCTCGGCGTCGCCGGAGGCCTGGGCCTGCTCGAGCGCTGCAGCGTAGGCGGCCTTGAGGTCGGCCTTGGCCGCCCGGGAGTCGGCACCGATGACGTCGTAGTGGGACGGGTCGGCCACGGTCACCCCAGTCGCTCGCGCAGCAGCGCCAGCAGCTCGGGGATCGCCACCCGGTACTGGGCCATGGTGTCGCGGTTGCGCACGGTGACCGCCCGGTCGTCGACCGACTCGAAGTCGACGGTCACGCACAGCGGCGTGCCCACTTCGTCCTGGCGCCGGTAGCGCTTGCCGATCGACCCGGCGGCGTCGACGTCGATCATGAAGTGCGGCCGCAAGGTGTCGGCGACCTCGGTGGCGAGGGGGACCAGCTGCTCGTGCTTCGACAACGGCAGCACCGCGACCTTCACCGGCGCGAGGCGGGGGTCGAGCCGCAGCACGGTGCGCCGGTCGGTGCCGCCCTTCGAGTCGGGGACCTCCTCCTCGTCGTACGCGGCGAGGAGGAAGGCGAGCGTGGCCCGGTCGGCGCCCGCGGCCGGCTCGATCACGTGGGGCACGTAGCGCCGGTCGTGCTCCTGGTCGTAGTACGAGAGGTCCTGGCCGGAGAAGGTCGCGTGCTGGGTGAGGTCGTAGTCGGTGCGGTTGGCGATCCCCTCGAGCTCGCCCCAACCCCACGGGTAGCGGAACTCGACGTCGGCGGTCCCGGCGGAGTAGTGGGAGAGCTCATCGGTCTCGTGGGGCCGGAGCCGGAGCTGGTCCTCGGGGATCCCGAGATCGATGTACCAGCGCAGGCGCTCTTC
>VGBI01000090.1 GCA_016870595.1 Actinomycetota bacterium
GGTGGAGGAGTTCCCCCAGGGACCGGACCAGCCGCCGGCTCGTCGGCGCGCCTGCTACCTCCGGTGGCACGACGGGCCGCACGCCAGCTTCATCGTGCTCGACCAGCAGCTCACCCACGAGATCGTCGGTGTACCCGCCCGGCTGTTCCAGATGGGCGTGCACCACTTCGCCTTCTGGGTCGACGACCTCGCCGCGATGATGACCCGGGTCCGGGCCGCGGGCGTGACGGTGTTCATGGGCAACGACGGCGACGGCGCCGGGGCCGACACCGAGATGTACGGGGAGCCACCCGGCGGGCGGGTCAAGAGCGTGTTCCTGCGCGACCCCGAGGGCAACTTCGTCCAGCTCGACCAGCGCGCCTGACCCGCGCCCGACCCGCGCCCGACCCGCGCCCGGCAACGCGGGGCTGTGGTTCCGGACGCCGGATCCGGGATCAGGTGGCCGCGGCGAAGCGCGCGCGCAGCCAGGCCCCGATGCGGGCGTGGGCGAGCGCCGCGGCGGGGAGCCGGAAGTTCACGAACCCGTGCGGCTGGCCCGCGTACGTGACCTCGTCGACCTCCACGCCCGCCGCCGCGAGGCGGGCCGCGTACGCCCGCCCCTCGTCGCGCAGCATGTCGCAGCCACCGAGCACGACGAGCGCCGCGGGCAGCCGCTCGAGCGAGTCGGCCCGCAGCGGCGCGGCGAGCGGCTCGGCGCTCAGGTCGCGTCCCCCCGAGTAGGCCTGCCAGTAGGCGTCGCCCGCGGCTGCGCTAATGACGAGGCCGTCGAACTCGGTACGCGACGGGAACGGGGTGTTGCCGCCCGCCCCCGGATAGATCAGCACCTGCGCGCCCGGCGTCGGCCCACCCGCGGCGCGGCGGCGCAGCGTCACCGCGGCTGCGAGCGTGCCGCCCGCGCTCTCACCCGCGACCGCGAGCGGGCCGTCGGCCTGCGCGAGCAGCGCCGTGGTCACCGCGTCGCAGTCGTCGAGCCCGGCGGGGAACGGGTGCTCGGGCGCGAGGCGGTACCCCACCGACACGACGGTCGCGCCCGAGTGGTGCGCCAGTTCCCGGGCGACGTGGTCCATGAGCCCGACGCTGCCGATGCAGTACCCGCCGCCGTGGAAGTAGGCCACCGTCCCGGTGGGGCGGTCACCCGGGCGGTAGACCCGCACCGGCACCCCCGCCACCTCGGTGTCGTGGACCTCGGCGAGCTCGCGCGTGGGCGGGGCCCCGACCGGCCCGCGGGCCAGGGCGAGCACCTCGGGGTCGAGCGACTCGAGCGGCGTGGCGAACACCGGGTTGGCGTCGAGCCACTCCCGGACCTCCGGATCGAGCCGGCCCTCCGGGTCACCGGGGTCCCCGCCGGGGGCGGCGACGACCTCGGCCCGCACCCCGCGGTCGCGCCCCGTCACCCCAGCTCCCCGGCGAGGCGGGCCGCACGGGCGAACGGCGACGCGACCTCGTCGACGACCTGGGCGGTGGCCCCGGTGCCGACGAGGCCGCACGTGTCGTAGAGGCGGGCCTCCGAGTGCCCGATGCCGTCGGCGGCCACGTGGGCCACCGCGTCGACCGCGATCCAGTCCCCCACCGGCTCGCGTACCACGTACAGCGAGATGTCGGCGTTGATCGACGACCAGCGGTCGACCGGGAGGAAGTTCGCGGTGCCGCTGGTGAAGTCGGCCATGGCCGCCAGCCGCTCGAACGGCGTGAGCGCCTCGCCCGCGACCACCGGGACGTGGAGGCGGAACCACGTGCACGCGGGGGCGCCCAGGCCGAGCCCACCGGTGACCCGGTGCATGTCGAGCGCGAGCAGGAAACCGGGCACGGGCAGCCCGGCCCGGGCCAGCACCGACTCCTCGGCGCCGGCGGGGGGCGGGGGCGGGGACTCGTCGGGCCGCCGGGGGTGGTCGAGCGCATCCGCGCTCTCCCCGACCCGGATCCGCAGGGCCGAGGCCCGGGCGACCTCGATCCCGTCGTGGCCGAGTGACGCCTCCACGACCTGGACCCGCTTCCCCTCGCGGACGACCCGGGTCACACCCGTCAGCCGCCCGACCGGGACCGCCCGCATGAGGTCGACGGTGAGCCGACCGCAGCGCATCGGCACCAGCGTCGGCGTCCGCTCGACCAGGTGGGCGAGCAGGGCCGAGACCGGTCCCCCGTGCTGGTGCGCGGGGTTCCAGGGGCCCTGGGTGAGGTCGGTCGCGACGTAGGCGTCCCCGTCCCGGACGAACAGGGCGTCGGCATCGTGCACGGCACCGGTCCCTGCGCGCCCGGTCCCGCCTCGGGTCCCGCCGTCGGTCGCACCCTCGGTCGCTGCGGTCACCGTGCCCCCGTCTGCCGTGCCGGGGCGCGCCCCGGTGCCGTGATCGGCACGGAGGATACGCGCCCGCGGTGCCGGGACCCGGGGGGCCTAGGGTGACCGCGATGCTCATCCCCGACCCGTCCGTGTTCGGTCCGGCCCGGCCGACGACGCCGGCCCCCGCCCGTCCGCCCGGCTCGATCCGGCGGACCACCACGATCGACACCCACCGGCCCGAGGGACTCCTCGGGCCACCCGTGGTCGAGGCCCGGGGCCGCGACCTCGTGACCCACCCCGACGGCGCCGCGCGCACCGTCGCCACCGCCCACGTGGCCGCCCGCCTCGACGGCCCCGCCCACACGCTGCAGACGATCACCACCGATCCCGGGGTGCCCGGGACCGCGACCCTCGTCGGCACCACGGTCGGCCCCGGCTTCCGGGCCAAGGTCGACCGGGCCGCGCCCGACCTGGTGGGCAGCGGCGCGCTCGTCTACCTCCTGCTCGACGACCTCCCCGGCGCCACCCTGGTCTCGGGGTACGCCATGCTCCACGCCGGGATCCTGGGCGACGCGGTGCCCGACGAGTACATGGCCGCCCGCGGCGACCTGTGCGCCGGGTGGGCGGTCGACGCGTCGATGATGACCATGATCCGCGAGCACGGGGTGAACCCCACCCCCCTCGGGCCCGACGCACCCCCGCTCACCGACGGCGACGACCTCGCCGTGCACCCCGTCGAGCCCCTCGGCCCGTTCGGCATGCGGCGATTCCGCCGCCTCGACGTGATCGCGCCCGACGCCCCCGACACGCCCGACACGCCCGACACGCCCGACACGCCCGACGCGCCCGACGCGCCCGACGCGCCCGACGCGCCCGGAAGGCAGTACCGGGTGGCCGTGTTCTTCCGCGACTCCCACGTCGACGGCGACGGCCGCGAGTCGATCGTCCACGAGTACCGCGTCGACGCGACCCTCGACGCCGGCGCGGGTTCGGTCATGACGATCACGGCGACCGCCGACGTGCTCCCCTGGCGCGAGTGCCCCGGCGCCCTCGCCAGTGCCGAGCGGCTCGTCGGGCACCCGCTCGCCGACCTGCGTCCATGGGTGCGCCAGACCTTCGTCGGCACCTCCACCTGCACCCACCTCAACGACGTGCTCCGGGGCTTCGCCGACCTCGAGCACCTCGTCGCGCGTCTCGACGCGCGGGAGGACCCCGGAGCGGAGTAGGTTCCGCGCGTGCGCTTCTCCGGCCAGGTCGCCATCGTCACCGGTGCGGGCTCCGGGATCGGCGCCGCCACCGCCCGCCTCCTCGCGGCCGAGGGCGCGGCCGTCACCGTGGCCGACCTCGACGCCGCCGCGGCGGCGGCCGTCGTGGCCGAGATCGCCGCTGCCGGGGGCGTCGCCCGGGCCCAGACCGTCGACGTCGCCGTCCCCGACTCGGTCGCGACCATGGTCGCCGACACCGTGGCGTCCTTCGGTGGCCTCGACGTGCTGCACAACAACGCGGCGGTGATCGCCCTCAACGCCGAGGACCAGGACGTCGTCACCGGCGAACTCGACACCTGGCACCGCGTGCTCGACGTCAACCTCACCGGCGCGATGCTGGGCTGCCGCTTCGGGATCCCGGCGATGCTCGCCCGGGGCGGGGGCGCGATCGTGAACACCGCGTCGGCCGCCGCCTTCTACGGCAGCCGGACCATGGCCGCCTACGGGGTCTCCAAGGCCGGGGTGGTGGCCCTCACACGCCACGTCGCCACGGCCTACGCCGACCGAGGCATCCGGGTCAACGCGGTGGCGCCCGGCGTGGTCGTGGCCAGGGACCGCCAGGCCGCCGACGCCGCGTCCCCCACCCCCCGCCTCGCGCCCTACGTCGCCGGGCACCTCGTCGGCCGCCTCGGCTACCCCGAGGAGATCGCCGCGGCCGTGGCCTACCTCGCGTCGGCCGACGCCGCGTTCGTGACCGGGGAGTGCCTGCGGGTCGACGGCGGCCTGACCGTGCCGTCGACCCTGCACCGCGGCGACTGACGGGGCGGGCCCCGACCCGCCCCTCGCGCTACCGTCGGCGCATGGTTTACGAGTCCCCGGCGCCCACCCCCGTCTCCACCCCGGCGTCCCCGATGCGCTTCGGCGTGTTCATGGCGCCGTTCCACCCGCTCCCGTCGAACCCGACCCTGGCCCTCGCCCACGACCTCCGGGTCGCCGAGCACCTCGACGCCCTCGGCTTCGACGAGCTCTGGGTCGGCGAGCACCACTCGGGCGGGCTCGAGACGATCGCCTCACCCGAGGTGTTCCTGGCCGTCGCCGCCGAGCGCACCCGGCGCATCCGGCTCGGCACCGGCGTGAGCTCGCTGCCTTACCATCACCCCTTCATCCTCCTCGACCGGATGGTGCTGCTCGACCACCTGACCCGGGGCCGGATCATGTTCGGCTGCGGACCGGGTCAGCTCCCCTTCGACGCGCACGTGCTCGGCATCAACCCCGACGACCAGCGCCGCATGATGGAGGAGAGCCTCGACGTCATCATGGCGCTGCAGCGCGGCACCGAGCCGGTGACGGTCAAGACCGACTGGTTCACCATCCAGGACGCCGTGCTGCAGCTGCGGCCCTACAGCGACCCGCACATCGAGATGGCGGTCGCCGGCTCGTTCTCCCCCGCCGGACCGAAGCTCGCCGGGAAGCACGGCATCGGGCTCCTCTCGATCAGCGCGACCTCCCCCGAGGGCTTCGAGCGCCTCGCGTCGCACTGGGAGGTCGCCACCACCGAGGCGGCCCGCCACGGACAGACCGTCGACCGCCGCAACTGGCGGCTCCTCGGCCCCATGTTCCTCGCCGACACCGAAGCCGAGGCCCGGCGGGCGCTGCGCTTCGGGTACGAGCAGATCTCCGACTACCTCACCCACGTGATGCCGGTCCCCCGCCCACCGACCATGACGCTCGACGAGCGCATCGACGCGGCCAACGCCAGCGGGGCCGTGGTCATCGGGACGCCCGACCGCGCGATCGAGCAGATCCAGCGCCTGATCGACCAGTCGGGCGGCTTCGGCACGTTCCTAATGAACGGGGGCTACTGGGCCGACACCGAGGCCACGATGCGCTCGTACCAGATCTTCGCCGAGCAGGTGATGCCGCACTTCAACGGCCAGCTCGCTGCGCCGACCCGCTCCTACGAGTGGACGATGGGCGACGACAAGGACTGGGACGGCCAGGCCCGCCGCGCGGTCGCCAAGGCGATGCAGGACTACGCCAAGGAGAACCCGGACTACGTGGCCAAGGCCCCGGCCACCCCGGGCGCGCCGACGGGGCTCTGACCGGTCCCCGATCGGACGCCGGGGCGGCGCGCCCGGGTCAGGGGATCTGCAGCGCCGTCGGCACCGGGTGGCGGAAGAGCTGCGACGCGTTCTGCCACGTCACCTTGCGCACCTCGTCGGGTGTCAGGTCGCCGAGGCCCCGCCGGGCGTTGGCCTGGGTGTCGGGCCAGGTCGAGTCGGCGTGGGGGTAGTCGCTCTCGATCATGATGTGATCGATCCCGAGCCGGTCCCGCAGGGCCAGCGTGGGCGGGATGTCGATCGTGCAGAACCAGAAGTTCCGGCGCATCACGTCGGCGGGCGAGAGGTCCGGGTCCTTCCACGCGCTGTAGCCCGAGCCCGAGTGGTCCATCACCCACTCCACCCGGTCCATGAGGACGATGGCCCAGGCCAACCCGCCCTCGGAGAAGGCGATCTTGATCCCCGGGAAGCGCACCGGGACCTGCGCCCACAGCCAATCGGCCGCGGTGGCCAACGGGTTCGCGGTGAAGAGGGTGCTGTAGAGCTCGAGCGGCGCCCCCGGTGAGCGGGCCGCCGACCAGCGCGACGACCCGTTGTGCAGGCAGACCACGGTCTCGGTCTCCTCGCACGCCCGCAGGAACGGGTCCCAGTGGTCGGTGTGCATCGACGGGAGCCCGAGGTCGACCGGGTTCTCGGCCATGCTGACCGCCTTGAACCCCCGGGCGGCGTTCTCGCGGATCATCGCCGCCGCGATGTCGGGGTTCGAGAGCCACGGGATCTGCAGCGGGATGATGCGGTCGGGATGGGGCCTGGCCCACTCCTCGATGTGCCAGTCGTTCCAGGCCCGCACGCAGGCCAGACCGAGCTCCTGGTCCTTGCTCTGCGAGAACACCGTGCCGGCGAAGCCGGCGATGAGCGACGGGAAGCACAGCGAGGCCTGGACGCCGTCGAGGTCCATGTCGGCGACGCGGGCCTCGACGTCCCAGCAGCCCCGCCGCATCTCGTCGAAGCGGGCTGGCTCCATGTTCCACTGGTCCTTGGGCCGACCGGAGATCGCGTTCAGCCCGATCTGCGGGTACAGGACGTCCTCGTACTGCCACAGCTCCTGGTGCGTGTCGTTGGTGACCACCTTCGGCGCGGCGTCCGCGAGGTGCGCGGGCATCCGGCCCTCGAACAGGTGCCGGGGCTCGACCAGGTGGTCGTCGACCGAGATGATCGTGTACGTGCGCGCACGCGGCTCGGGGTCGGGCAGCAGCGCGGGCGAGTCGGCGGCACGGGGCCGGGACTGCTCGACCCACGGGTGGGCGGGTTCGCGGACGGTGGTCATCGGGTCCCCCCGGGCGACTCGGGCCGGGTGCTCGGACCGAGCCCCGGCGTCGGGCCCTAGATTGCCACCCCGAGGGGAAGGGGGCCAGCGGTGACCGACGCCATGCACGCCACGCCGGGCACGCACGTCGAGCTCGGGCACGCGCTGATCACCCTGGTCGAGCCGACCCGCGACCCGGTGCGACTGGCCGAGTACCACCGCTGGTACGAGCACGACCACGCGATCGCCGGGGTGCGCGAGGGGATCGGGGCGTTCGCCTACCGGCGCTTCGTCGCCACCCACGACCTGAAGGCCCGGCGCCGAGCGACCCGAGCCACCGTGGCCGACCCGCTCGACACCGGCACCTTCCTCGCCGTCTACTGGTTCGTGGCCGGATCGGTCGAGCCGCACTACGAGTGGGCGTTCCCGCGCACCCAGGCGCTGGCCGCACAGGGACGGATGAACGCCGACCGCACCCACGTCTCGACCTCGCTGCACGACGTGCACGGGGGCGGGGTCCGTCCCGGATGGCCCGTCCCCGCCGAGTTGGCCCTCGACCACCCCTACGGTGGCCTGGTCGCCACCTGGCTCGAGCGGGCGCCCGGCACCCCCCTCGCCGAGGCCGTCGCCTGGGCCCGCGACGCGTGGGTGCCCGAGGTGTGCGTCGCCGGCGGCGCCGTCGCCCAGGCCGTGGTCACCACGCCGCGCGACTACCCCGGGGTCGCCGGGTCGGGGGCGGGCGTGGGCGAGCAGGTCTGCGTGTTGTGGTTCCTCCACGACGACCCCCGCGCCGACTGGTCGGCCACTGCGGCCCGCCTGACCGCGCCCTGGGACTCCGGTGCCGCCTCCGGCGCGCTCCCCGATCTGGCCTTCCTCGGCCCGTTCGTCCCGGTGGTGCCCGGCACCACGACCCACCTCGACCGGCTCTGGGCCCCCGAGGAGGGGCAGGGATGACCGACGAGGCGATCCGGGTCGGCATCTATGTCCCGCAGCTCCAGTTCGCGTACGGCGACCTCGTGACGCGCGCCCGGGACTGCGAGGAGCTCGGCTTCGACTCGTTCTGGCTGTTCGACCACCTCTACGGCGCGATGCTGCCCGACCTCCCCGCGTTCGAGGCCTGGACGCTGGCCACGGCGCTGCTCACCGAGACCACGCGGCTGCGCGTCGGGCACATGGTGCTGTGCGCGACGTTCCGCCACCCGGCGCTGCTGGGGAAGATGGCCACCACGCTCGACGTGATCTCCGGGGGTCGGCTGAACCTCGGGATCGGCAGCGGCTCGGTCGAGCGCGAGCACGTCGAGGCCGGGATCCCGTGGGGCAGCTTCGCCGAGCGCTCGGAGATCCTCGAGGAGACGCTCGAGATCGTCACCCGGATGTTCGCCGGACCGCGCACCACGTTCACCGGTCGTCACTTCTCGGTCCACGACCTCCCCAACGTGCCCGCGCCCGTGCAGGACCCCCGTCCCCCCATCTACGTCGGGGGGATCGGCGAGCGCCGGACCCTGCCGCTGGTGGCCCGCTTCGCCGACGTTTGGAACGTCCCGACGTACGCGCTCGACGTGCTCGCCGAGAAGTCGGCCGCGCTCGACCGGTCGTGTGCGGCCGTCGGGCGTGATCCCGGCGAGATCCGGCGGTCGCTCGAAGCGGTCGTGGTGGTCGGGGCCGACGACGCCGCGGTCGCCGACGCGCTCCCGGCGGCCGAGCGCCGCTTCGGCAGCACCGGCTTCGGACTGCGCGCCGGGGGCTACATCGGCACCCCGACCGCGATCGCCGACCGCATCCTCGCCCACCGCGACCTCGGGTTCACCGAGTTCGTGTTCTTCTGCGCCGACCGCGCCACCCGGCCGACCCTCGAGCTCCTCGCTGAGGGCGTGCTCCCCCGCCTGCGCTGACGGGACCACCGGCCGGTGCACCGCCGCGGGCGGCGTAGGGTCGGCCCGTGCCCGAGGGCGACACCATCGCGAACGCGGCGACCCGGCTCCGCCCGGCCCTGGTCGGCCGCGAGGTGCTCGCCTGTCGGATCCCCCGGTGGAGCGGACCGCTCCCGGGCCCGGGCGAGCGGGTCGAGGCGGTCCGGGCCGTCGGCAAGCACCTCCTCGTGGACTTCTCGGGCGGACTGACCCTGCGCACCCATCTCCGCATGAGCGGGCGCTGGGACCTGTACCCGACGGGCGCGCCCTGGCGGCGGCGGCCGAGCGCGGCCCGTGTGGTGCTCGAGGTCCCCGACTGGGTCGCGGTGTGCTTCTCGGCGCCCGACGTGGCCGTGACCCGCCGCGACCGGGCCGCCACCGGGCACCTCGGCCCCGACCTCGCGACCGGCGAACCCGACCTCGCCACAGTCGTCGCCCGGGCCGGCGCCACCGCCGACCCGACCACGACGATCGCCCAGCTCCTGCTCGACCAGCGGGTCGCCGCCGGCGTCGGCAACGTGTTCAAGTCCGAGACCCTGTTCCTCGAGCGCCTCGACCCCCGCACCCCGGTGGCCGCGTTGGACCCCGACCGCCTCCGGGCCGTGTTCGACCGGGCCCACCGCCTCCTGCGGGCGAACCTGCGCCCGGGGCCCCGGCGCACCGTGCCCGAGGGCCTCGCGGTCTACGGGCGGGCCGGGCGGCCGTGCCGACGGTGTCGGACCCCGGTCGAGCGGTTCGTGCTCGGCGACCCACCCCGGTCCACCTACTGGTGCCCGCACTGTCAGGCGCCCTGAGGCGCCAGACGCTCGTCGGGAGGATCGTGCGGGTCGGGACCTTCGGGCCCGCGTCAGGTCTGGGCCGCGACGGCCTTGGCCACCAGCTCCAGGAGCGTGCGCCGCTCGGCGCCGCGCAGCGGCTGCAGCACGACCGCCTCGGCCTCGGCCGCGACTGCGTCGAAGCGGCCCAGGACCCGGCGACCCTCGGCGGTGAGGGTCAACTGGTAGCGGCGCCGGTCGACCGGGTCGCGGCGCCGCTCGACCCAGCCCTGGCGCTCGATCAGGTCCATGTGGTCGACCATGTCGGAGGGGTGGACCCCGAGCACGTCGCAGACCTCGCGCTGGGAGACCGGGCCCCGCTGGCCGACGACGTTAAGCACCCCGTAGGTGCCGGGCTTGGCGCCACTCTCGACCACCCAGGGCTGGCGGGCGAGCAGGTCCGTGAACGTGCGGCGGTAGAGGCCCACGAGCCGGATCAGCGCCGTGAGGTTGTCGTGGGTGACGTCGAGCGTGGCCGCCCCGCCGGACTCCATGCGCCGAGCATACCCTATCAACGGCTAATCGTTTGCTATACCCATGGTTGCCGCTACCATTCGTTGGCAGATTTACTCGTTCCTCGTTCCCACGATCCCCGATCGGACCCATGTCCCACCCCCCGACCGCCCCC
>VGBI01000091.1 GCA_016870595.1 Actinomycetota bacterium
ACTGCGGCCGCATCATCAACCCGGTGCTCGTGCGTGGGCAGCAGCACGGGGGGATCGCGCAGGGCGTCGCCCAGGCGCTCTACGAGCAGGTCGTCTACGACGAGGACGGCAACCCGCTCACCGGCAACCTCATGGACTACGCCATGCCGAGCGCAGCGGAGTTCCCCAGCTTCGAGGCGTCGAACACCGAGACCCCCACGCCGCGCAACCCGCTCGGCGCGAAGGGGATCGGCGAGTCGGCCACCATCGGATCGACCCCGGCGGTGCAGAACGCCGTGGTCGACGCGCTGTCGCACCTCGGGATCACCCACCTCGACATGCCGTTCACGGCCGAGCGGGTGTGGCGGGCGATCCAGGAGGCCGAGGCGGGCGTCTGACCGGTGCCCGCTGCCGCCGCCCCCGCCCCCGCCGCACCCGTCCTGCGGCTCTCGCTCGAGCAGTACCGGGTGATCGTCGCCCACTGCCTCGACGGGCTCCCCGACGAGGCGTGCGGCATGCTCACGGGACCGATGGTCGGGGGTGAGCCGACGGGCGAGGTCGGGGGGGTCCACCCGTGCCGCAACGCCGACGCCTCGGCCCGCAACTACACGGTGGAGCCGCGTGACCTGCTCCGGGCCATGCGCACCGCCGACGCCGCGGGCCACGAGATCGTCGGCGTGTGGCACTCCCACACCCACACCGCCGCGTACCCGTCACCCACCGACGTCCGTCAGGCGGTCGACCCGGCCTGGATCTACGTGCTGGTGAGCCTGCGCCACGGTGAGCCCGCCCTGCGTGCCTACCGGATCCGCGACGAGGTGATCACCGAGCTCGGGGTCGCGGTCGCCTGAGCCGGATGGTCGCGGACTGGCGCGCCGCCGCCACGGCGCAGATGGTCGACGGGCTCGTCGCCCGGTCCGACCCGGGGACCCGTGACCACTGGACGCGGTACCTCAAGGGCCAGGCGGTGTTCCGGGGCGTGCCCATGGCCGGGGTCCGGCGGGTGGTCCGGACGGTCTGGGCCGACCGGGCTCTCGACCGGCACGGTCCCGACGCCGTGCTCGAGCTGGCCCTCGGCTGGTTCGGGGCGGAGGCCACCGAGGACAAGCTGGCGGGGGTCCTGCTGATCGCCGAGCACCTCGCGCCGCGCCTCGCCGACCGGCACGCCACCGCGCTCGGCGCGCCGCTGGCGCGTGGCGACCTCGCCGACTGGAACGTCGTGGACTGGTACGCGACCAAGGCGGTGCACGCCTACCTCATCGCCCGGCCCGACCGGATCGCGGCACGGTCGGCGCGCGTGGCCCGGTGGGCCGACGCCCCGGGGCTCTGGTCGCGCCGAGGTGCGGTCGTGGCGTTCGTGGGGTCGGCCGGCGCACCACCGTTCGACGGGTTCGTCCCGCTCGTCCTCGGGGTGTGCGCCCGGAGCCTGGAGCTCGACGACCGCTTCGCCCACACCGGTCCGGGCTGGCTGCTGCGGGAGCTCTCGACCGCGGCGCCGGGCGAGGTGCGTGCGTTCCTCGCCGCGCATCCGGAGCTGAGCGCGGAGGGTTGTCGCATGGCGTCGGCCCGCCTCCGCGGTGGGCCCTACCGGCGGCGCTGATCCGGACCCGGGTCACCGTCACACCCCTCCGTCATGATCGGACCATGTTCGACTGGTCCGCCGAGCTCCACGAGCTGCGCCACCACTCCCTGGAGTGGCTGCACGAGGCGCGGGCCGAGGCGGTCCGGGAGGAGCGCCGGTGGCACCTCCGGCGCCTGGCCATCACCCGGATCCTCGACGAGCGCCACGCCATCGACGACGCCACCGCCACCGCCGACGGGGTGAGCGTGCGCGAGGTGCGCGAGAGCGTCGAGACCGCCCGCATGCTCGACGAGCTTCCCCAGGTCGCCGCGGCCGCCGCCGAGGGGCACCTGAGCGCCACCCAGCTGGCCTCGGTGGTGCACCTCGCCGATGCCGCGACCGACGCCGAGTGGGCGGCCCGGGCTCCGCAGTGCGCGCCGGCCGATCTCGCCCGGATGGTCCGGGCCCGTCGCACCCCCACGGTCGAGGAGTCACGCCGGCGTTGGGAGTCCCGGGAGCTGCGCTTCTGGTGGGACGCGCGCACCGGCATGTGCACCGGGCGCTTCGCGCTGCCCGATCTCGCCGGGGCCGCGTTCGAGAGCGCCATCGACCAGATCTGCGGGCGGCTCCGGCCCGAGCCCGGCCGGCCCTGGGCGCCCCGGCCCCAACGGGCCGCCGATGCCCTCATCGCGCTGGTCGAGCGGGCCCAGGGCCATGCCGACGGCCCCGCCGCCGGGATCGTCCCCAAGGTCGTGGTGCAGGTCCCGCCCACCGGTCCGGCCGAGGTCGTCGGCCCGGGTGTCCTCCTCGCCGACGAGACGGTCGAGCAGCTCCGGGCCAACGCCAGCATCGAGGCAGTCCTGTGCGACGAGCACGGCGCCGTGATCACGGTGGGTCGGGCCCACACGGCCCTGCCGGCCAAGACCACCCGGGTGGTGCGCGCCCGCGACGGCCACTGCCGGTGGCCGGGCTGCGGCGAGGGCCACGGACTCCAGGTCCACCACATGGTCCCCCGGTCCTGGGGCGGCACCGACGCCTTCGACAACCTCGTCAGCGTGTGCGCCCGGCACCACCGCCTTCTCGTCCCCCACGGGGAGCTGGTGCTCACCGGCAATCCCAACCGGCCCGACGGCCTCTCGCTCGAGCGTGCCGCCCACCGGCCGGACCACCGCTCGTCGGCCGCCCGGGCGCCCTGACGGGCCGCGATCGGGAGGAGCGCGATCGCGCAGTGGGTACCATCGGGGCATGGCCGCCACCGTGATCCTGCCCACCCTTCTGCGCGCCCATGCCGACGGCGCGTCGTCGGTCGAGGCGGAGGGGGCCACGGTCGGCGAGGTGTTCCAGGGGCTCATCGCCCGCTACCCGGGCATGGCCGCGAACCTCATCGGTGAGGACGGCGAGCTGCACCGCTTCGTCAACGTCTACCGCAACGACGACGACATCCGGTACCTCGAGCAGTTGGGCACCCCGGTGTCCGACGGCGACGAGATCGCCATCCTCCCGG
Source organism: Actinomycetota bacterium (assembly GCA_016870595.1). GTDB lineage: Bacteria > Actinomycetota > Acidimicrobiia > IMCC26256 > PALSA-555 > CAIUKV01. Next base: position 3,045 of record VGBI01000091.1, read on the forward strand.
CGGTGGCCGGCGGGGCGGGGTGAAGCACGAGTCGGTCCTCGGGCTGATCGGCGACACGCCGCTCGTCGGGATCCACGCGCTCTCGCCGAATCCCGACGTCCGCATCTACGCCAAGCTCGAGGGCCAGAACCCCGGGGGCTCGGCCAAGGACCGGATCGCCCTGAAGATGGTCGAGATGGCCGAGCGCGACGGCCTGCTCGCCCCGGGCGACACCATCATCGAGCCGTCGTCGGGGAACACCGGCATCGGCCTGGCCTTGGTGGCGAAGCTGCGGGGCTACCACCTGCGGGTGGTCATGCCCGACAACGTGTCGATCGAGCGTCGCCAGCTGCTCGAGATCTTCGGTGCCGAGATCGTGCTCTCGCCGGGGGAGGAGGGCTCGAACGGCGGGATCCGGCTCGCCGAGAAGCTCGCCGCCGAGGACCCGTCGCTCAAGATGCTGTTCCAGTACGGCAACCCGGCCAACCCGCTCGCGCACTACGAGGGCACCGGGCCCGAGATCTGGCGCGACTGCCCCGAGATCGACGTGTTCGTGGCCGGCCTCGGCACCAGCGGCACCCTGATGGGGGTCGGTCGCTACCTCAAGGAGCAGAACCCGGCGGTCAAGGTGATCGCGGTGGAGCCGCCCTCGGGCGAGCTGGTCCAGGGCCTGCGCTCGCTCGACGACGGGTTCGTCCCACCGATCTTCGACGCCGGGATCCTCGACCGCAAGCTCATCGTGCGGCCGCGCGAGTCGATCCAGTGGGTCCGCCGGCTCACCGAGGAGTGCGGTGTGTTCGCGGGCATCTCGGCCGGCGCCGCGGTGGCCGGGGCCGTGAAGGCGGCCGCCGAGCTGGAGCGGGGCACGATCGTGACCCTGCTGCCCGACGGTGGCTGGAAGTACCTCTCGTCGGGGGCCTGGACCGATGACCTCGAGGTCGTCACCGAGCGGGCCACCCGGATCAACTACTGGTGATCCCCCGGTGGTGATCTCCCGGTGGTGATCTCGCAGCCCCCGGGGCGCGCCGGGTTCCTGGTGCACCCCCGGTGGTGACTCCCGGGTCGCCCGGAGCCGTGGTGCCGGGCGTGCCGGACCCCGGGCCCGAGGAGATCGCCGCGGCGGTGGCGGTGCTGCGGCGGGGCGGGCTCGTTGCCTTCCCGACCGAGACCGTCTACGGACTCGGTGCCGACGCCACCGACGTCGACGCGTTGGCCCGGCTCTACGCGGTCAAGGGCCGTCCGACCGACCACCCGGTCATCGTGCACCTCGCCGACGCAGCCGCTCTCGCCGACTGGGCCGCCGCGGTGCCCGACGCCGCGCGGCGACTCGCCGACGCGTGCTGGCCCGGGCCGCTCACGCTGGTGCTGCGCCGACGCGACCGGGTGCCCGACGCGGTGACCGGCGGACGGCCGACCGTGGGGCTGCGGGTCCCCGACCAACCGGTCGCGCTCGCCCTGCTGCGCGCCTTCGGCGGTGGGATCGCGGCGCCGTCGGCCAACCGGTTCGGGCGGGTGAGCCCGACCACCGCGGCCGACGTGCGGGCCGACCTGGGCGCCGACGTCGACTGCGTGCTCGACGGTGGGCCGTGCCGGGTCGGGGTGGAGTCGACCATCGTCGACTGCACCGGCCCCGAGCCGGTGATCGCCCGGGTCGGGGGGGTCCCCCGGGAGCGGATCGAGGCGGTGCTCGGCCACCCGGTCTCGGTGCAGGACCGGGGCGCCATCGCCGCCCCCGGCACCCTCCCGGCCCACTACGCCCCCCGGGCCCGGGTGCACCTCGTGGCCGCCGGGCCGGGGGCGCCCGCGCCCGACCCCGGTGCCTTCCCGGGCGTCGGTCCGGGTGTCGACCCGGTCGGGCTCGCCCACCGGCTGCTCGGGACGGGGCGCCGGGTGGGGGTGCTGGCGCTGGTGGTGCCGGCCGGACTGCCCGACGCGGTGGAGATCCTCGCTCCACCCGCCGATGCCGACGAATATGCGCGGGTGGTCTACGCCCGCCTCCGGGAGGCCGACGCCCGCGGCCTCGACGATCTCCTCGTGGTCGCCCCACCCGCGGTCGGCCTCGGTGCCGCCGTCGCCGACCGGCTCACCCGCGCCGCGGCGGCGGGGGCCGACGACCCCACGTGAGCCCGGGGGCGACCCGGCCCGGCCCGGGACCCGGCGACCCGGGCCCGACCCGGCCCATCGGCGTGTTCGACTCGGGGCTCGGTGGCCTCACCGTGCTGCGGTCGATCATCGACCTGCTGCCCGACGAGCCGCTGCTGTACTTCGGCGACACCGGACGCTTCCCCTACGGGCCCAAGCCCCACGACGAGGTCCGGCGGTACGCGCTCGAGATCGCCGACCTGCTCGTCGCCCGCGACGCCAAGCTCCTCGTGGTCGCGTGCAACAGCGCGACGGCGGTCGCCCTCGACGTGCTGCGTGACCGGCTCGCGATCCCGGTCCTCGGGGTCATCGAGCCCGGGCTCACCGCGGCGGCCCGGGCCACCCGCACCGGGCGGGTCGGGGTGATCGGCACCGTGGGCACCATCGCGTCGGGGGCCTACCAGCGGGCGGCCGACGCGCTGGCCGGGCCGATCGACCTCACCTGTGCGGCCTGCCCCGGATTCGTGGAGTTCGTCGAGTCGGGCGACGTGCACAGCGACCAGGTCCACGTGCTCGCCGAGCGTCTGCTCGCCCCCGTGCGCGCGGCCGAGGTCGACACGCTGGTGCTCGGGTGCACGCACTATCCGCTGCTCGCCCGCACGATCGGCGACGTCATGGGGCCCGACGTCGTGCTCATCTCGAGCGCCGACGAGACCGCGTTCAGCGTGCGGGCGCTGGTCGAGGCGCACGGGCTCGCCGCACCCGCGGGTGCCCCGACCCGGCACGGGTTCGTCACCAGCGGCGACACCGCCACCTTCCGGGCGCTCGGCACCCGGTTCCTCGGACCCGAGGTCGACGCCGTGGAGGCGTGGTCGTGGACCTGACCGTTCTCGGGTGCTCGGGCTCGTACGGCGCGCCCCCGGACCACGCGTGCAGCGGGTACCTGGTCCGTCACGGTGGCACCGCGATCTGGATCGACTGCGGCAACGGCACCTTCGCGCGGCTCCAGGAGCACGTCGCCCTCCACGACCTCGACGCGCTCGTGATCACCCACGAGCACCCCGACCACTGCGTCGACGTCTACGGCCTGCACGTGGCCCTCCGCTACGGCGCCGACCGGACCGGCTTCCCGGTCTACGGCCCGGCCGGCATCGACGCCCGGCTCGGGCACCTCGTCCGGGGCGGTTGGCGCGGCACCTTCGTCTGGCACGCGATCGACGACGCCAGCCGGGTCGTGATCGGCGGCCCGGCCGGGTCGGACGGCATCACCCTGCGCTTCTCGCGCACCGACCACCCGCCGCCGACCTTCGCGGTCGAGGCCGCCGCCGAGGGCCGGCGCCTCGTGTACACGGCCGACACCGGTCCGGCCTGGTCGGTCGACGCCTTCGGATCCGCAGCCGACCTCGTGCTGTCCGAGGCCTCGTACCTGGGCGGGGCGGGGAGTGGCGCAGGTGGCCCGGTCCGGCGTTCGCCCCACCACCTGACCGCCACCGAGGCGGGCCGGGCCGCCCGGGCTGCGGGCGCCCACGCCGTGGTCCTCACCCACCTGTGGCCCGGCACCGACCCGGCGGCGGCCGTCGCGCAAGGGTCGGAGGCCTTCGGCGCCCCGGTCGCCCTGGCTACGCCGGGCGCGACCTGGCGGGTGTAGACAGTTTCCATGCGACGAGACGGACGCGAGCCGGGCGACCTGCGGCCCATCGCCTTCACCCGCGACTACACGGAGTTCGCCGCCGGCTCCGTGCTGGTGGAGTTCGGCCGGACCTGGGTGCTGTGCACCGCATCGGTCGAGACCCGGGTGCCCCCGTGGATGCGGGGGTCGGGCCGGGGCTGGGTGACCGCCGAGTACTCCATGCTGCCGGGGTCGACCGCCGAGCGGGTCGCCCGCGAGGCCCAGAAGGGCCGCCCGTCTGGGCGGACCCAGGAGATCCAGCGTCTCATCGGGCGGTCGCTGCGGGCGGTGACCGACCTCGAGACCATGGGCGAGGTGCAGATCACCATCGACTGCGACGTCCTCCAGGCCGACGGGGGCACCCGCACCGCGGCGATCTGCGGCGGGTACGTGGCGCTCCACGACGCCTGCACCCGCCTGGTCGACGCCCGCATCCTCGCCGCCCACCCGGTCGCCGACCAGTGCGGCGCGATCTCGGTCGGGGTCGTCGACGCGCTCGCGTACCTCGACCTCGAGTACTCCGAGGACGTCCGGGCCGAGGTCGACATGAACGTCGTCATGACCGGGTCCGGGCGCTTCGTCGAGGTGCAGGGCACCGCCGAGGGCACCCCGTTCAGCCGGTCCGAGCTCGACGACCTCCTCGGCCTCGCCGAGCAGGGGATCGGCGAGATCTTCGCCCTCCAGCGGGCGGTGCTCGCCGAGCCGCCGAGCCGTCGCCCGGTGGCGTCGGCGTGAGCGCGCCGGGCCCGGTGCCCGAGTGCTTCGTGCTCGCCACCGCGAACCCCGACAAGGCCGCCGAGATCGCCGAGATCCTCGCCGCGGCCGGGGTGGGGATCACGCTCACCCCGCGGCCGACCGACGTCCCCGACGTGGTCGAGGACGCAGCCACCCTCGAGGACAACGCCCGGCTCAAGGCCGTCGCGCTCGTCGCCGCCACCGGGTCGCCCACGATCGCCGACGACACCGGCCTCGAGGTCGATGCGCTCGGCGGTGCACCCGGCGTGCACTCGGCCCGCTTCGCCGGACCCGACGCCACCTACGCCGACAACTGCGCGCACCTGCTCGCGCAGATGACCGAGGTCACCACCGACGACCGGCGGGCCCGCTTCGTCACCGTCGCGATCGCCCGCTGGCCCGACGGGCGTGAGCTCGTCGCGTACGGCGCGGTGGAGGGCCACATCACCACCGAGGCCCGCGGCGACGGCGGCTTCGGATACGACGCGGTCTTCGCCCCGGCCGAGAGGTCCGGGGTCACGTTCGCCGAGCTCACCGCCCCCGAGAAGCACGCGATCTCGCACCGGGGACGGGCGTTCCGCACCCTCGCCCGGCAGATCGCCGAGCTGCCCGACTCCGACGGGGCCGACGAGGGGGCCTGAGTGGCGGTCATCGACGTCGCCGGGTTCGTGGCCGACCTCAAGGACCACGCGGTCGAGCACGGCTTCCACGTCCACGACGAGCGCCACTTCGTCGAGAGCTACTCGCTGCGCCAGACCTGGGAGGTCGACGCTCACCCCGAGGAGGGTTGCGAGGGCCCGGTCGACCTGTACCTCGCGCTCGAGATCGACCCCCGGGTGCTCCTCGGCTTCGAGGACGCCGTGATCGAGCTGGCCGACGGGGAGGATCCGCCCGACCGGTTCTTCTTTCCCCTCGTGTTCACCTGGGGGCTGCCGCCGCTGCGCCACCCACCCGACCTGCTGGTCCTCGCCACCGACCTGGCCGGGATCGGCGGCCCCGACCTTCCGCTCGAGGTCTCGGCCATCGACTCGATCCCCGAGGCGACCGAGGCGCCCGAGCGGGCGCTGCGGGTGGTGGCCCGCCGGCACCTGTCGCTCCTGCACATCCGGGACGGCGACGCCGTGACCTGCGAGCTGCTCGACCGCTGCCTGGCGGTGAGCCGGTACCTGCTCGAGCGGTCGGCCGACTGGCTCGACGAGTACCGGGACTGATCCCCGCCGGGTGGCCGTCGCGGCTCCCCGGCTCCCCGGCGCGGCCGTCTCGGTGCCCCGGCACGGGCCGGATCGGCCAGAATGGCGTCATGGCCATGCGCAGCGACTGCCGCCACTTCGACAGCCGGACCTACGCATCGGGTGAGGTGGTGCGCAAGTGCCGCCTCGACCTCGCGCCCGAGGCCCCGTGGCGCTGCCCCGAGGACTGCGCCGCCTTCGAGCTGCGCCGCATCGACATCGGCTGGCAGTACGGGAGCCTCGCCAGTGCGGTCACCCCGGCCGAGCCCGCGCCCGTCACCGCCGACGACGCCAGCATCGCGGCCCTGCTCGACGAGGCCGAGGAGATCGTGAACGCGGCCGCCCCCGACATCCTGGCCGAGCTCGACCGGGGCGGGCGCCGCAAGCTCCTCCGCCGCAAGTCGGACGGCGACGCCAAGGCCGCCACCAAGGGCTCCAAGAAGCACAAGAGCAAGAACAAGAACAAGAAGAAGAAGTAGCGGCAGGAAGCGGAGCAGTCGCCGGGGCGGCTTGGGGTCGGCGGGACGGGCTAGCGTTCGGCGACCCCGAGAAACTGCATCGACCCCAGATCCCCGCGGAGGCGGCGTGCCTGCACAGATCCCCCTCGTCGACTACCTCGTCCTCGGCGACCGTCCCCACCTCGTGGCCCACGAGTGCCGCGCGTGCGGAGCCCGGTACTTCGACCGCCGCAACGCGTGCGCCTCGTGCGGCGGCACCGACTTCGGCACCGCCGAGATCGCCACCGAGGGCACGCTGCGCACGTTCACGATCGTGACCTTCGCGGCGCCCGGGATCCCCACGCCGTACGTGGCCGGGGTGGTCGACTGCGCCGGCACCTCGGTGCGGGCCAACATCGTCAACGTGGAGCCCACGCCCGAGGCAGTCAGGCTCGGGATGCCGGTGCGCCTCGCCGCGTTCCCCATCGGTGCCGACAGCGAGGGCACCGAGGCCATCGGCTTCGGCTTCGAGCCGGCCTGATTGCGCGTCGCCACCCCGGATCTGCTCCCTTCCTGGATCAGCTCCTTTCCCTGATCTGCTCGCATCCCTGATCTGCTCCCAGCCCCGATCCGCCGCCCGCCCCTGAACGAGAGGACGCCCACGATGAGTGACGAGGTCTGGATCCTCGGGATCACGATGACCAAGTTCGGCAAGCACCCCGACAAGGACTCGGTCGACCTCGCCGCCGAGGCCGCCCTCGGGGCCCTCGCCGACGCCGGCGTCGGCATCGACCGCATGGGCATCCTCGCGG
>VGBI01000092.1 GCA_016870595.1 Actinomycetota bacterium
TCCCGCCTCCCCGTGCGGCGGCGTGCCATGATCCGGAACCCGATGGCCGCACCGACGCCCGCCCCCGTCCCGCCGGCGGCGCCCCGCCGACCCACGGCGCTGCGCCACCACGGCGACACGCGCACCGACGACTGGTACTGGCTGCGCGAGCGCGACGACCCCGAGGTCCGGGCCTACCTCGAGGCCGAGAACGCGTACACCGACGCGGTCACGGCCCCCCTCGCCCCCCTTCGGGACCGCCTGTTCGAGGAGATCCGCGGGCGCATCCGCGAGACCGACGCGTCGGCCCCCGTCCGCCACGGGGCCCACGAGTACTTCTCGCGCACCCGGGCGGGGTTGCAGTACCCGGTGCACTGCCGCCGCCCGGCCGGCACCCCCGGTGCACCCGACCCCGAGGCCGAGCCCGGAACCGCGCCGGGCGAGACCGTGGTGCTCGACGAGAACGGGCTCGCCGGCAAGGGGCCCTACTTCGCCCTCGGCGCGTTCGCGCTGTCCCCGGACCAGCGCCTCCTCGCCCACTCGGTCGACCACACCGGCGGGGAGCGCTACACGCTGCGGGTCCGCGACCTCACCACGGGCCTCGATCATCCGGACGCGATCCCCGACACCTACTACGGGGTCGCGTGGGCCGACGACGGCGTGACGCTCTTCTACACCCGCACCGACGAGGCCATGCGCCCGTGGCAGGTCTGGCGGCACCGACTCGGCACGCCCACCACCGACGACGTCCTGGTGTTCGAGGAGGCCGACGAGCGCTTCTACGTCGGGGTCGAGCGCAGCCGCAGCGGACGGGTCGTGGTCGTGACCTCCGGGTCCAAGCTGACGACCGAGGTCTGGTTCGTCGCCTCCGCCGACCCCACGGCGCCCCTCACGGTGCTGGAGCCCCGCCGGGACGGCGTCGAGTACCACGTCGAGCACCACCACTCCGACGCCACCGGCAGCCGGTTCTTCGTCCTGACCAACGACGACGCGCCCGACTTCCGGCTCATGGTGACACCCACCGCGACCCCGGGCCGGGAGGCCTGGGCCGAAGTGCTCCCCCACCGGGCAGACGTGCGCCTCGACGGCGTCGACGCCTTCGCGGGCCACCTCGTGTGCTCCGAGCGGGCCGACGCGCTGGCCCGCCTCCGCGTCATCGACCTCGCCGACGGCGCCGAGCACCTCGTGTCGATGCCTGACGTGGTGTACGCGGCCGGCCTCGGCGCGACCCCCGAGTACGACACCACCCGGGTCCGCATCGAGTACTCGTCCCTCGTCACCCCGCCGTCGAGCTACGACTACGACGTCGCGACCCGGGACCTCACCCTGGTCCGGGCCACGCCGGTCCGCGGCTACGACCCCACCACCCTCACCAGCACCCGCGAGTGGGCGGTCGCCCCCGACGGCATCCGGATCCCCGTCTCGATCGTGCACCGGCACGACCTCGTCCGCGACGGCTCGGCCCCGTTGCTCCTGTACGGCTACGGCGCGTACGAGATCTCGATCGACCCGACGTTCTCGTCGGCCCGTCTGAGCCTGCTCGACCGTGGGGCCGTCTTCGCGATCGCCCACGTCCGGGGCGGCGGGGAGTGCGGTCGCCGGTGGTACGACGAGGGCAAGCTGCTGCACAAGCGCAACACGTTCACCGACTTCGTCGCCTGCGCCGAGCACCTCGTGGAGCGCGGGTACACCCGCCCCGCCCGCACGGCCGCGCGCGGCGGGAGCGCAGGGGGCCTGCTCATGGGCGCGGTGGTCAATCTCGCCCCCGAGCAGTTCGGGGCGGTCGTGGCCGAGGTGCCGTTCGTCGACTGCCTCACGACCATCCTCGACCCGGCCCTCCCGCTCACGGTCACCGAGTGGGAGGAGTGGGGGAACCCGCTCGAGGACCCCGAGGTCTACCGCTACATGAAGTCGTACTCCCCCGTCGACAACGTGGAGCGCCGGGACCACCCGGCCCTCCTCGTGACGGCCGGACTCCACGATCCCCGGGTCCAGTACTGGGAGCCCGCGAAGTGGGTGGCCCGCCTCCGGGCCACCGGCACCGGCACCCGGCCCCTGCTCCTGCGCACCGAGATGGGCGCCGGGCACTCGGGTCCGTCGGGCCGCTACGACGCCTGGCGCGACGAGGCCTTCGTCCTCGCGTTCCTGCTCGACGCGCTCGGCGTCGCCGACGCCTGATCCGCGCGCACCACACCCGTCGCTCAGGCCGACGGTGCCGTGCCGATCCCCTCGCGGGAGAGGAAGGCCACGCGCCGCTCGGCCGCCTGACGCCACGCGGCGAAGTCGTCCGCCCAGTGGGCCCGGTCGCCGTCCTCGTAGGCGTGCTCCAACTCGTCGAAGGCACCGTCCTCGGCGTCGAGCAGCTCGCGGTACCGCCGGAAGAACGCTTCGTTCACCCCGGTCTCGTCCATCTCGCCTCCCGGTCGTCCCGAACTGGTCGTCCCGAACTGGTCGTCCCGAACTGGCCGTCCCAGTCACCCCGGTCCCGCCCGGGTGCGACCGCTGTCGCGACGGTAGCGCGGCGTCCCGGTCAGGCGCCGAGGACGGCGAGGGCCTCGGCCACGGTGAACCGACCCTCGTAGATCGCCCGCCCGGCGATCGCGCCGGCGAGTCGGCGTACCGCACCGTCGGGTCCGGTCACCGTCAGACCGGCCAGGGCCTCGAGGTCAGGAAGCCCACCGACGCCGCCGCTGGCCACCACCGGGGTGGCGGTGACCTCGAGCACCGCCCGCAGCTGCCCGAGGTCGGGCCCGGTCATGGTGCCGTCGCGCGCGATCTCGGTGACCACGAGGGCGGCAACGCCGGCGTCCTCGAACCGCCGGGCGAGGTCGAGGAGATCGGCGCCGCTGCCGGCGACCCACCCCCGCACGGCGACCTCCCGGCCCCGGGCGTCGAGCCCGACCGCGATCCGGCCCGGGTGGCGGGTGCAGAGCCCGTCGACCACCTCGGGCTGCTCGACCGCGGCGGTCCCGACGATCACCCGGTCGACCCCGACGTCCAGCAGCGCGGCCGCGGCGGCCGGGCTGCGGACCCCACCCCCGACCTCGACCGCACAGGACACCGCGGCGACGATCGCCTCCACGACGGCGAGGTTGGCGGGCTCCCCGGTCCGCGCCGCGTCGAGGTCCACCACGTGGATCCAGCCCGCCCCCGCCTCGGCGAACGCCCGGGCCACCCCCACCGGATCGTCGTCGTAGACGGTCTCGGCCGCGAAGTCACCCTGGTGCAGCCGGACGCAACGACCGCCCCGGAGGTCGATCGCTGGATAGAGATCCACCTAGAGGGAGCCCTTGGTCGACGGCACCGCGGTGCCCTCGATCCGCACGGCGTCGCGCAGCGCCCGCGCCACCCCCTTGAACGACGCCTCGATCACGTGATGCCCGTTGACGCCGGCGAGGGAGCGGATGTGCAGGGTGATCCCGGCGGCGAACGCGACGGCGCGCCAGAACTCCTCGCACAGCTGCGGGTCGAAGGTGCCGATCCACTCGGCGACCGGGTCCACCTCGTAGACGACGAAGGGCCGACCCGAGAGGTCGAGCGCGACCTGGACGAGAGCCTCGTCGAGCGGGACCAGCGCGTCGGCGAACCGCCGGACACCGGCCTTGTCGCCCAGGGCCGACTTCAGCACGGACCCGAGCACGATGCCGACGTCCTCGACGGTGTGGTGGGTGTCGACCTCGAGGTCGCCGGTGGCCTCGACCGCGAGGTCGAAGCCGCCGTGCTTGCCCAGCTGCTCCAGCATGTGGTCGAAGAACGGGATGCCCGTGGACGCACGGGCGTCACCGCCGCCGTCGATCACCAGGGTGATCTCGACGGTGGTCTCCTTGGTCTCGCGACGCTGGGTCGCTCGGCGGACGGTCATGACTCCTCCAGGCTCTCGCGAAGCGCAGTGATGCAACGGTCGTTCTCCTCGGGGGTGCCGACGGTGATCCGCAGGCAGTTCGTGAGCCGGGGCCAACGCGAGAAGTCGCGCACCAGCACCCCCCGGTCGACCATCCGCTGCCAGACCGCGTGCCCGTCGGTCGCCGGCGTGACCAGCACGAAGTTCGCCCCCGACGGGTGCACGGTCAGGCCGGGCAGTCGGCCCAGCGCCTCGGTCAGCCGGTGGCGCTCGGCCACGAGCGCGCCCACCCGCTCGGCCATCTCGTCGCGGAAGGCGAGCGCAGCGACCCCGGCCGCCTGGGTCGCGGCCGACAGGTGGTACGGCAGGACCACCCGCTCCAGGTCGGCGACCACGGGAGCCGGGGCGACGCAGAACCCGAGGCGCAGCGCGGCGAGCGACCAGACCTTGGAGTAGGTGCGGCTGACGACCAGCGGTCGGTCGTCGGCCACGAGCGCGAGCGCGCTGAAGTCGGCGAACTCGCCGTAGGCCTCGTCGACCACGAGGAGCCCGGGCGCTCGCGGACCGGTCGACCCGTGGTCGAGCACCGCGGCCAGCAGCGCCTCGACCGTCGCACGGTCCTCGACGGTGCCGGTCGGGTTGTTGGGGCTGCACACGAACACGACCGCCGGTCGCACCGCCGCGATGAGCAGCCCCGCCTCGGTCGGCGAGATGCGGAAGTCGGCCGTGCGCTCCCCGGCGACGACGCCGGTGCCGGTGATCCGGCCGATGTGCGCGTGGAGCGCGTAGGTCGGCTCGAACACCAGGGCGCGCCGTCCCGGTCCGCCGTAGGCGAGGAGGAGGGTCTGGAGGATCTCATTGGACCCGTTCGCCGCGAACACCCGCTCGGGGGGCTGCCCGACGTGCGCGGCGATGGCTGCGCGCAGCGCGCCCGCGCCCCGGTCGGGGTACCGGTGCAGCGGGACCGCGGCGAGCGTCGCGAGCCAGGAATCGACGAAGGCCGCGGGCGGCGCGAACGGGCTCTCGTTGGTGTTGAGCCGCACGTCGACGTCGAGCTGGGGCGAGTGGTAGCCCTCGAGCGCGGCGAGGTCGCCCCGGGGCGCGGGCAGGCTCACGGCCCCGCCCCCGGGTCGGCGAGTCGGAGACGGACCGAGCGGGCGTGCTCGGCCAGGCCCTCGGCCTCGGCGAGGGCCACGAGGGTCCCCGCGACCGCACCCAGCCCGGCGGCGTCGGTGGTCACCACGTGGACGTGCTTGCAGAAGGTGTCGACCCGCAGGGCACCGGTGAAGCGGGCGGCGCGCGCCGTGGGCAGCACGTGGTTCACGCCGGCGACGTAGTCGCCCAGCGCCGCGGGCGCGTAGGGCCCGACGAAGATCGCGCCCGCGTTGCGGATCCGGCCCGACAGCGCGTCGGCGTCGGCACACACGAGCTCGAGGTGCTCGGGCGCGAGCGCGTCGACGACCCGGACGGCGGCGTCGGCGTCGTCCACGAGCAGCGCGCGCCCACCCGCGCCGAGCGTGGCCTCGATGTCGGCCCGACGCGGCGCGGAGGCGAGCAGGTCGCCGATCGCGGCGTCGACGGCGTCGAGCACCGCGGGGTCCCAGGTCACGAGGACGGCGGCGCCGCCGGGGCCGTGCTCGGCCTGGGCCATGAGGTCGGCCGCGACCCAGACCGGGTCGGCGTCCGCGTCGGCCACGATCGCGACCTCCGACGGTCCGGCGAAGCCGTCGATGCCGACGAGCCCGGCGCCCGCGACCTCGCGCTTGGCGAGGGCCACGTAGGCGTTGCCCGGACCCACGACCACGTCGACCGCCGGGACCGACTCGGTGCCGTAGGCGAGGGCGGCGATCGCCTGCGCCCCGCCGATCCGGTACACCTCGTCGACGCCGGCCACCGCCGCCGCCGCCAGCGTCACCGGGGCGACCCGACCGTCGGGGCCCGGCGGGACGCACAGCGCGACCTCGGCCACTCCGGCGATGCGGGCGGGCACGGTGGTCATCAGCACCGTCGACGGGTAGGCGGCGCGCCCCCCGGGCACGTAGCACCCGGCCCGCCGGACGGGCACGACCCGCTCGGTGCAGCGCACGCCGTCGCGGACCACGGTGAAGCCGTCGCTGCGCTGGGCCGTGTGGTAGGCGGCGATCGCGTCTCGGGCGCCCTCGAGCGCGGCCACGGTCGGGGCTGGGAGCGCGTCCCGAGCGGCGTCGACCTCCTGCGGGGCGACCCGGAGGTCGTCGATCCGGCAGCCGTCGAAGCGGGCGGTGCACTCCCGGACGGCGTCGTCGCCCCGCTCCCGGACGGCTGCGAGGACGGCGCGCACGGCGTCGAGCGGCCCGGGATCGTCGGGCGGGGGCGCCAGGGCGGACCCCGGGTCCGCCACGCCGCGGAGGTCGGACCGGGCCAGCATGAGGCCCCGAATCGTAACCGTGGCCACCCGCCCGACCGCGGGGCGTTCGCCCGGGCCGCAGCGGGCCGCCGCGATGGGCCGCCCCGGCGCGACCCGGCCGGGGGCGGGCATACTCGGCCTCCGTGACCCACGACTCCGACCTCGCCGAGCTCTCGACCGTGCGGGCGCAGGTCGACGACCTGATCCGGCGGGTCGTGGCCGTGGCCGAGCACTACGACGACAGCGCCGACTCGGCGGTCGCGGCCGACCTGTACGCGGCCGAGCGCTCCCTCGTCGCGGCCCGGCGCCAGCTCGACCGGGCCACCGACCACCTCGGCTGATCCGACCCGCCGCCGACCGGGGCGAGCCCGGTCGCAACCCGCCGCCGACCGGGGCGAGCCCGGTCGCACCCCGCCGCCGACCCGGGGATCAGACCTTGAACGCGCTCGGGCAGACGTCGTTGCAGGAGCACACGTCGCAGCGCGGGCGGCGGGCGTCGCACACCTGACGTCCGTGGAGGATCAGGCGCAGGGAGAACGCCCCCCGCTCCTCGGGGGGCACCAACGCGTTGAGTGCGTGCTCGGCCTTCACCGGGTCGGTCTCGGTGGTCAGGCCGAGGCGCACCGACAACCGCCCGACGTGGGTGTCGACGGGCAGGCCGGGGAGGTCGAACGCGACCGAGCGGATCACGTTGCCCGTCTTGCGACCGACTCCGGGCAGCGTCACGAGGTCGTCGAGCTCGGTGGGAACCTCCCCGCCGAAGCGCTCCTCGAGCGCGGCCCCCATCCCGATCAGGTTCTTGGCCTTGGAGCGGAAGAACCCGGTGGAGTGCACCAGCCCCTCGAGCTCGGTCGGGTCGGCCGCGGCGAGCTCGGCGGCCGTCGGGTACCGGGCGAACACCGCCGGCACGACCTTGTTCACCATCTCGTCGGTGCACTGCGCCGACAGGATCGTCGCGATGAGCAGCTCGAACGGCGTGTCGTGCACGAGCGCGCACAGGTCGGGAGCGGTCCCGGGGTACTCCTCGGCCAGGCGGGCCCGCACCGTCTCGGCCCGGGCCCGCGCGCCACGGGGTGCCCGGGCCACCTTCGGCGCCTGCACCCGGGCCGCCTTCGGCACCTGCGCCTGCGCTCCCTTCGGCGCGAGCGCCCCGGTCCCGCGCGCGGGGGTTCGCTTCACGGGGCCGGCCACGGCCCGACGCTACCCTCGCCGCCGTGGTCGAGGTCCGTGCGCTCCCCACCGATCCCACGGCCGAGGTGGCCGTCGCCCGGGCCCTCGCCGACCGCTCCGAGCGACGCGACGAGCACCCGGCGCTCGGCGACGCGGTCTGGCGCGATCTCGCCGACCCCGCGCCGGCCTCGGTCGGCTTCGTCGCCGTCGCGCCAACCGACCCCGAGCCCGTCGGCTACCTCCGGGCGATCGGCCGCACCGGCGACCCGCTCGTCGTCGACTTCGCGATGACGGTCCACCCCGACCACCGCGACGACGCCGTTCCCGGCCGGCTGCTCGACGCCGGCATCGCCCACGCCCGCACCGTGGGCGCGGCGCGGGTCGCGCTGTGGGTGTTCGGGGCCGACGTGGACACCGACGCCCTCGCCGCCGGGCGGGGCCTGCAGGTCGAGCGGGAGCTGTGGCAGATGCGGGTCCCGCTCCCGGTGGCCGGTCCGGCGCCGATGCCGCCCGGCGTGACGCTGCGGACCTTCGTCCCCGGGGCCGACGACGCCGACTGGCTCGCGTGCAACAACCGGGCCTTCGCCGCCGATCCCGACCAGGGGGGTTGGACCGCCGCCACGCTGGCCGGCCGCCTCGACGAGGCGTGGTTCGACCCGGCCGGGCTCCTCGTGGCCGACGACGACGGCCGCATGGCCGGCTTCTGCTGGACCAAGGTGCACGCCCCGGTTCCGCCCCACGAGCCCCATGCCCTCGGCGAGATCTACGTCATCGGCGTGGACCCCGCCGACCGGGGCCGGGGCCTGGGCCGGGCGCTCACGGTGACGGGCCTCGACCACCTCCACCACCACGGCATCGCGGTGGGCATGCTCTTCGTCGACGCGTCCAACACGGCGGCGGTCGGCCTCTACCGCGCCCTCGGGTTCGTCACCAGCCGGGTCGACCGCTGCTACGGCACCGGTCTCGCGTGAGCACGCCGGGGCCCACCCGCTACGGCGTCGACCGGGCGACGCTGGCCGCGGTCGTGGCCGGGCTCGGCGAGCCCCGCTACCGGGCCGACCAGGTGTGGGCGGGCCTGTACGGAGCCCGGTCACCGCTCGACCGGGTCACGAGCCTGCCCCGGGCGTTGCGGGCGACGCTGGCCGCGGCGCTCCCCGAGGCGCTCGACGTCGCGACCTCGGTCGAGAGCGCCGACGGCGCGACCCGGAAGTGGCTCTGGCGGACGCGGCGCGGCGGCGCCGACGTGGAGACCGTCCTCATGCGGCACCCGACCCGAGCCACCGTGTGCGTGTCGTCCCAGGCCGGGTGCGCGATGGGGTGCACGTTCTGCGCCACCGGCCAGGCCGGCCTCGACCGCCACCTCGACCCCGGCGAGATCGTGGAGCAGGTCGTGCGGGCCCAGCACGCGTGCCCGCAGCGGGTCACCAACGTGGTGTTCATGGGCATGGGCGAGCCCCTCGCCAACTACGACCCCGTGCGGGCGGCCGTCGACCGTCTCCACGGCGACCTCGGCCTGTCGGCCCGCCAGATCACCGTGAGCACGGTGGGGGTGGTCCCCGGGATCCGGCGCCTCGCGGGCGAGCCGTGGCCGGTCACCCTCGCGGTGTCGCTGCACGCTCCCGACGACGCCCTGCGCGACACCCTCGTGCCCCTGAACCGGCGCTACCCGATCGCCGAGGTCCTCGACGCCGCGGCCGAGTTCGCCGCGACCCGCGGACGCCGGGTCACGTTCGAGTACGCCGTGATCCCCGGGGTCAACGACCACATCGACCAGGCCACGGCCCTCGGTCGGCGCCTCGCCGCGTGGCCGGGCCGGGGTGGGGCCCACGTGAACCTGATCCCGCTGAACCCCACCGCCGGCTTCTCCGGTGGCACCCCCTCGTCGGGCCGGGTCCGGGCCTTCGCCACGGCGCTGGCCCGGCCGGGGGTCACGGTGACCGTGCGCCGGAACCGGGGCGTCGACATCGACGCGGCCTGCGGGCAGCTCCGGGCCCGGGGCGTCGGCACCCCGGTCCCCCTGCCCGATGGCGTCGGCACCCCGGCCGCCGCCGCCCGGGGCCCGCGCCCGGCTCCGGGTGCGCCAGCGGCCACAATGGGGGCGTGAACGACCGCAAGTTCGTCAACCAGTACCAGCCGCAGACGCTCTACATCGCCACCGTGCTGCTCTACATCAGCGCGGTGTTCGACTTCCTGAGCTTCACGCCGCTGCTCATGGTCGCGGCCCTCCTCATGGGCGCAGCCGGGTACGGCATCGCCAACGAACTCCGCTGGGGCTACTCGCTCGGTCTCGCGGTGTCGGTGTTCCGACTGATCCTGTTACTGACCCTCTACGGGACCGCGGTCCTCGGGTTCCCGCTCATCCTCACGCTGATGTTCGACGTGGCCATGGTCGCGCTGCTGGCGCATCCCCAGAGCCGCGAGTACCAGCGCATCTGGTTCAAGTAGCCGGCATCGGTTCCGGGACGGAGGCGCTCGCCGGCCCGGTCAGCGGCCGGTCGGCCGGCGGGTCGTCGCCGTCACCTTCGGGCGGGTCGTCGCCGCCACCTTCGGGCGGGTTGTCGCCGTCACCTTCGGGCGGGT
>VGBI01000093.1 GCA_016870595.1 Actinomycetota bacterium
AGTACGACACTCGTGAGCACGGTGAGCTTGGTGTGCACCGACCACTGGGCCGGGCGCCGGACGTTGCGACGGAGCTCCATCACCACCGGGATGCCGATCCCGCCGAGGATGATGCCGATCATGATCGGCGTGGTGATCCAGAGGTCGGTGGCGAAGGGCACGAGGTTGTCGGGGAAGAGCGCGAACCCCGCGTTGTTGAACGCCGACACCGAGTGGAAGATCCCGAGCCACACCGCTCGCAGCGCAGGCTCGTCGGCGCTCCACCAGAACCGGACGGCCAGGACGGTGGCCAGGACCGCCTCGGTCCCGACCACGAAGACGGCGACGCCCTTAAGGAGCGTGCGGAGGTCACCCGCGGCGGTCTGGGTCTCGCTCTGGGCGGCCATGCGCATGCGGATGCCCACTCGGCTCGAGACGGTGTAGGCGAGGATCGCACCGAACACGGTGATGCCGAGCCCGCCGATCTGGATCAGGACCAGGATCACCCCGTGGCCGAAGCCCGACCAGTGCGTGGCGGTGTCGACGACCGTGAGCCCGGTCACGCAGACCGCGGAGGTGGTGGTGAACAGCGCCGTGAGCACGTTCACCGCCCCGTCGCCGCGGACGGCGAGGGGAAGGCTGAGCAGCACGGTGCCGATCGCGATGACGGCCGCGAAGGCCAGGACGATCAGCCGGGCCGGGTGCAGCATCTCGGCGTGGGCACCCCGGTGCGATCTTCCGGTGGAGGCACCCCGGTGCGATCTTCCGGTGGAGGCACCCCGGTGCGTCGGCATCGGGGTGCATTCTGACAGCGCCGGGGCGGCGTGCGGGCCGACGGGCCGGCGGTCTCAGCCGGCGCCGGGCTCGGTGGGGTCGGCGTCGGGTTCGGGGTCGAGCACGATGCCGTAGGCGTGCGCGAGGGCGAGGGCCATGCCGGTCGCCCGGGCGTACACCGCGGCGAAGTAGTGGGGGGCGGCGTCGGCCCGGGGGAAGGGCGGCACGCCGAGCGAGTCGATCAGCGCAGTGGGGTGCTCGACCGGCTCCACGGGGTCGAGTGGCCCCGCGGCGGTGTCGGGGTTCCCCCAGAACGGGCGGGCCGACCCCTTGCGGCGCGGGGTCCGGGTCCGGCGGCGGTGGCCGCCCCCGTCGCTCACGCGGCCCGCCCGGGATCGCCGGGGTCCGCGGTCGCGGCGAGGTCCTCGGTGAGGACCGCATCGGTCCGGATCCCGAGGGCCGAGCGCAGCTGCTCGCGGTCGAGGTCGGCGAGGGAGCTCGACTTGGGCAGCACGAGGTCGGCGATGCGGCGCTTGCCCGCAACCACCTCCTCGACCCGCTCGTCGACCGTTCCGGGGCACACGAGGCGGTGACAGATGACGGTGTGGGTCTGGCCGATCCGCCACGCCCGGTCGCGGGCCTGGTCCTCGACCGCAGGGTTCCACCAGCGGTCGTAGAGCACCACGTGGTTGGCGGCGGTGAGGTTGAGGCCGGTGCCGCCCGCCTTCAGCGAGAGCACCAGGGCCCCGGCGCCGTCGCCGGACTGGAACTCCTCGATGATGCGGTCGCGGACGTTGCGGGTGAGCCCGCCGTGATAGCACTCGACCGGCGTGCCGGTGCGCTTGGTGAGGTACCCGGCGAGCTGCATGCCCCACTCGGCGAAGTGGGTGAAGATCAGCACCCGCTCACCGGCGGCGAAGACGTTGTCGACGATCTCGTCGAGGCGGGCGAGCTTGCCCGAGCGGCCGGCCAGCGGGCGGTCGTCGGCCTGGTAGGCGGACGGGTGGTTGCAGATCTGCTTCAGCGCGGTGATCGCAGCGAGGATCTGGCCCTGACGGGGCTCCTCGCCGTCGGGCAGGTCGCCGGAGAGGACGAGCCGGTCGAGCACCGCCTGGTAGAGCCCGATCTGCTCGGGGGTCATCGAGCAGTGGTCGAGCTCGTCGATCCGGTCGGGGAGCTCGGCGGCGATCGCGGGCTCGGCCTTGGTGCGCCGGAACACGAGGATGCCGTTGAGGGCCCGCAGGGCGTTGTCGGCGGCCTGCTCCTTGCCCGCCTCGCCGTTGCCGGACAGGCCGGCCACGAACTGGGGCCGGGCCCCGACGAGACCGGGGTTGGCGAAGTCGAGGATGGCCCAGAGGTCGCCGAGTCCGTTCTCGATCGGGGTACCGGTCAGCGCCACCTTGACCCGGGCCGGGAGGCGGCGGAGCTGCTGCGCGGTGTCGCTCGCCGGGTTCTTGATCGCCTGGGCCTCGTCGAGCACGACGGTGGACCAGGTGACCCGCTCGATCGCGTCCATGTCGCGCACGGCGGTGCCGTAGGTGGTGATCACGACCTCGGCGTCGGCGGCGAGCCCGGCGATCTCGCCGGCCTCGGCGCGGTTGGCGCCGTGGTGCACCCGGACCCGCAGACCGGGGACGAACGCCTCGGCCTCGGAGGCCCAGTTCCCGACGACCGCGGGCGGGGCGATGACGAGGGCGGGATCGCCACCCGCGGTCGCCTGGAGGTGGGCGAGCATGGTCGGCGTCTTGCCCAGGCCCATGTCGAGCGCGAGACAGCCGCCGATGCCGGCGCGGTCGAGGAAGCCGAGCCAGGCCAGGGCGTCGGCCTGGTACGAGCGCAGCACCCCGACGAAGCCGGCCGGCTCGCCGGCGGGGCGGCCCGAGACCTCGGAGGCGGCCGCAAGCAGGTCAGAGGCCCAGCCGTCACCGGCGAGGGTGATCCCCCCGGCGAGCGGCGAGCCGTCGAGGCCGAGCGCGAGCCGCAGCATGTCGGCACCCGACATCCGGGTCTGGTCGGCCCGGGCCGCGAGCGCCTCGGCCGCGACGGCGAGGTCGGCCTGGTCGAGCGCGACCCAGCGGCCCCGCGAGTGGATGAGCGGCCGGGCCTCCTTGGCCAGGCGGGCGATGTCGGCGGCGGTGAGCTCGACGTCGTCGAACACCGCGGACCACCGCACGTCGGCGAGCTGGCTCGCGCCCACTGCGGTCTCGGTCGCCTCGGCGAAGATGCGCAGCGACGGGCGGGGGCGCCGGAGGCTGAGCGCAGGGACCCGCACGTCGAAGCCGGCGGCGGCGAGCCGTGGCCCGATGTCGACCATCAGCTCCCACGCCTCGTCCTGGGCGATGATCTGGTGGCCCCGGCGGGTGCTCGGGCGGCGGAGCGCGGGCACCATCCGCTCGACCCGGCCGATCTCGTCCTCGAGCTCGCCGCGCTCGGTGGCGCTGCGGGCGTCGACGATGGCCCGCTCGATCGGCGTGAGCGTGCCGTCGGCCGACTCGGTGAACACCGCGAGGTCCCACGCGGGATCGCCGGGCGGTGGCGCCTCGAGCCGCACCACGAGCGGCACGTGCTCGCGCACGACGCTGCGGACCCAGTGCTCGGCCTTGGTCGCGAGCTCGTCGGCGACGCGGGTGGGGGCCTCGAACGCCGAGCCGTCGAGGCGGGCGAGGAACGCCTCGGTGACGTCGGAGGCGGAGCGCACGACCGGCGGCGGGGCCGGGACCTCGATGCGGCGGGCGCTGTCGCGACAGAAGGCGTCGACCATCCCGGTGAGGGCCGAGCGGGTGAGGGCGCGGGCGTCGACGCGGGTGTCGAGCGCCCGCACGCTGCCCGGCATCGCCGCGACCACCTCGGCGAGGCGCTCGGCGTCGACGAGGGCGGGGGTCCAGCGCACCGAGTAGGAGGCCGACGTGCTGCGCCCGCCACCGTTGCGCTTCCGGCGCTGGCGCAGCAGCGGGACCATCGCGCCGCGCGCCGTGAGCTCGACCGACCAGATCGCAACGCGGCCGAGCCACCGGACCCCGGCGCCGACCTCGGCGTCGAGCTGTCCGGCCCCGGCGGCGACGAGCCAGCCCAGGACCTCGCCGACCGGGGCGCTGACCGCCTCGGCCTTGGTGCCGTCGGGCAGGGGCACGCCGGCGTGCTCGACCCAGGGGGCCGCGGGCGCCTCGGCGTCGGCGAGCAGCTCCTGCACCTCGGCGGTGTCGCCGGGCTCGCAGCCCGGGCCCCCGGCCCAGGCGACCACCCGCCCGGGCTCCCACGAGAGCTGCAGGCGCACCTCCTGGGGGACCAGGGCGTCGACGTCGGGCTCGCGGACCGCCGGGGGCGGCGGGGGAGCGGGGGTGTCGACCGCGACGCCGGTCAGTGCGGACCAGGCGGTCACGAGCTGGTGGAGGTCGCGCTCGGCGTCGGCGACGACCTGGGCCCGCTCGGGGCCGGCGAGTCGCCGGGCCGCGTTGCAGTGCTGGTCGGCGGCGCGGATCGCCGCGTTGAGGGTGGTCTGCCAGCGGTCCCGGTCGGCCTCGAGCAGCGCGCGCTGCTCGGGGGTCGCGGCGCCGGCGGCGTCGTCCTCGACCGCGGCCTCGAACTGCCACGCCGGAACGGGCGTGGTCGTTGTCGTCATCGGTGCATCGATCTTCCGCCTGGGCGGGTCTGGAGGACGTCCCCGGACTCCGGTGTGGAGAACGGGCCCGTCCCCGGGAAGTGGCCCCGGGTTGTCAGCCGGCTCGTGCCGGACGACCGGTGGCGGGACCGGCTGCGTGGGCGCCGAGCGGGGCGCCGGGGCAGGAGTCCCGTGCCGGCCGAGGGACCGGCCCACGGGTGGTGGGTGTCTTCACCATAGCGGACGACGGGCGCCCGGGGCGGCCCCGGGCGTGACGCGGGACGGGCGGGACGGGCCGGACGGGCGGGACGGGCCGCGCGGTCAGGACCGGTTGGTCGGCAGCTTGGGCAGCAGCCACTCGAGGAACGAGGCCTCGCTGCGGGTCTGGAGGTAGATCCGGCCCGGACCGGTCAGCTCGACCACGAAGCCCTCGCCGCCGAGGATGGTCGACTTCCAGTTGCCGGCCTTGCGCACCTGGTATTGCACGCCGTCGCCCCAGCCGACCATGTGGCCCGAGTCGACCACGTAGGTCTGGCCCGCGGCGAGGTCCATCGCCTGGATCGCGCCGTAGCTCGAGACGACCATCTGGCCGGTGCCCGTGCACTTCAGCATGAACAGGCCCTCGCTGCTGAAGAACGTCTTGGCCCCGCCCCACTTCGTGTCGATGTCGATCGACTCCGACGACGCGAGGTAGGAGCCCGACTGCAGGTACACGGTCTGGCCGGTGAGCTCCCAGTGCACGACGTCGCCGGGCAGGGACGGCGCCACGACCACGTGGGCGTCGGGCCCGGTGGCGCGGAACGTGTTCATGAAGAACGACTCGCCGCCGAGCACGGAGCGCTTGAGCCCCTTGAGCACGCCACCCTGGGTACTGGTCTGGATCTCGACCCCGGGCGACATCGCCATCATCGCCCCGGCCTCGGCCTTGACCGCCTCGCCGGGATCGAGGTGGATGGTCGCCATCGCGAACGCGGGGCTGAACGAGATCTCGGTGCGCACGGGGTCCTCCGTCGGGTCAAGAAGTGGGCCGGGAGATCGTGGCACACCGGCGCGGCCGCGTGCCGGACCGGGCGGCCGTATCCTCCCGCCGTGGCCCGCCCGCACCCCGTGCTCGTCGACCTGGCCGCCGGGCGGGCGCCCGCGCCGGGAGCGGTGGACGCCGCCGACGCCGAGGCCCTCCTCGCCTCGGCGCTCGACCACGGGATGGTGGGCCTCCTGTGGACCCACGTGCGGGCCGCCGAGCCCGGGTTCGCGCTGCGGACCCGTCTGGCCGGCCTCGACGCCCTCACCCGCCGCCGCCACGAGCGGCTGTGGGACGCGCTCGCGGCGACCCGGGACCGCCTCGCCACGGTGGAGGTGGGCTTCGTGACGATCAAGGGGGTCACCGCCGAGGCGCGCTGGTACGGACGCGCGGGCGAGCGACCGAGCACCGACGTCGACGTGCTGCTCGCCCCGACCGACCTCGGTCGGGCCGGCGCGGTCGTCGCCGCGTTCGACCCGGGGCACCCCCTCGCCGCGGCGATGCCCGATCTCGTCGCGGCGGGCGCGGTGCAGTCGGTGGACCTGCGCGTCGACGACGTGGCGGTGGACCTCCACTTCGACCTGTGCAAGCTGGGGTACGCGATGCGCGACCCGCAGGCGGTGTGGGCCCGCACGCGCGAGCACCCGATGCCCGCGGGGCCGCCGGTGCGGGTGCTCGCGTCCGAGGACGCGCTGGTGCACTTCCTCGTGCACGCCAACAAGGACAGCTTCCCCCGCCTCATCGGGTGCGCCGACGTCGTGCGGGTCATGGCCGAACCCGACCTCGACTGGGACGCGGTCGGCCGGACCCTCCGGACCGAGGGGCTCGAGACCGTCGCGGCGCGCGCGCTCGACGCGATCACCCGGGCGCTCGCGGTGCCGCCGGGGCCGCTGCGCATCCCACCGGGGGTCCGGCGGCGGGTGTGGGGGATCACGTGGCCCGACCGGGTCGTGCTGCTCGGCAGCACCGGCACGACCCGGTCGCGCCGCCAGGAGGTGCTGCCCTTCCTCGTGCACGGGCGCGGCCGCGCCGCCGCCGGGTCGGCGGTGCGGATCGCGTTCCCGGCGCCGGCGGCGGTGCACCACCGGTACGCCGCGCTGCCCGGGGGCTACCTGCGCCGGCTCGCCCGGGGCCGGTGGGACGGGGGGCGCACCCGTCGGGACGCGCTCCGGGCCCGGGAGCGCGCGGTGGACGCAGCAACGCCCCCGGGGCCCGGTTCGGGCCTGCCCCAGCCGGTGGTGGCGTCGGCGGCGCTGCTGCGGCGACGGGTCGAGGCCGGGCCGCTGTGGATCCCGGTCTCGGGCCGGTCGATGGCGGGATCGATCCCGGGCGGCACCCGGGTCCGGCTCGACGCCCCGCCCGGGCCCCGCCGGGGCGAGGTGTGGGCCTACCGGCGGCCCGACGGGGTCCTGGTGGTGCACCGGGTGCGGCGGGTGGCTCCCGAGGCGATCGGGTTCCAGGGCGACGGGTGCGTGCAGCCCGATCCGCCGGTCGGGCCCGACTGGCTGGTGGGTCGGGTCGTGGCCCTCGCGCCGCACCGGCCCGCGATCGCCTGGGGTCCGTGGGCGGGGGCGCTGCGGCGCCACGCGCGGATGCTCGTGGCGGCCGTGGTGGTGGGCACCCGCCGGGTGCGGGCCGCCGGGCGGCGCACGACCCCGGGTCCGACCCCGGGTCCGACCCCGGGGGCACCGACACCCTGTCCGTAGACTCCGGGCATGGCCGACTCGGTGCGCGCCCGGCTCGCGGTCCGGGCCGACGCGGCGCCCGACGCGGCGGCGCTGTCCGCACCGGGACGCGCGCCGACGGGTGCCGCGGCGCTCGTCGAGCGGCTCACGGCCGGGGCGGAACGCCTGCGGGCCGAGGTCCCCGCGGGCACCGCGGTGGCCCTCGCGCTGCCCGACGGCCCCGATCTCGCGACCGTGTTGCTGGCCGGGCTCGGCACCGTGCCGGTCGCGCCGCTCGCCGCCGACCGTCCGGCCGCCGAGCACGCCCGCGACCTGCAGGCGATGGGTGCGGGCCTGGTGGTGGTGCAACGCGACCACGAGACCCCGGCCCGGGTCGCGGCGTCCGAGCTCGGGCTGCCCGTGCTCGAGCTCGTCCCCGGGGTCGAGGCCGGGGCGTTCACCCTCGAGGGTGCCACGCGCTCCCGCAGCGGCGATCCGCAACCGACCGGACCCGACCTCACCGGGGTCGCGCTCGTGCTGTTCACCTCGGGGACCACGAGCCGGCCCAAGCTCGTGCCGCTCACCGAGGCGAACCTCCTCGCCTCGGCCGGTGCGGTGGCCGAGACGCTGCGGCTCGCGCCGACCGACCGCACCCTCGGGGTCATGCCCCGCTTCCACATCCACGGGATCGTGGCCGGGCTGCTCGCGCCGCTGCTCGCGGGCGGGAGCGTGGTGGCGACTCCCGGCTTCCGGCCCGACGCGGTGTGGGCGTGGATCGACGAGTTCGCGCCCACCTGGTACACGGCGGTGCCGACGATCCACCAGGCAATGCTCGAAGTGACACGCTCCCGTGCGCCGGATGGACGCGCGGTGCGCTCGTCGCTCACGTTCGTGCGGTCGTCGTCGGCCGCGCTGCCCGAACCGGTGCGCACCGGGCTCGAGGCCGTGCTCGGCGTCCCGGTGATCGAGGCCTACGGCATGACCGAGGCCGCGCACCAGATCGCCAGCAACCCCCGTCCGGATCCCCGGTCGCGGGCGGCCCGGCCGCGCCCGGGCACGGTCGGGTGGGCGACGGGGTGCGAGCTCGTCGTGCTCGATCCGGACGGGCAGGTGCACTCGGCGGGCCACGCGGGCGAGGTGGCGATCCGCGGTCCGGGCGTCACCGCCGGGTACCTCGACGCGCCCGAGGCCCAGCCCGAGGCGTTCCGCGACGGGTGGTTCCGCACCGGCGACCAGGGCGTGCTCGACGCCGACGGGTGCCTGACCCTCACCGGCCGGTTCAAGGAGCTGGTGAACCGGGGCGGTGAGAACGTCGCCCCGGCCGAGGTGGAGGCGGTGCTCCTCGACCACCCCGACGTGACGGAGGCGGTGGCGTTCGCGGTCCCGCACCCGCGCCTCGGCGAGGAGGTGGGCGCCGCGGTGGTGCTGCGGGCCGACGCCACCGTCACCGGACCGGGCCTGCGGGTGTTCGCGGCGGATCGCCTCGCCCCGTACAAGGTGCCGCGGCGCGTGGTTGTGGTCGACACGGTCCCGAAGGGCGCCACGGGGAAGGTGGAGCGGCGGACCCTCGCCGCCCGTCTCGGTCTCGACGCCACCGTCGGCGCCGATCCGGCCGCGGTGCCGACGCCCCCGGCCGACGACCTCGAGGCCCGGGTCGCGGCACTCTGGCAGTCGGTCATCGGCGACGACGCGCTCCCCGACGTCGACACCGACTTCTACGCGCTCGGCGGCGACTCCCTGCACGCGGTCGTCCTGCTCGAGGAGGTGGCGACGGCGTTCGGGCGGCACCTCCCCGCGACGATGTTCGTCGAGGGGATCACCGTGCGGTCGATGGCCGCCGCGCTGCGCGCCGATCCGGTCGACGTCTCGGCGCCCGCAGTGGTGCCGGTCCAGCCCGCGGGCGACCTCCCGCCCCTGTTCGGGATCATGCGGGCAGGCTCGGTGGTGGCGCTCCGGCACCTCGCGACCGCGCTCGGCCCCGACCGCCCCGTGTACGGGCTGTGGATGCCGGCCATGCACGGACCGCCCGACGCGGCGGGCACGATCGAGGAGATCGCCGCCACCGCAGTGGGGCTCGTCCGGGAGGTGCGCCCGCACGGGCCGTACCTGCTGTTCGGGCACTCGCTCGGTGCGATGGTCGCGTACGAGGCCGCCCGGCAGCTCGCGGCCGC
Source organism: Actinomycetota bacterium (assembly GCA_016870595.1). Classification (GTDB taxonomy): domain Bacteria; phylum Actinomycetota; class Acidimicrobiia; order IMCC26256; family PALSA-555; genus CAIUKV01. Next base: position 9,208 of record VGBI01000093.1, read on the forward strand.
GGGCGAGCCGGTGGCCTTCGTCGGCATGGCCGACGGCGTCCACCCCGAGTGGCTGCGCCGCCGGTACGACCACCGGCACTCGCTTCGCCACCGGCTCCGCAAGCTCGTGAGCCGCGAGGGTCCGGCCGTGATCGCGCGCCGGCTGCGGCGGGTGCGCCACCGGGTCCTCGGGCGCCCGGCGCCGGCGCCGCCGGTGCGGCGTCTCCCCGGGACCGACGCCGTGGCCGACTGGGAAGCGGCCCTCGCCCGCGAACGCGCGTACCACCCGGGGCCGGCGCCGGTCCCGGTGACGATGTTCGTGTGCCGGGCCTTCGCCGACATGGTCGGGCGGCCCGACCTGGGCTGGGCCGGAACGGTCCCCGAGGGGTCGGCGTACGTCGCAGTGCCGGGCGACCACGACACGATGATCGGCGAGCCCCACGTGCACGTGCTCGCGGCCGAGGTCGCGGCCCGGGTCGCCGCGGGCCCCGGCGCCTGACCGGCCCGGGCCCCGTGGGCCGGGGTGATCGGGGTGATCGGGGTGGCCGGGGTCAGCGGGGGA
>VGBI01000094.1 GCA_016870595.1 Actinomycetota bacterium
GACGGGGCGCGGTCGGACGGGGCGCGGTCGGACGGGGCGCGGTCGGACGGGGCGCGGTCGGACGGAGCGGACACGGCGGCGGAGGCTACCCAGTCCCCGGACGGCCCGCGGCCGGGCCGGGAACGGTTGCCGGCCGGTCGCACGGTGACGGCTAGGTTGACTGCGATGGAATTCCGGCGCATCAACGGGCTGCCGCCCTACGTCTTCGGGGTGATCGACGCGCTCAAGATCGCGGCTCGCCGCGCCGGCGACGACGTCATCGACCTCGGCTTCGGCAACCCCGACCTCCCCTCGCCCGACGTCGCGGTCGAGAAGCTGGTCGAGGCGGTCCGCAACCCGCGCAACCACCGCTACTCCCAGAGCAAGGGGATCCCGAAGCTCCGGGCCGCGATCTGTGACCTCTACCAGCGCAAGTTCGGGGTCGAGCTCGACCCCGAGACCCAGGCCTGCGCGTCCATCGGGGCGAAGGAGGGCTTCTCGCACCTGATGTGGGTCCTGCTCGGCCCCGGCGACGCCGCGCTCGTCCCGAGCCCTTCGTATCCGATCCACATCTGGGGTCCCATCCTCGCCGGCGCCGAGGTGCGCCACGTGCGCCTCGGGGGCGAGCACGACTTCTTCGCCAACCTCCAGGAGGCGTGGGAGACGTCGTGGCCCCGGCCGCGGGTGATCGTCCTGTCGTTCCCGCACAACCCCACCACCGCCTGCGTCGACCTCGACTTCATGCAGCGGATCGTGGACTTCGCCCGCGAGCACGAGGTGCTGCTCGTCCACGACTTCGCCTACGCCGACCTCGGCTTCGACGGCTACGACCCGCCGTCGATCCTGCAGGTGCCCGGCGCCACCGACGTCGCGGTCGAGCTGTACTCGCTCACCAAGTCGTTCTCGATGGCCGGATGGCGGATGGGGTTCCTCCTCGGCAACGCCGAGGTCGTCGGCGCGCTGGCCAAAATCAAGTCGTACCTCGACTACGGCACGTTCCAGCCGATCCAGATCGCCTCCACCGTGGTGATGAACGAGGCTCCCGACTACCCCCGCGAGGCCAACGCCGTGTACCAGGCCCGGCGCGACGCGCTGGTCGACGGACTGGCCCGCATCGGGTGGCACATCGAGAAGCCGAAGGGAACCATGTTCGTCTGGGCCCCGATCCCCGAGCCCTACCGCGACATGGGCAGCCTCGAGTTCGCGTCGATGCTGGTGCGCGAGGCCCAGGTCGCCGCCTCGCCCGGTGTCGGCTTCGGTCCCGGGGGCGAGGGCCACGTGCGCTTCGCGCTGATCGAGAACGAGCAGCGCATCGGCCAGGCCGTGCGGGGGCTGCGCCGGGCCCTGCCCAAGCTCGAGGTCTGACCCGCCCGCAGATCGGTTCGGCGCCGGTCCGCTCGTGGCACCGGCGCCACTGTGCTCGTCGGGTCAGTCGGCCACGGTGTCGGCCCAGGCCCGGGACCGCTCGACCGCCCGGTGCCAGCGCCTCCGGGCGCGCGCGACGGCGTCCGGGTCCGCGCCCGGGGTGAAGCGACCGTCGTCGGTCCACCGGTCGGCGACCTCGGCGGGCCCCGACCAGACCCCCTCGGCGATGCCGGCGAGGTAGGCGGCGCCGAGGGCGGTCGTCTCGCGCACGGCGGACCGACGCACCTCCACGCCGAGCACGTCGGCCTGGAACGCGCAGAGCAGGTCCATGACGCTCGCGCCGCCGTCGACCCGCAACGCCGAGACCGGCCGACCGGACGCCGCGGTCATCGCGTCGACCACGTCGGCGGTCTGCCAGGCCATGGCCTCCACCGCGGCACGCGCGAGGTGGGCGCGGGTGGTGCCCCGGGTGAGGCCGACGATGGTGCCGCGTGCGTACGGGTCCCAGTAGGGGGCGCCGAGCCCGGTGAGGGCGGGGACGAAGACCACGCCCCCGGTGTCGGGCACGCTCGCGGCGAGCGGGCCGGTCGCGGCGGCGTCGTCGATGATGCCGAGGCCGTCGCGCAGCCACTGGATCGCGGCACCGGTGACGAACACCGCGCCCTCCAGCGCGAACGTCACCGTCGAACCGATCTGCCAGGCCACGGTGGTGAGCAGACCGTCGACCGGGTCGGGCAGGGTCGGGCCCACGTTCATCAGCACGAACGACCCGGTGCCGTAGGTGTTCTTGGTCTGACCCGGCTCCGTGCACGCCTGACCGAAGAGCGACGCCTGCTGGTCGCCCGCGATCCCGCTCACCGGCACGGCGAGCCCGGCCGCGTGGGCGGGCACGGTGGTCCCGAATCGCGCGCTGCTGGGTCGGACCTCGGGGAGGCACCCGAGGGGGACCCCGAACCGGTCGGCGAGGTCGCCCGCCCAGGCCTGGGTGCGCAGGTCGAAGAGCATGGTCCGGCTCGCGTTCGACGGCTCGGTCGCGTGCACGCCACCGTCGGGCCCGCCGGTCAGGTGCCACAGCAGCCAGGTGTCGATCGTGCCGACCGCGAGGTCGTCGTCGGCGGCGACCCCGCCCGCTCCGAGCAGCCACTCCAGCTTGGTCGCCGAGAAGTAGGGGTCGAGGACGAGCCCGGTGGCGGCCCGGATCTCCGCTTCGGCGCCCGACGCCCGGAGCGCGTCGCAGCGGTCGGCGGTGCGACGGTCCTGCCAGACGACGGCGCGGTGGCGGGGGCGACCGGTGCGCCGGTCCCACGCCACCACCGTCTCGCGTTGGTTGGTGATGCCGAGGGCGACGACCCGCCCGCCGCCGTCGGCGACCGTCGCCGCGACGTCGGCCAGGGTGGCGCGTGCGGCGGCGAGGATGTCGTCGGCGTCGTGCTCGACCCACCCGGGGCGGGGGAAGTGCTGGGGGAACTCCTGGTACGCCATCGGGCCCGGGCGGCCGGTGGCGTCGACCGCCAGCGTGCGCACCCCGGTCGTCCCGGCGTCGAGGGCGAGAACCCAGTCCGTCGCGCCGTCACCCGTCATGCGTGCGCCCCGTCGTCCCACCACGCCGCTCGCCCGCCAGCGGGGGCCGGGTCCGGGCGGGCGGCGAGCACGGCGGTGGCGACGCGATCGGCGAGCGCGATGCGCCGGACGGGCCACTCCACCACCACGGTCCCGGTGGGCGTCCGCAGGTGCTGCTGGAACAGGGTCCCCCGGTGGTGCTCGGCGGCGAGGCCGAGGGCGTCGAAGCGGCGGGCGAGGAGGACGTCGCGGGGCCGCCCGGAGCGGCCGGGCCGGTCGACGAGGACCAGCCGCCGGTCGGTCACCACGGCCTCGCTGCGCCGTCGGGCCTGGACGAGGAGGGGGACCCGGGGTCGGCGCACGGCGACCCAGCACGGGCCGGTCGCGACGACCTGCTCCCCGGGCTCGAGCGCCCGGCGCACCAACGCGACGGTGGAGTCGGAACCGGCCACCGGCGCAGGCTAGGGCGGGCGGGGTGGCCGGTGCAGCGGTGGGGCCAGCGACCTGCCCGTGTGGTCGCGATGCGTGCGATCCTGGGGCGGGACCGGCGGAGCCGGAGGAGGGGGCGACTGCCCCGGGGCTCAACGCGGCGATCCGGGCGCTCGTGCGTCAGGGCGAGCGGGTCCACGGTCACGAGTTCGTGGGGTTCCGGCACGGCTGGCGCGGGGCGGTCGACGACGACACGGTCGCGCTGCCGGTCGCGACGACCCGAGGCATCCTCCACCGGGGCGGGACCATCCTCGGCACGTCGCGCACGAACCCGTTCTCCGGGTCGGGCGAGGCGGTCGGCGCGCTCCAGGCGACGCTCGCGCGCCGGGGGATCGACGCGCTGGTGGCGATCGGCGGCGAGGACACCCTCGGAGTGGCCCAGCGGCTCGGTGGCCTCGGGGTCGCGGTGGTCGGGGTGCCCAAGACCATCGACAACGATCTCTCGGCCACCGACGTCACCTTCGGCTTCGACACCGCGGTCCAGGTCGCGGTCGACGCGATCGACCGGCTGCACACCACCGCCGAGAGCCACGACCGCGTGATGGTCGTGGAGGTGATGGGTCGCCACGCGGGCTGGATCGCGTTGTGGTCGGGCGTCGCCGGGGGTGCCGACGTGGCGCTGGTCCCCGAGCAACCCTTCGACCTCGACGACGTCTGCGCGCGCCTCACCCGTCGGCACGCGGGTGGCAGCCGGTTCTCGATCGTCGTCGTCTCGGAGGGGGCGACGCCGGCCGCCGGGAGCCTCGTGCTCCAAGAGGCCCGGCGCGACGAGTTCGGCCACGTGCGCCTCGGCGGGATCGGGGCGGGCCGGGACGGGCCGGTGGGGATCCCGGGTAGCGTCCGTCCCGATGATGCCGTCGTCGCTCGCTGCGCTGCTCGAGCTGCTCGACCTCGAGCCGCTCGAGGTCAACCTGTTCCGGGGGCTCAGCCCCGAGACCCCGCACCAGCGGGTCTTCGGCGGGCAGGTCGCGGCCCAGGCGCTGGTGGCCGCGGGTCGGACGGTCGAGTCCGACCATCGTGTGCACTCGCTGCACTCCTACTTCCTGCGCCCCGGCGACCCGACGATCCCGATCGTGTTCGAGGTCGACCGCATCCGTGACGGGCGGAGCTTCACGACCCGCCGGGTCGTCGCCATCCAGCACGGTCGGGCCATCTTCAACCTGTCGGCGTCGTTCCACGCCGACGAGCCCGGGCCCGACCACGCGATGCCGATGCCGTCGGTGCCCGAGCCCGACGCGCTGCCGACGGTCCGGGAGCGGGTCGAGGCCAAGCGGGGCGCGGCGTCGGCCGACGCGCTCGAGTGGCTCGACCGGTCCACGCCGCTCGAGGCCCGGCCCGTCCAGGCCCCGCACTGGCTCGAGCCCTCGCGGCGCGAGCCCACCCAGGACCTCTGGTTCCGCGCCGCGGGCACCCTTCCCGACGAGCCGCTGCTGCACGCCTGCGTCGTTGCGTACGCATCCGACATGTCGCTGATCGACACCGCGACGCTGCCCCACGCGATCGGGTACGACGCCAGCTTCATGATCGCGAGCCTCGACCACGCGATGTGGTTCCACCGTGACTTCCGGGCCGACGAGTGGCTCCTTTACCACCAGGTGAGCCCGTCGGCCTCGGGGGCCCGGGGCCTGGCCGAGGGGTACGTCTTCCGGCGCGACGGTGCCCTCGCGGTGACGGTGATCCAGGAGGGGCTCATCCGCCCGGTGCGGTGAGGTGACCCCCGTGACCGTCGTCGACCTGCGCTCCGACACCGTCACCACCCCGACGCGGGAGATGCGGGCGGCGATGGCCGCGGCCGAGGTGGGTGACGACGCCTACGGGGAGGACCCCACGGTCCGGCGGCTCGAGTCGCTGACCGCCGCGCTCCTCGGGTTCGAGGCCGGCCTGTTCGTCCCGTCGGGGACCATGGCCAACCAGCTTGCGCTGGCGGTGCTCGCCGGGCCCGGCGACGAGGTGGGGTGTGCCGATCGGGCCCACGTGCGACGCTACGAGTCGGGGGGCGCGGCCGCGAACTTCGGCATCCAGCTGCGGCCGCTCGGCGACGACGTGATCACCGCGGCCGCGGTCGATGCGGCAGTGGCGGATCGGCGACATCACCTCCCGCCCTTCGTCGCGGTGACGATCGAGAACACGTACATGCCGGCGTCGGGCCGACCGTGGGTGCCCGGGGAGCTCGCGCCGCTGGTCGACGCCGTGCGGCGCCACGGGCTCGGCCTCCACGTGGACGGCGCGCGGATCTGGAACGCGGCGGTGGCGACGGGGCACCCGCCCGAGGTGCTCACCGCAGGGGCCGACACCGCGATGTGCTGCCTGTCGAAGGGGCTCGGCGCGCCGGTCGGCTCGGTGCTCGTCGGTGCGGCCGACCGCATCGACCGGGCCCGGGGGCTGCGGCACCGGCTCGGGGGCGGCATGCGCCAGGCCGGGATCCTGGCCGCCGCCGGGATCGTCGCGCTCGAGACGATGGTGGAACGCCTCGCCGACGACCACGACCGGGCCCACCGCCTCGCCGTCGGCCTGGCCGAGCGCTTCCCGGACAGCGTGGACCCCGGGACGGTGCGCACCAACGTCGTGTGCGCCCGGGCCGACGCCCTGCCCGGTGGGGCTCCGGACCCGGTCCTGGAGCGGCTGGCCGCGCACGGTGTGCGTGCCGGGGCCATCGATGGGCGTACGGTGCGCTTCGTGACCCACAAGGACGTCGACGACGCCGGCATCGCCCACGCCCTCACCGCCCTCGACGCGCTCGCCGGAGGTGGCCGATGACCCTCGTGACCGAGGTGCCGGCGCGGGCGCTGGCCGTCTATGCCCACCCCGACGACCCGGAGATCTCGTGCGGCGGCACCCTTGCCCGGTGGGCCGCGGCCGGGTGCCACGTCGCGGTGTGCATCACCACCCGCGGCGACAAGGGCACCACCGATCCCGGCGCCGACCCCGATGCGCTCGCCGCCCGGCGGCGTGAGGAGGCGGCCGCCGCCGCCGAGGTGCTGGGCGTGGCCGAGGTCCACCACCTCGACCACCCCGACGGCGACCTCGAGGACTCGACCGTGGTCCGGGGCGAGCTCGTGCGGCTGGTCCGGCGGCTGCGACCCGAGGTCGTGTGCTGTCCGGACCCCACGGCGGTGTTCTTCGGCGGCACCTACTTCAACCACCGCGACCACCGGGTCACCGGCTGGGCGACCCTCGATGCAGTGGCGCCGGCCGCGGCCAACCCGCACTACTTCCCCGAGCACCGGGCCGAGGGCCTGGCCGTCCACCAGGTGCGCCAGGTGTACCTCAGCGGGACGCTCGCCCCCGACACCTGGGTCGACATCGGGGCGACGATCGAGCGCAAGATCGACGCGCTGTTCTGCCACGCGAGCCAGCTCACCGAGACGGGGGACGAGACGGGGGAGTGGTTCCGGTCGTTCCTGCGGGCCTCGGCCGAGGAGGCGGGCCGGGCGGCCGGGGTGCGCCACGCCGAGGCGTTCCGCCGGCTCGACCTCGCCGGCTGACGGCGCCCGGCGGCGGGGTCGCCGGGTCCGGGGCCCCGGGCTCGGGTTCCCGGGTTCAGGGCCCCGGGCTCGGGTTCCCGGGTTCGAGGCGTCAGGTGGGAGTGCCGGGATCGTCGGGCGGGTCGGGCGTGTCGGGTGTGTCGACGTCGACCGGCAGGACCGGGGGTGGGGCGGTCCCGGGGGGCACCGGGCGCCACTCGGCCTGGGCCCGCAGCACGAGCACGGCCACGATCCCGACCCCGCCCGCACCGAGCAGCGCGCCGACCACGGCCCACACGAGCGGGGCGATCCCGCCGCCGCCGAGGTCGCCGAGCCCGTAGCCGATGACCGCGCCGAACAGCCCGGCGGTCACGATGCCGACGAACGCGAGCAGGAAGGCGGTCCGGGACGGCAGGGTCGGGGGCACGCCCGGCACCGGCTGGGGGGTCCGGCCCGGGGTGGTCGGTCCGAGGTCGTCGGGGGAGCGGTCCACGGACGAGATCGTACGCGGCCGGGCGCCGGACCCGGCCGGGGGCGACGGGTACGGTGGCGGCGTGAGGCGCGCGTGGCAGGTCGCAGGTGCGCTGCTGGAGGCGGGCGACGGGTCTGACCACTTCCTGCTGGTGCGCAACGAGCGTCGCGGTGGGCGCTCGGACTGGAGCACCCCGGGCGGCGTCATCGACGCGACCGACGCCGACGTCGTCGCCGGGCTCACCCGCGAGGTGCAGGAGGAGACCGGCCTGCGGGTCACCGCGTGGGAGGGCCCGCTCTACGAGGTCGTGGCGGTCGCGCCCGACCTCGGCTGGGTGATGCGGGCGCACGTGTTCCGGGCGCTCGCCTACGAGGGCGAGCTGCGCATCGACGATCCCGACGGCATCGTGGTCGAGGCGGCCTTCCTGCCCACCGATCGGGGGCTGGCCCTTCTCGCCGAGGGCGCCCGGTGGGTCCACGAGCCGCTGGCCGAGTGGGTCGCGCACCGGTGGGGTCCCGACGCGCCCCGTCGGTTCGCGTACGAGGTCCGGGGCACGGTGATCGGGGCGCTCGAGGTCGCGCGGACCGATCCGGACGGGCCCGGCCCGGACGGGCGGGCGCCCGGCCCGTGACCGCGGCTGCGGGCGCGCCGGCGTCGATCCTCCACTGCGACCTCGACGCGTTCTTCGCGTCGGTGGAGCAGCTCCACGACCCGGCGCTCGCGGGCCGACCCGTGATCGTGGGTGGGCTCGGCGCGCGCGGGGTGGTGGCGGCCGCGAGCTACGAGGCCCGTCGGTTCGGGATCCACTCGGCGATGCCCATGGCCCGGGCCCGCCGGGCCTGTCCCGACGGCGTGTTCCTCGCCCCGCGCTTCGACGCCTACCGCGACGCGAGCCGCGCCGTGATGGCGATCCTCGGGTCGTTCACGTCGCTGGTCGAGCCGATCGCGCTCGACGAGGCGTTCCTCGACGTCGGGGGATCGCGCCGCCGGTGGGGCACCGGACCCGAGATCGCCGCGGCGATCCGGACCCGGGTCCGGGCCGAGACCGGCCTGACCGTCTCGGTCGGCGTGGCGACCACCAAGTTCCTGGCCAAGCTCGCGTCCGACCGGAGCAAGCCTGACGGCCTCCTCGTGGTCGAGCCGGGCGCCGAGACTGCGTTCCTGCACCCGTTGCCGGTCGAGGCGCTCTGGGGCGTGGGCCCGGCGACCCACCGCCGGCTGGTCGCGCTCGGGGTCCGAACCGTCGGTGACCTCGCCGCACTGGGCGAGCCGACGCTCGTCGCTGCGCTCGGGGCGGCCCGGGGTCGACACCTGCACGCGCTGGCCCACAACCGGGACGACCGCGCGGTGGTGCCCGAGCGGGTGGCCAAGTCGGTGGGGCACGAGGAGACGTTCGCGGTGGACCACCGCGACCCCGCCGTCCTGGCCCGGGAGGTCGCGCACCTCGCCGACCGGGTGGCGGCCCGATTGCGGGCCGCAGGGCAGCAAGGCCGGACCGTGCAGCTCAAGGTGCGCTTCGCCGACTTCCGCACCGTCACCCGCGCCCGGACCCTCGCCCGCCCCACCGACCTCGGCGCCGAGATCGGGGCCACCGCCCGCGACCTCCTCGCCGGGGTGGATCCCGGTCCCGGGGTGCGGCTCCTCGGGGTGTCGGTCCACCAGCTCGGGGTCGACGAGAGCCTGCTGACCCTCGACCTCGACGGGGCCGGAGCCGGTCCCGGGGGCCGCCGACGGGCGGCGCTGGAGGAGTCGATCGACGCCGTGCGGGACCGGTTCGGGGCCGACAGCGTCCGGACCGCCCGGCGCGCCGCACCGCCCCCGGGACCCCCGGCCGGGGCCGGGGCCTGAGCGCGGTTCGCCGCCCCGTTCGACCCGTTCCCCGCCCCGTTCCCCGCCCAGTTCCCCGGTCCGGCGACGGCCCCGGAGCACTCGGGACCTTCGCGCGTTGTCGGCGGGCCGCCGGTACGGCACAATGGGGATCCTCATGCCGCTCTCCGAAGACGAACAGCGCATCCTCCGAGAGATCGAGGCCAACCTCTCGGTCACCGACCCGAAGCTGGTGCAGCAGGTCTCCGACACCACGCTGTACCGACACTCGGCGCGGCTGATCAAGTGGTCGGTCCTCGGGTTCGTGGCCGGGCTCGTGCTCCTCGTGGCCACCTTCACGAGCGTGCTCGCTC
>VGBI01000095.1 GCA_016870595.1 Actinomycetota bacterium
TACTGGGAGCCGGGTCCATCCCGGACCCACCGGCGGTACCGGGAGACCGACCGGCGGCGGCGGAAGGCCGTGCCGCCGCGACGGCTGAGCACTGGGGGGTAGCGATGCGCACAGGAACGCGGACGAAGCGGGGCCTCGCCCTCGTGGTCGCCGTTGCGGCGGCGGTCTCCGTGACCGGGATGGTCACGCCAGCGGGGGCCCAGTCGGGCAAGGCCCCCGGGGTCTCCGCCAAGGAGATCCGGGTCGGCGCGGTGGTCGGCAAGACCAACCCGACCGGCGCCCCGTACGACCAGGTCGCCGAAGGCGCCAAGATGTACTTCGACTACGCCAACAAGAAGGGCGGTATCTACGGCAAGAAGTACAAGATGGTCGCCGTCCTCGACGACCAGACCCGGGACTCGAAGAACCTGATCAACACCAGGTCGCTGGTGGAGGAGAAGGACGTCTTCGCGGTCAACATGGCCACCCAGACGTTCGCCGGGGCGCAGTACCTGGTCGACAAGGGCGTGCCCACGTTCGGGTGGAACATCCAGTCGGAATGGGCCCTCGGACCGAACCTCTTCGGCGACAAGGGCTCGTGGCTGTGCTTCGGTTCCAACTGCGTGAACTGGTCCCCGGTCCTCATCGCCCAGAGGGAAGGGGCCAAGGCTGCGGCCTCGCTCGCCTACGGCTCGTCGCCGCAGTCCGCCGATTGCTCGAAGGCGATCGAGTCCACCTTCGCCCGCTACGGACCCCCGAGCATCCTCAATGACCGGAGCCTCTCGTTCGGGTTCTCGGCCAACGACATCTCGGCCGGCGTGAAGGAGATCAAGGACCGCAACATCGGGTTCGTGGCGCCGTGCATGGACCTGAACGGCGCGGTCAACTTCAACAAGGCGCTCAAGCAGGCGGGTTTGCCCAACGTGAAGTGGTACGCCCCCGAGGGCTATCGCGAGGACGTGCTCAAGCAGCTCGGCCCGGAGCTCGAGAACTTCACCTTCTCCATGAGCTTCCTGCCCTTCGACCAGGCCCAGTACTCGCCGGGGATGAAGACCTTCATCGCCGAGGCGAAGAAGCGGAAGTACTCGCTGAGCGAGCACCTGCTGGTCGGGTGGCAGAATGCCATGCTGCTCAACGAGGGCATCAAGCGCGCGGGCAAGGACTTCACCCAGAAGTCGGTGGTCGACGAGATCAACAAGATCACGGACTGGACCGCCGAAGGCACCCGGTCCCCGATCAACTGGACCACCGCCCACGGGCCGACCCCGCCCAACTCCACGGGCTGCAGCGCCTTCGTCCAGGTCAAGGACGGCAAGTTCCAGACGGTGTACGGCCAGCCGGGCAAGCCCTTCGTGTGCGTCAAGCAGAACCCGTACCCCACGGCGCTCACCGAGGTGACCTACCTCGCGCCCGCTTCGGCGAAGTGACGATCGGACGGTGGGCGCCCCTCCCCGGGGGGGCGCCCAGGTCCGGACCGACCGGCTAGGCGACCGGGATGGCGTTCAGCGACTGGGTCCAGTACTTCATCGAGGGCTTCCCCGTCGGGTGCATCTACGGGCTCGTCGCGATCGGGCTCGTGCTCACCTACAAGACGTCAGGGGTGTTCAACCTGGCGTTCGGCGCGCAGGCATTCATGTCGGCGGCGATCATGTACGAGATGGTCGAGGCCGGCCAGCCCCGCTGGCTCGCCCTCGTCGTCTCGGTGTTCCTCGTCGCCCCGCTGTTCGGGTTGCTGCTCGACCGGGCGCTGTTCCGCTACATGCGGAACTCGTCGTGGGTCGTGAAGCTGGTCTCGTCGCTCGGCCTCTTCGTCGCCCTGCCCGAGATCGTCAAGGCGGTGCTCACCGGGGTCAAGCCCCAGTTCAGCCCGCCCAGCGTCGCCGGGCTCATCGGCATGACCGACCTCGCCGGCGCCGACGGCGTGTTCCGGATCGGCGACTACGTGATCTCCGCCGACCGCATGACCACCGTCGTGGTGACGCTCGCCGCGGTCGTGGGGTTCGCGGTGCTGTTCCGTTACACCGCCCTGGGCCTCCAGATGCGGGCCATCGTGGAGAGCTTCCGCATGGTCGAGCTCGCCGGGGTCAACAGCGAGCGGGTCAGCATGGCCGCCTGGATGCTGTCGAGCTTCCTTGCCGGTCTCGCCGGAGTGCTCCTCGCTCCCGACATCGGGTCGATCGACGCGATCCCGTTCACCCTGCTGCTGGTGGCCGCAGTGTCGGCGGCGGCGTTCGGTCGGCTCACCAGCATCCCGCTCGCCCTGCTCGGGGCGATCATCCTCGGGGTGGGGCAGCGGGCCATCATCGGCTTCAGCTACGAGTTCGAATGGCCCCAAAACATCCAGACCGGCGTGCGTCCGGCGCTGCCATTCGTCGCGTTGTTCCTCTTGCTGATCCTCCTGCCGGCGTTCAAGGGGCGCCGCGACGTCACCGACCCGCTCTCGGGGGTGGACCCGCCCCCGCCGGCCATGGCCCACGAGTACAAGGACCGCTCGCTGGCCAAGGCGTCGCGAATCGCCTTCGCCGTCTTCATCGTCGTCTTCCTCGGCCTCGTGTGCTTCGTCATGTCCGACGTCTGGGTGTTCCGGTTCACCGACGCGTTCGCGCTCGCGATCGCCTTCCTGTCGATCACCGTCTTCACCGGCCTCGGCGGGCAGATTTCGCTCGGCCAGGCCGCGTTCGCGGGGATCGGGGGCTACGCCACGGCCAACCTCGCGACCGAGAACGGCCTCCCCGTCCTGCTCGCCCTCCTGATCGGCGTCGCGCTCGCCGTGGTCGTGGGCGCGCTGCTCGCGATCCCGGCCCTCCGCCTCGGTGGGATCTTCCTCACCCTGGCCACCCTCGCGTTCGCGCTCATGGCCCAGAACATCGTGTTCTCGAACGAAGCGGTTGCCGGCGGCCCCAACGGCTTGGCGGTCCCCCGCCCCGGGTTCCTCGAGGGCAGTGGATTCCTCGGGCGCGACCAGCGGTACTTCCTGTTCGTGTTCGCCTGCTTCACGGTGGTCGGCTTTCTCGTGATCTTCGTGCGGTCGGGGACCACCGGGCGCTACTTCGCCGCGCTGCGCGGCAGCGAGACCGCGGCGGCGTCGATCGGGATCAACGGCACCCGCCAGCGGGTGCTGCTCTTCGCCCTGTCGGCGGGCATCGCCGGGCTCGCGGGCGGGATCTTCGCCATGAACTCGTTCAAGGTCAACTTCGCGACCCAGGAGTACCAGGCCCTGTTCGGCGTGGCCTGGGTCGTGCTGGTGGTGTCGCTCGGCAGCCGCACGGTCGACGGCGCGGTGAACGCCGCCATCAGCTTCGTGCTGTTCCAGTGGCTCCTGTCCGACTACCTCGGCATGGAGGCGACGATCGCGCTCATCGGTTTCGGGTTCGGTGCCATCACCTACGCCCGCCACCCCGAGGGCATCGTCGAGTTCCGGACCCGCACGAGCATCCTCGAGCGGCGCAAGGCGACGCTGCTCAAGGCGCGCACCGCCGAGATGCGGGCCGCCGGTCCGCTGCCGGCGGGCTACCTCCCGGGGGCCCGGGTCGTGCTCCCGGCGCTGGCCGGCCCGGTCGTCCTGCTGCTCGCGATCGTCGTCCGCCGGATCCTCGGCGGGCCCGACGGCGCCCCGGTGTGGCTGATCGCCGTGTGCGTGGTGCCGAGCGTGCTGTTCGCCCTGGCCTGGATCGCGTGGACCCACCGGCGCCTGGTCGCCCAGGGCGGGTACCGCTGGGGCTGGTGGGTGCTGCTCGGCGGCACCGTGGTCGGCCTCCTCGTCGGGTGGTACCTCACGGGCCCGGCGGCCGAGCCGAGTGCCTTCGGGCCCCCCGACTCGTGGGTCTGGATCGACGCACCCACGTGGCTCGGCGCGCTCGTCGGTGCCGTGTGCGGGTTCGCGGTCGCGGCGTTCTTCATGCTCCCGGTGCACGTGGAGCAGGTGGCCCGGGTGCTCGACTTCCGGATCCCGCCCGTCACCTGGCGGGCGGGCCGCGCCCCGACCATCTGGATCGTGCTCGGGACCTTCCTGTCCTACTGGGCGTCCGACGGCTGGGTGCCGCCGTTCCTGTGGCCGCTATACCTCATGACCATGGTCGCCGCGATCGCGGTGAGCCAGTGGATGGGCCAGGTCCAGGGCGCGAGCAACGAACTCGTGATCGGCGAGGTCGACGTCGCGCCGGGCGTTCCGCTGGCCGAGGATGCCCTCCCCGAGACCCTGCCCGAGCTGGCGGACGCCGACCTGGCCCCGTCCGGAGGTGCCCCGTCGTGACCACCGCACTCACTCCGGCCCCGGTGCCCGCCGGCGCCGGCGCCCGCCCGCCCATCCTCGACGCCCGCGGGGTCACCAAGCGCTTCGCCGGGATCACCGCCCTCCACGGCGTCAACCTGCAGGTGGCACCCGGCGAGTTCGTGGGCCTGATCGGTCCGAACGGCGCGGGCAAGACCACCTTCTTCAACTGCCTCCTCGGCATCCTGCGCCCCGAGGAGGGCACCGTCACCTTCGCTGGGCGCGACGTCACCGGTCTGCCCGTGTACCAGCGGGCCCGAACGGGTTTCGGCCGCACCTTCCAGCGGCTCGAGCTGTTCGCAGGCATGTCGGTGCGTGACCACTTCATCGTCGCCGACCGGGCCCACCGCAACGAGGGCCGGCTGTGGAAGGACCTGCTGAACCGGTCCAAGCCCACCGCCGAGGAGCGTGACCGCGCCGACGCGATGCTCGACCTGCTCCGCCTCGGCGCCGAGGCCGACAAGCCGGCCGAGATGCTCAGCCTGGGTCGGGGTCGGCTGGTCGAGCTGGGCCGGGCCCTGATGACCGAGCCCACGCTGCTGCTGCTCGACGAGCCGTCCTCGGGGCTCGACGTCCGGGAGACCGCCGCGCTCGCGGCCCGCCTGGCCAAGGTCCAGGAGGAGCACGAGTTCGCCGTCCTGCTCGTGGAGCACGACGTCGAGATGGTGCGCAGCCTGGTGAGCCGGCTGTACGTGCTCGACTTCGGCACGCTGATCGCGTCGGGCCCCACCGACGAGGTGTTCAGCGACGACGCCGTGCGCAAGGCCTACCTGGGGAGCAGCGAATGACCGTCACCGAGCCGTCGGCTACCCCGACTGCCCCGGACGCCGAGCCGCTGTTGCTCGAGTTGCGCGACGTGTACGCGGGTTACGGGCCGTTCCGGTCGCTGTTCGGCATCGACCTGCAGGTCCCGCCCCGCTCGGTGCTCGCCCTGCTCGGGGCCAACGGCTCGGGCAAGACGACCGTGGTCCGGGTGGCGTCGGGCCTGATCGTGCCGACCTCGGGACACCTCTACTTCGACGGTGCCGACGTGACGGGGCAGCGGGCCTACCGCCTCGCCCAGAAGGGCGTGGTCCACGCTCCCGAGGGCCGCTCGGTGTTCGCCTCGCTCACCGTGGAGGACAACCTCGTGCTCACCTTCCGTGAGGTCTTCGGACGGCGGGGCACCAAGGCCAAGCTCGAGCAGGCCTACGAGCTGTTCCCCCGGATGGGGGAGCGCCGCCGCCAGCTGGCCGGCACCCTGTCGGGAGGCGAGCAGCGCATGCTCTCGCTGGCCCGGGTGCTGGTGCGGGGCCCGAAGCTCCTCATCACCGACGAGCTGTCGCTCGGGCTCGCCCCGGTCATCATCGACGAGGTCTACGAGACCCTCGGCACCATCCGGGACTCGGGCTGCTCGCTGATGATCGTCGAGCAGCACGTGCACCAGGCCCTCACCCTGGCCGACCAGGTGGTGGTGCTGGCCAAGGGCCGTGTGGTCCTGAGCGGCACCCGCGAGGAGATGGGCGACCTCTCCGAGAAGCTGCTCCCCGCCGTCCACGGCGAGATCTGACCGGCCCGCCCGCAGGCGGATTCAGGGGCAGCGCCCACGGGCGGATTCAGGGGCAGCGCCCACGGGCGGATTCAGGGGCAGCGCCCACGGGCGGATTCAGGGGCAGCGCCCACGGGCGGATTCAGGGGCATCGCCCGGCGAGGCCGGGGTCCTCGAGGATCATCCGGGCGCAGAAGGTGGGGGTCGCGACCTTCCAGGTCCCGGCGCGGCGGACGGCCCGACCCTCGGGGAGCACCTCCGGGAGGGCCACCCCGGCGAGCACGAGATCGGCGGCCACCCGGGCCCGGGCGGGGCCCGGGCAGCGGATCCGGCCCACGGTCACCGTGGTGCTCGCCGGCGTTGCGACCGATCGCTCGAGCAGGGCCCGGACCGTCGGCGTGTCGCCCCGGTCGAGGGCGGTCGCCCGCTGCTCGAGGGTCAAGCCCGGGGACTGCCCGAACACGTCGGCGTAGGCCTGCACGATCGCGGGACGGGCCCCGACCGGGCAGCGGTCACGCCCGGTGACGGCCCCCGACGCGATCGTGGCCGGCGCCCCGAGGGCACCGGCCACGATCCCGATCGCGATCCCGACGGCCGCCAGTGTGCGGGCGGCAGGACCGTGCCTCAACTCGAGGCGGCCTTGATGCAGTCCGGGCCGACGGTCGGGGTGCTCGGGTTGCGGCCGATGAGGTCGCACACCGTGAGGGGGTCGATGAGCCACTTGCCCTTCACGAGCACGGCGTCGCCGGCGAAGTTCAGGCCGGCGCCGGTGGCGGGCGGGCTGCTCACCGCGCTGGCGGGCTGGTTGAGCGCGAGGTCGTAGGTGAACCTGGCCCCGGTCTTGCCGGCGCAGGTCGCCACGACCTTCACCGGGATGGTGACGGTGGCGGCGCTGGACTGGCCGGAGGCCCGGGCCGCAGCGGTGCTGACCTCGACCGGCGCCAGGATCTTCGTGCCGTCCAAGACGTTGGCCACCCGCTCGGCGGCGGTCTGGCCCGTGAAGAACGGGATGAAGGCCTGCTGGACGTTGACGTTGAGGTTCTTGTCGGCCTTGCAGCTCGTGATCTTCGCCGTCTTCTTCTTGGCGGCGAAGGCCGGCGAGGCTGCGGTGACGAGGCCGGTGCCGAGCGCGAGGCTCGCCACCAGCAGGATCGCGACGCGGCGCATGGATTCCCCCTGGGTGCAATGGACGTTGAGGGTGTCACGCTAACACGGCCTCCCGACGGGGGGGCGTCGCCCCGGGGTGGTGCCGTTCGGGCCCGGAACGGGTCCCGAGCACCCCGGATGAGGCCGGATGAGGCGGGATCAGGCGGGATCAGGCCGGATCAGGCCGGATCCCGCCGCAGATCCCGGTGTGGACGCCGTCGGCGACGGCCTCGAGGACGGCGTCGGGGTCGGCCCGGGTCACCCCGGTGACGGTGTAGTAGCAGGAGCGCTCCACCAGGGCGATCAGGGCCACGGCGGCGGTCCGGGGGTCGAGGTCGGGGGCGGCCGGGGCGATCCGGGCGGCGAGGCGGTCGGTGAAGGCGGCGGCGAGCGCACCCCCGAGCCGCCCCACCCCGGAGTCCGAGACCTCGGCCTCGGTCCAGGCCCGGAGCAGCGCACCGTGCTCGGCGTAGAGCGCCTGGAAGCGGGCGAGCCAGTCCCGGATCGCGCGCCGGCCGTCGGGGCCCGGCACGAGCGGCGGGAACTCGTCGGCCAGGGCGGTCATCGCCTCGGCCGTCGTCCGGGCCAGGGTCTCGAACAGGTCCTCCTTGCCCGAGAAGTAGAGGTAGAAGTTGCCGTGGGAGGTTCGGGCCCGGGCGACGACATCGTCGACCCGGGTGGCGTGGTAGCCGCGCTCGGTGAACACCGCGGCCCCGGCCTCGAGCAGGCGGGCGAGGGTCCGCCGGCCCCGGACGTTGAGCGCCCGACCCTGCACCGTCGGGGGCATCACCACCCGGCCCGCCGCCGGCCCACCCGGCGTGCCCGGCCCACCCGGCGGGGTCGGCGCGGGGGCGGAGGCGGGCACGCACGGCACCGTAGTTCGGGCCCGGTTCCCGGTCCGGCCCCGCAGGCGCCCCGGGCGCCCAGCCCGTTGGGTGACGCCCGTGTCACCTTCGTCGGGGTTCGCGATACGCTCCCGCCCCATGACCACATCTGCCTACGACCACATCGCCGTCGGCGACGAGGCCCCCGCCCTCGTCGTCGAGAAGCTGAGCCGCACGAACTTCGTGCGCTACGCCGGCGCCTCCGGGGACTTCAACCCGATGCACCACGACGACACCATCGCCACCTCGGTGGGGAACCCCTCCGTGTTCGGCCACGGCATGCTCACCGCCGGCCTGATGGCCCGGGTGGTCAAGGACTGGTTCGGGCCCGAGGCCTTCCGCCGCTACCAGGTGCGGTTCTCGAAGCAGGTCTGGCCGGGCGACACCCTCACCTTCACGGCAGTGGTGACGGGCAAGCGCGAGGAGAACGGCGAGCGGCTCGTCGACCTCGAGTGCAAGGCCACCAACCAGGACGGCGTCGAGGTGCTCGTGGGTGCCGCGACCGCGGCGGTCGCCTGATGGGGCTGCTCGACGGCCGCGTCGCCGTCGTCACCGGCTCGGGCCGGGGCATCGGTCGCGAGTTCGCGCTGTGCCTGGCCGCCGAAGGGGCCAAGGTCGTCGTCAACGACGTCGGGGTCAGCCTCGACGGGCGCGGCACCGAGGAGGACCCCGCCGCGAGCGTGTGCCGCGAGATCGAGGCGCAGGGCGGCCAGGCGGTCCCGAGTTACGACTCCGTCACCGACTTCGCCGGCGCCGAGCGCATCGTGCAGACCGCGGTCGACGCGTTCGGCACGATCGACATCCTGGTCAACAACGCCGGCATCGTGCGCGACCGCACGCTCGTGAAGATGGACGAGCAGGACTTCGATGCCGTCATCGCGGTGCACCTCAAGGGCTCGTTCAACTGCACGCGCCACGCGGCCCCGATCATGAAGGACCAGGGCTACGGCCGGATCATCAACATCACCTCGTCGGCCGGCCTGCGCGGCAACTTCGGGCAGACGAACTACGGCGCAGCCAAGGCCGGCCTCATGGGGATGACCTTCGTCTGGGCGCTCGAGCTCGGTCGCTACGGCATCACCGTCAACGCGGTGGCACCGGCCGGGGCGACCCGGATGACCGCCGCACTGTTCGAGCGGTCGGGCGCCGAGCCGCCGCCCCAGCAGAACCCGGCGTTGAATGCCCCCCTCATCGCCTTCCTCGCCTCGGAGCGGGCCGCGCACGTGAACGGCCAGATCCTCGGCCGCAGCGACTACGCGTTCACGCTGTTCCAGCACCCCAAGCAGATCGCGTTCATGTGGCAGGAG
>VGBI01000096.1 GCA_016870595.1 Actinomycetota bacterium
GACCGCGCCCCCCGAGAACAGCAGGACCGGACGCTCGAACTCGGCGGCGACCTCGCGGATGATGTGGATCGACTCGGCCTCGAGCGCGGCGAGGTGCGAGAGCTGGGTCGGCATGCGCCGGTCAGGCTACCGCGCCGCCTCCGCGCGTCCCGGGCCCCGCCCCGACGCGGGCGCCGACTCGGTGGTCGTCGCAGGTCGCCTACGCTGCCCCCGACGGCGCACCGGGGGGGAGGAGCGACGCCATGAGCGACGCCACGAGCGACGCCACGACCGACGCCACGACCGGGTCGGGGACCGAGGTCGACCAGCCGCTGCTCGCCCATCTCTACACCGTCGGCAGCCTGCGCAACCTCGACGACGGGTTCACCTTCGAGGTCAAGAACCGGGTCTTCGACGCGCACCTCGTCACGCTCGACCGCCTCGAGGTCGACGGCACCCCCGTCCCGCTCGACGCCGTCACCCTCCACTTCGACCGCGGCACCCTCCCCGCGACGGCCCTCGGCCCCGGGGTCGCCTTCCCCCTGCGCGCCGTGGTGGCGATCCGGGTCGACGGGGCGCCCCTCGCCGAGGGCGGGCACTCGATCGCCGCCGACTTCCGCAGCGACCCGTTCGGGGCGCTGCGCCTCACGGTCACCGACACCGTCGCCCCGGCGCCCGCCGACCGCGAGCGGATCCCCCGCGACCGCGACGACGACTACGCCCCCGTGATCGTCGCCGCCCGCCAGCGCTACCTCGCCGACTTCAGCGGCGCTGCGCCCGAGCACCTCACCCGGTACTCGTTCGACCCCCACGTCGCCCAGGGCAACGTGGAGCAGTTCGTCGGCGTGGCGCAGGTGCCGATCGGGCTGGCCGGTCCGATCCACATCCGGGGCGAGCACGCCCAGGGCGAGTTCCTGATCCCCCTCGCCACCACCGAGGGCACGCTGGTCGCCTCGTACAACCGGGGCATGCGGGTGATCAACGAGAGCGGCGGCGCGGTCTGCACGGTGGTCGAGGACTACATGCAACGCGCGCCCGTCTTCGTGTTCGCCGACGCCCGGGGCGCCCGCGACTTCAAGCGCTGGGTCGACGAGCACTTCGCCGAGATCGCGGCGGCGGCCGAGACCACGACCAGCGTCGGGCGGCTGCAGTACATCGACACCTACCTGGCGTCGCGCTTCGCGTTCTTGCGGTTCAACTTCACCACCGGCGACGCCGCCGGCCAGAACATGGTGGGCAAGGCCACGTTCGCAGCCTGCTCGTGGATCCTCGACCAGGTCGACACCGTGCGTCGCTTCTACCTGGAGTCCAACTTCGCCACCGACAAGAAGGCGTCGCAGGTCAACATCATGCGGACCCGGGGCAAGCGGGTGGTGGCCGAGGTGACGATCCCCCGTCGCGTGCTCATGTCGATCATGCGGGTGGAGCCCGAGAGCCTCGCCTACCACGCCGGGGTCGCGAACGTCGGCTCGTTCCTCGCCGGGGTCAACAACAACGGGCTGCACTCCCCCAACGCGATCACCGCGATGTTCATCGCCACCGGCCAGGACGTCGCCAACGTCGCCGAGTCGTCGGCCGGCGTGGTCTACGCCGACCTGCTCCCCGACCAGTCGCTGTACCTCTCGATCACCATCCCGTCGCTCATCGTGGCGACCCACGGCGGCGGGACCGGTCTGCCCACCCAGCGCGAGTGCCTCGAGGTCCTCGGCTGCACCGGGCGGGGCTCGGTGCACAAGCTCGCCGAGATCGTCGCCGGGGTCGTGCTGGCGGGCGAGATCTCCCTCGCGTCGGCGATCTCGTCGCTCGACTGGGTGTCGAGCCACGAGCAGTACGGCCGCAACCGCTGACCCGGGCCGACCCGGGAGCGCCTCCGCCCGGCCCGCACTACATTCCCGGGCGTGCCGGCGGACGCGACGAGACCCGGAGCCCCGCCTCCGCCGGACGAGTGGCTGGTCGCCGCCGACGGATTCGTGCCCAAGGAGCGCTACACCGACCCCGGCTTCGCCACCCTGGAACACGAACGGATGTGGTGCCGGGTCTGGCAGATCGCGTGCCGCGAGGAGGAGCTCGACGCGCCGGGGGCCTACGCCGAGTACTCCATCGGCGACGAGTCGGTCGTCGTCACCCGTGGCGACGACGGCGCGCTGCGCGCGTTCGCGAACGTGTGCCTCCACCGGGGTGCCCGCCTCGTCGACGGCCCGGGCTGCGCCGACGCCGGCACCCTGCGCTGCCCGTTCCACGCCTGGCGCTACGACCTCGACGGGCGCTGCATCGAGGTCGTCGACGCCGAGGACTTCGTTGCGCTGCCCGCGGACCTGCGGCTCCCCCGGGTCCGGGCCGAGGCGTGGGGTGGCTTCGTGTTCGTCACCCTCGACCCCGACGCCGAGCCGCTCGCCGACTTCCTCCACCCGCTCCCCGAGGTGCTCGGCCCCTACCACCTCGAGCAGATGCGCCTGCGCTCGTTCCTGACCACCGTCCTGCCCACCAACTGGAAGGCCGCCGTCGACGCCTTCAACGAGGCGTACCACGTGCAGGGCGGGCACCACCAGGTGCTGCCGTTCGTCGACGACGTGTCGATCGCCTACGAGCTGCTCGGGAAGCACGCGCATTACGGCCGCCTGCCCGGGGCCCGCCGGGCGCTGCGCCCGAGCCCCCGCCTCGGCATCCCCGACGACGAGGTCGACGAGGCAATGATCCTGCGGGCGATGGTCGCGGGGCTCGGCGGCGCGTTCCTCGGCGAGGAGCGGGCTCTGGTCGACGACCTGATCGAGGTGGGCCCGCCGCCGGGCCAGACCCTGCTCGGCGCGTACCAGGAGCGGCGCATGGCCCTGCTGTCGGCGCGCGGGCTCGACGTGTCGGGCCTCGGGGCCGACCAGATGACCAGCGTCGAGGACCTCTACGTCTTCCCCAACGTGGTGGGGCCCGTGTATCCAGGCAGCGCCATCCTGTTCCGGGCCCGGCCGGTGCCGGGTGACCCCGACCACACGATCCACGACACCTTCGTGCTGGAGTGGCCCGATCCCGCCGCACCCCCCAAGCCCGCCAAGCGCCGGTCGTTCCCCGACTGGCAGGCCCGCGACTGGGGCACGCTCACGACCCAGGACTACGAGAACGTCGCCCGGGTCCAGGCCGGGATGAAGTCACGCGCGTTCCGGGGTCTGCGGCTCAACCCCCGCCAGGAGGTCAACCTCCTGCACATGCACCGCACCGTCGACGAGTACCTGCGCGCGCCGGCGGCGACCGGAGGTGGACGGTGAGCGGCGTCCGCTCCTACTACGACGACGAGCCCTTTCCCGGCACCATCGGGCTGACGTTCGAGGAGTCGGTGCCCGCGTGGCCCCGGGCCCGCCGGGCACCGGCCGACGCCCCCAACGTCGTGCTCGTCGTGCTCGACGACGTCGGCTTCGGCCAGCTCGGCTGCTTCGGCTCGCCCATCGCCACACCCCACCTCGACGCGCTCGCGGCCGACGGTCTGCGCTACCGCAACTTCCACACCACCGCGATGTGCAGCCCGACCCGGGCGTGCCTGCTCACCGGCCGCAACCACCACACCTGCGCGATCGGCGGGATCACCGACCTCGCGCTCGGCTTCCCCGGGTACCACGGGCGCATCCCCAAGTCGTGCGGGTTCGTGCCCGAGGTGCTGCGGCAGGCGGGCTGGGCGACCTACGCCGTCGGCAAGTGGCACCTCACGCCGTCCGACGAGACCCACACCGCCGCCCCCCGGGACCGTTGGCCGCTCGGCCAGGGCTTCGAGCGCTACTACGGCTTCATCGGCGCGGAGACCAACCAGTACGTCCCCGAGCTCGTCGTCGACAACACGCCGATCCGGTTCGAGCCCCCCGACGGCTACCACCTCACCGAGGACCTGGTCGACCGGTCGATCGCGATGATCGACGACCTGCGCGGCACCGACGCCGAGAAGCCCTTCCTCTGCTACCTCGCCCTCGGCGCATGCCACGCCCCCCACCAGGCGCCGCCCGAGTGGATCGACCGCTACGCCGGGCAGTTCGACGACGGGTGGGACGCCTACCGGCGCCGCACCCACGCCCGGCAGCTGGCCGAGGGGATCCTGCCCCCCGGCACCGACCTCGCCCCCCGGCCGGAGTGGGTCCCCGACTGGGACGCCCTCGACCCCGACGAGCGCCGGGCCGCGGCCCGCATGATGGAGGTGTTCGCCGGGTTCCTGTCGCACACCGACCACCACCTCGGCCGCCTGTTCGACTTCCTGCGGGCCACCGGCGAGCTCGACCGGACGCTGGTCCTCGTGTGCTCCGACAACGGCGCGTCGGCCGAGGGCGGGCCCCACGGCACCTTCAACGAGAACTTCATCTTCAGCGGGCTCGCCCACGACCAGGCCCGGACCATGGCACTGCTCGACGAGCTCGGCGGCCCGATGAGCTACGGGCACTACCCGTGGGGCTGGGCCTACGCGGGCAACACCCCGTTCCAGCGCTGGAAGCGCGAGACCCACGAGGGCGGGATCGGGGATCCCCTCATCGTCCGCGCCCCCACCACCACCGACCGCGGCGCGGTGCGCCACCAGTACACCCACGCGATCGACGTCGCCGCGACGATCTTCGACCTCACCGGGGTGGCGATGCCCCCCGTGCTCGGCGGGCACCCCCAGGAGCCGGTGGCCGGGGCCAGCTTCGCCGCGTCGCTCACCGACGCCGACGCCTCCGAGCACCGGCGCACGCAGTACTACGAGCAGTTCGCCTGCCGGGCGATCTACCACGACGGGTGGAAGGCGGTGACCTTCCACCCGTTCTTCCCGTACCTGCCCGGCGAGGACCCCAACGCGCCGTTCGCCGACGACCGCTGGGAGCTCTACCACGTGGCCACCGACCCGTCGGAGTGCCACGACCTCGCCGCGGCCGAGCCGGCACGGCTGCGCGCCCTGCAGGAGCGGTGGTTCGAGGAGGCCGGCCGCTACGGCGCCATGCCCCTCAAGTCGGGCCGCGGGATGGCCGTCGGCCGTCCGCCCGTGCTCGGCGAGCGCGACCGGGTCCGCCTGCGCCCGCACACGACCGCGGTGCCCGAGCCGCTCGCGCCCAACACCAAGCTGCGCCCCCACCAGATCCTGGTCGTGGCCGAGGTCGGACCGGGCGCCGACGGGGTGCTGGTGGCCCAGGGCGGGCGCTTCGGCGGCTTCTCGCTGCACGTGGTCGACGGCTGCCTCGAGTTCGCCTACAACTTCGCCGGGGTCGAGACCACCACGCTGCGCAGCGCACCGCTCGTCGCCGGCCGGCGGGTCCTCGGGGTGACGGTCGCGCCCAGCCGCGACGACGGGCCCACCGCGATGCGCGCTGCGCTCGTCGTCGACGACTCGGTCGGCGACGCCGAGGTCGTGCCCCGCACGACCCCGCTGCGCTTCACGCTGCACGGCGAGGGCCTCACCTGCGGCTACACCGACGGCACGCCGGTCACCGAGGCCTACCGCCCCCCGTTCGCCTACCCGCTGCCGATCCACGACGCCGTCGTCGACACCTCGGGCGCCGAGGTGGTCGACGTCGCCGCCGAGATCCGGCGCGCGTTCATGATCCAGTAGCACCCCGGTCCCCGTCCCCGTCGCCGTCCCCGTCTCGCGCCTGCGCCCACCCGGAAGGAACCCACCGTGGCCCTCTCCACCGACGACCGTCTCGCCCTCCAGGACCTCTACGCCGAGTACAACTACGCGATCGACGAGGGCCGCGCCGCGGACTTCGCCGCCTGCTTCACCGCCGACGGGTTCCTCGACGTCGGCCTCGGCGGCCCCACCGAGGGCACCGAGGCCCTGGTCGCCTTCGCCGCCGGCACCCACCAGGCGGTGCCCGGCCTCCGCCACAGCGTCACCAACCTGCGGTTCACGACCGACGGCGACGAGGTCGTCGGCCAGGCCTACCTCCTCGCCTACCGGCGCGGCGCGGCCGGCTTCGAGGTGCTGATGAGCGGCCGCTACGACGACCGCCTGCGCCGGGTCGACGGCGCCTGGCGCTTCGCCCGTCGCGTCGCCACCCCCGACGCACCGCCCGCCGACTGAGGCCGGGCGCGCCACCGCGTCCGCGCCCTAGGCTCCGGGCACCGACCGAGGAGGAACCCCCATGGGCTTCATGGACAAGGTGAAGGAGACCGCGGCCAAGGCGGGCGAGGCCGCCAAGGACGCGGGCAAGGCCGCCCAGGACAAGATCGAGGAGCAGAAGGTCAAGAAGAAGATCTCCGACCTCAAGGAGCAGCTCGGCGGGGTCGTGTTCGCGCAGCGCACGGGTGCCGCGAACCCGTCGGCCGACGCGTCGTTCGACGCCACGATCGACCGCCTCGTCGGCGAGATCACCGAGCAGGAGACCGCGCTCGCCGCTGTCGGCGAGACCCCGGCCGAATAGCGCCGGACCGCACGCCGGCGCCGACGCCCGTCATGGAGCCGACCATGGCCGTCGCCATGACGTTGCCCACGATGGTCCCCCACGACCGGGGCGACACCCTCGCGTGGTGCCGCGCCATCGACACGGGCCCGTGGTCGAGCCTGGCCGTCCCCGAGCGGATCACGTTCCCGTCGCACGCCCTCGTGGTGGAGCTCGCCGCTGCGGCTGCGCTCACCGAGCGGGTCCGCCTCTGGACCACGATCCTCGTGCTGCCCGCGCACGACGAGGTCGAGGTCGCCAAGCAGATGGCCAGCGTCGACCGGCTCAGCGACGGTCGGCTCACCCTCGGGGTCGGGGTCGGCGGCCGCGACCACGACTACCGCGCGATCGGGGGGAACTTCGCCGACCGCTGGGCCCGCATGGACGCCCAGGTCGCGCGCATGCGCCGCATCTGGGCGGGCGAGCCCCCGTTCCCCGGCGCCGATCCGGTCGGTCCCCCGCCGGTGCAGGCGGGCGGGCCCCCGCTGATCGCCGGCGCGCTCGGCCCCAAGGCCATCGGACGCGCCGCCCGCTGGGCCGCCGGGGTCGACGGGGCCTGGACGCTCGACGGCGACGAGACCACCGTCCGCGCCGCGTTCGACGCCATCCGCGCCGCGTGGCGGGCCGCCGGCCGCACCGACGCCCCCCACCTGTCGACCAGCGTCTGGTACGCGCTCGGCCCGGGTGCCGAGGACCGTCTGCGCGGCTACGCCTACGACTACCTGCGGGTCTTCGGCGAGGACGCCGGGCGCTACGGCGCCGACGGCGTGGCCTGCTTCACCCCCGAGGCCCTGCGCCGCGCGGTCGACGGCGCGCGTGCCGCCGGGGCCGACGAGATCTTCCTCGTCCCCACCACCGCCGACGTCACCGAGCTCGACCGCACCCGTGACGCCCTCGGCCTCTGACGACGGTCCGCCGCCGGCGGCGCCCCGGCCGCTGCACGGAATCGTGGTGATCGACTGCGCCCGCATGGTGTCGGGCCCGCTCGCCGCCCACTTCCTCGCCGGCCTCGGCGCCGAGGTGATCCGGATCGAGCCTCCCGGGGGTGACGCCACCTGGAACACCCCGCCGTTCGTGGGCCCCGACCGCGTGCACCCGGGGCCGCGGGGACCGCTCGACCTCCCGCTCGGACCGCTGCGCCGCGGCCGGGGCAAGCGCTCGGTGGTCCTCGACCTGCGCGACCCCCGGGGCCGCGCCCTGCTGCTGCGCCTCCTCGGCGGTGCCGACGTCCTGGTCGAGAACTTCCGTCCCGGCGTCATGGACGGCCTCGGCCTCGGCCGCGACGCCCTCGACGCCGCCAACCCGCGACTGATCCACTGTGCGGTCACCGGGTTCGGCCACACCGGCCCGTACCGCGACCGGCCGGCCATGGACCTCGTGGTCCAGGCCATGTCGGGGCTCCTGGCCAAGACCGGCTTCCCCGACGGGCCCCCCGTGCGCTCGGGGGCGATGATCGGCGACGAGGTGGCGTCGGCGTTCGCGGCGTTCGCCGTCATGGCCGCGCTGCGCCAACGCGACCACGACGGACGCGGCCGCTTCGTCGACGTGCGCATGTACGAGGCGCTGCTCGACCTGGTGTGGGACGAGCCGGTCGACCACTACGAGGACGCCGGCCTCCCCGAGCGCACCGGCAACCTCGACGCCCGGGCCGGGCCCATCGGCGTGTACGCCACCGCCGACGGCCACGTGGCCGTGGTCCTGACCGACGACGCGCAGTGGGTGCGGCTGTGCGCCCGCATGGAGCGCCCCGACCTCGCCGGGATGACCCGGTCCGACCGCCGGGGCGACGGCCTGGCCCGCGCGAACGACGCCCTGGCGGCCTGGTGCGCGACCCGCACGACCGCCGACTGCAGCGCCGTGTTCGCCGCCTGCGACCTCCCCGCCGGGCCCGTGCTGCCCCCGTGGGCGGCCCGCCACGACCCCCATGCGGCGGCCACCGGCGCGCTCGAGCCGCTGGTGCACGGTGCCACCGGCACCCCGACCGGCTACCTCGGCCCCCGCCTCCCGTTCCGGATCGACGACGTCGACCTGTCGACGGCCCCGGCCGAGCCGCTCGGCGCCAGCACTGACGCCGTGCTGCGGGCGCGCGGCGGCTGCGACGACGCCGAGCTGGCGGCACTGCGCGCCGCCGGGGTGATCGCCTGACCCGGTCCGGGACGCTGGCCGCCGGCGCCGCCGGAAACTAGCGTTCGCGTCGGGTCCACGGCCGCGAGCACTCCTGGGGGAACCGTGCACGATCTGGTCATCCGCAACGGTCGGGTCGCTGACGGCACCGGGGCGCCGGCGGTCCGGGCCGACGTGGCCGTCGACGGCGGCACCATCACCGCGGTCGGTGAGGTCAGCGCCCCCGGGCGCACCGAGATCGATGCGACCGGGCTCGTGGTCACCCCCGGCTTCGTCGACGTGCACACCCACTACGACGGGCAGGCCACCTGGGACCCGCTGCTCACGCCGTCGATCTGGCACGGCGTGACCACCGTGGTCATGGGGAACTGCGGAGTCGGGTTCGCCCCGGCCGCGCCCGACCGCCACGACTGGCTGATCGAGCTCATGGAGGGGGTGGAGGGGATCCCCGGGCGGGCCCTGCGGGCCGGCATCCAGTGGGACTGGGAGACCGT
>VGBI01000097.1 GCA_016870595.1 Actinomycetota bacterium
GAGGTCGCTCCCCGACGCGCGCACGAGCGGGGCGATCTGCTCCCCCCGGGCGAAGGGGTTGGGAAGGGCGAGCGCCGGTCCGGTGCTCGCGAACGGGTTGACCGCGAGCACTTCGGCACCAAGCTTGGCCAGCACCGAGGGCATCACCATCGCCGCCGCGCCGTGTGAGTAGTCGAGCACGACCTTCGGCGCCCGCTCGCGGATCGCGCGGACGTTCACGCTGCGCTCGAGCGCGCTCGTGTAGAACTCGATCGACCGGGGCGGGAACGTGATGTCGCCGATGTCGCCCGCGAAGGCCCGCCGGAAGTCCTCCCGGTTGAGGAGCCGCTCGATCTTGCGCTGGGCGTTCGCGTCGATGTCGAGTCCATCGGCGTCGAAGAAGCGGATCTCGACGCTCTCGCTGTCACCGGGGACGAGGCGCACGGTCACCCCAGCCCGGGCCCGGCTGTTGCGCACCTGGAAGCGGGTCACCGGGACCGTGGCCAGCTCGATGTCCTCGACGTCGACGCCGGCGAGGTTGAGCCCCCCGATGACGGCGCGCTTGAGCGCCCGGGCCGCCCGGCTCGTGTCACGACTGACCGTCACGACCGAGCCCTTGGACAACGACGTCCCCAGGGCCGCGGCCACCCGGACCGCGACCTCGGTGGTGATGTCGACGTTGGCGAGGCCCCGCAGGCCCCGGGTGCCGAACAGGGTGCGGGCCGCCCGGCTCTCCCACACGATCGACGCGTGCACGACGGCGTCGCGCTCCACGGTCTTGAACGGGTAGATGCGCACGCCGGGGTTGATCACCGCGTGCTCCCCGACGAAGCACTCGTCGCCGACCACCACCCCTTCGTCGAGCCGGGCGTGGGCCCGCAGATCGGTGGACCGGCCGATGACCGCGCCCCGGGCGTGGACGTCGGGACCGACGAACACGTGGTCGTGGCAGACCGTGCGCTCGAGCATCGCCTCGGGCCGCACCACGACGTCGGTCCCGAGCACCGTGTAGGGCCGCAGCTCGGCCCCGGCGTCGATGCGGCAGTTAGGGCCGACGACCACCGGCGCGACCAGGCGGGCGTCGGGGTGGACCTCGGCCCCCTCCCCCAGCCACACGCCGTCGGCGAGGACGAACCCCGAGACCTCGACGTCGACCCGACCGTCGAGCACGTCGGCGTGGGCCCGGAGGTACGCCTCGGTGGTGCCGACGTCCTCCCAGTACCCCTCGGCGACGTGGCCGTGGATGGTGCCCCCGGCGGCGAGCACGGCCGGGAAGACGTCGCCGGAGAAGTCGACCACCTCGTCGGGCGCGATGTACCGGAAGATCTCGGGCTCGAGCACGTAGATGCCGGTGTTGATCGTGTCGGAGAACACCTCACCCCACGTGGGCTTCTCCAGGAAGCGCTCGATCGACCCGTCGGGGCGGGTGATCACGATGCCGAAGTCGAGCGGGTTCTCCACCCGCTTGAGCGCGATCGACGCCAGCGCGCCGCTCGCCCGGTGCGCATCGATGAATGCGGTGAGGTCGATGTCGGTCAGCACGTCGCCGGAGATCACGAGGAAGGTCTCCTCGAGCTCGTCGGCGGCGTTGCGCACCGAACCGGCCGTGCCGAGCGGTTGGTCCTCGGCCGCGTAGCGCATGCGCACCCCGAAGTCGGTGCCGTCGCCGAAGTAGTCGCGGATCTGGTTCCCGAGGTAGGCGATGGTGACGACGATGTCGTCGATGCCGTGCGCCACGAGCAGGCCGACGATGTGCTCGAGCATCGGCTTGTTCACCAGCGGCATCATCGGCTTGGGCTGGTTGCTGGTGAGGGGCCGCAGCCGCGTGCCCTCACCGCCCGCGAGGATGACGGCCTTCACGGGCGCTCCCCCGCTGCGGCCCGTTCGGCCCGCCCCTCGCGCAGGGCCCGGCGGGCCTCGGGCACGTAGCGCACGGCGGCGTAGTAGCTGAGCACCAGGGCCGGGATCGCGAACCCGTAGGCCACGAGCAGGTTGAGGTCACGGAACCAGCCGTCGCTGATCGCGGCGCCGAGGAACGCCGGGAGCGAGAACATGGTGGCGAGGGTCCCGGCCTTGCCCGCCCACAGCACGTCGATGCGCCGGGCGCCGGCGGCGGCGAGTCCGACCGTGACGACGGTGATGACCACCTCGCGGGCGAGGATCAGGCCCCCGTACCAGAGCGGCATGCTGCCGTCGATCAGCAGCGCGAGCACCCCCGACAGCAGCAGGATCCGGTCGGCCGTCGGGTCGAGGATCTTGCCCAGCTCGCTGCCCTGGTCGAAGCGCCGGGCGATCCAGCCGTCGATCCAGTCGCTCGCCCCGAGCGCCCCGAGGAGGAGGGCCGCCGGCCACGGCGCGTCGGCCACGAAGAGCAGCCACCACACCACCGGGGCGCAGGCCAGGCGCAGGACCGAGATCAGGTTCGGCCAGGTCCAGACTCGGTCGAAGACTCCGGTCGTGGACGCCACGCCCCCAAGCGTACGCCCCGGGTCAGGACAGGCCCGGGTAGGCGCCACCGTCGACGAGCAGGGCGGTGCCGGTGACGAACCGGGCCGCGTCGGAGCACAGGAACGCCGCCACCCGCCCGAAGTCCTCGGGCCGACCCAGTGCCCCCACCGGGATCCCGGCGGCGACCGGGGCGAGGTCGCCCCCGTAGAGCGCGCGCAGGCGGTCGGTGGCGTGGAGCCCGGGCTGGAGCGTGTTCACGGTCACCCCGTGGGGGGCGACGACGGTGGCGAGGGTCTTGGCGAACCCGGTGACACCGGCCCGGGCCGTGGCCGAGAGGATGAGGCCGGGCGACGACTGGCGCGCCGCGATCGACGTGATCGCCACCACCCGCCCCCAGCCCCGCTCGCACATCCCGGGTACGGCGGCCTGGCACGTCGCGATGGTCGAGGCCGCGTTGAGGGTGAACGCATCGGTGTAGGCCTGCACGTCGGGGAAGTCGGCGAACCCACCGCCCGGGGGGCCACCGGCGTTCGCCACCACGATGTCGAGCGGGCCCACGGCCTCGGTCGCGGCCGCAACGAACGCCGTCGCGCCGGCCGGCGTCCCCACGTCGGCGACGACCCCGACGAGTCCGTGCGCCTCGGCGGCGGCGTGGAGCCGGTCGGGGTCACGGCCGCAGATCACGACCTCCACGCCCTCGGCCGCGAGGGCCCGGGCCACCCCCAGCCCGAGCCCGGCACTGGCCGCCGCGACCGCGGCCCGTCGACCTGCGATGCCCAGGTCCACGGCTCAGTCCCCCGGGGGCCGGTGGATCGGCCCAGCACCGTCGCACAGGTTGGGCACCACGACCCCGGCCCGCTGGGCGATGATCTCCGCGCAGATGGAGATCGCGGTCTCCTCGGGCGTGCGGGCCCCGATGTCGATCCCGATCGGCGCCATCACCCGGGCCAGCCCGGCGTCGTCGAGCCCCGCCTCACGGAGCCGCTCGAGTCGGGTCGCGTGGGTGCGTCGCGACCCCATCGCGCCGATGTACCCGACCCGGGTGGACACCGCCCCGACGATCGCAGGGACGTCGAACTTGGCGTCGTGGGTGAGCACGCACACCGCGTCACGGGGCCCGAGGCGGTCGGCCACGCCGGCCAGGTAGCGGTCGGGCCACTCGTTGACGACCTCGTCGGCCATCGGGAACCGGGCCCGGGTTGCGAACACCGCCCGGGCGTCGCACACCGTGACGCGGTAGCCGAGCAGCTTGCCCACCCGGGCCAGGGCCGCCGTGAAGTCGACCGCACCGAAGATGACCATGCGGGGCGCCGGCGCGAACGACTCGATGAAGACGGTGACCGCACGCTCGCGCGCCTCGCCGTGCGCGCCGTAGTGCCGGGTGGCGGTCAGCCCCGCGTCGAGCTCCGCCAGCGCGTCGCGCCCGACCACGCGGTCGAGCCCAGGATCGCCGAGCGTGCCGACCACCGGCTCGTCGGGCCGCACCAGCAGCTTGGCGCCCAGCCCCGGGCCTTCGGTGACGGTCGCGAGGGCCACCGGCCGGTCGCCGCGCAGGGTCGCCCGCAGGACCTCGTACAGCGGTGCGGGGTCGGGGGTGCTCACCAGTCGAGCGGCTCGAGGAAGAGGTGGATGGTGCCTCCGCAGGTGAGGCCGACCGCGAAGGCCTCGTCGTCGGAGTAGCCGAAGGAGATCACACCCCGGGGCCGGGTGCCCTCGAGCAGCTCGAGCGCGGCGCTGACCACCGCGCCCTCCACGCATCCCCCGGAGACCGAGCCCGCGACCTCGCCGGCGTCGTTGACCACCATGGTCGCCCCGGGGTCGCGCGGGCCGGAGCCGTCGAGGCCCACGACCCGGGCCACCGCGACCCGGTGCCCTGCGGCCCGCCAGCGGTCGATGTCGTCGAGCACCTCTCTCATCGCGCTCCCTCCCCGATCCGGTCCCCGATCCGGGCCCGGGTCCGGCGTCCGTCCGGCTCCCTGACGATCACCGCGACCAGGTCCTCGAGCGCGGCGATCGAATGGCCCTCCACGAACTCGTCGACGAACGGCAGCGCCGCGGCCATGCCCCGGGCGAGCGGTGCGTACTCGGGAGTGGCCTTGAGCGGGTTGACCCAGACCACGCGGTACGCAATCCGGTGCAGGCGCGCCATCTGCTCGGCGAGGAGCGCCGGCTCACCGCGGTCCCAGCCGTCGGAGAGGATCACGACCACTGCGCCGCGGGCCATGCCCCGGACGCCCCACCGGTCGTTGAACTCGCGCAGGCCCTCGCCGATCCTCGTGCCCCCCGACCAGTCGGCCACCCGCTGGGCCGCGGCGGTCACGGCGACGTCGGGGTCGCGCGACGACAGCTCGCGGGTGATGCGGGTCAGCCGGGTGCCGAGCGCGAACGCCTCGACCCGGTTGCGGCCCACCACGGCGGCGTGCAGGAACTGGACCAGCGCGCGGGCGTACGGCTCCATCGAGCCGCTCACGTCGCAGCACAGCACGATCCGCCGGGGCCGCTCGGACGGCCCGACGTGGAGACGCTCCACCGGCTCGCCCCCCGAGCGCAGCGACCGCCGCACCGTCCGCCGGACGTCGGGACGCCCCCGGGGTGCGGGCCGGGGTCGGCGCGAGCGCCGGCGCGCCCCCGCAAGGCGCAGGTCGGCCATGAGCCGGCGGGCCTCGGCGTGCTCCTCGGGCGAGTAGGTCGCGAAGTCGCGGGTCCGCAGCACCTCGACCGGGCTCCAGCGCACCGACAGCGTCGGGGTGTCGTCGACCGCCTCGTCGTCGGCATCCTCTCCGTCGTCCGGGTCGGGGTCGTCGCGGTCGTCCTCGGCGTCGAGGGCGAGGCGGAGCGTGTGCTGCTCGGTCACCACCGGGACGAGACGTTCGATCCGATCGAAGTACCGGGTGAAGACGCGGTCGTACTTGGCGACGTCCTCGGGCCGTCGGACGAGGGTGGTCCGTCCGGCCCAGTACACGTCGTCACGGCGCGAGGGGTCGAGCACCGCAAGCGCCTCGCCGAACCCGAGGGTGGCCCCCACCGGGACGCGCAGACCGGCCGCGCGCAGGGCCCGCACGAAGCCGACCACCACCCGCTCGGGCGCCGGCGCCACCGGTGCCGGGTCAGCCACGGGCCCGGGCCGCGTCGACTACTGCGGCCAGACCGGCGGCGCGCACGCGCTCCTGGTCCTCGCGGTACTTGCACACGGTCCCGAGGGTCGCGTCTGCGGTGGCGGCGTCGAGCGAGGTCCGGCCGAGCACTGCGAGCGCCTCGGCCCAGTCGATGGTCTCGGCCACCCCCGGCGGCTTGTAGAGGTCCTGGGCCCGCAGTGCCTCGACCGCGCCGGCGACCTCGCGGGCGAGCGCCTCGGGCACGTGCGGCACACGGGCCCGCAGGATGGCGAGCTCACGCTCGAAGTCGGGGTGCTCGATCCAGTGGTAGAGGCACCGGCGCTTGAGTGCGTCGTGGACGTCGCGGGTGCGGTTCGACGTCAGGACGACCACCGGCGGCGTCTCGGCCCGGAACGTGCCCAGCTCGGGCACGGTCACCGCGTAGTCGGAGAGGATCTCGAGCAGGAACGCCTCGAACTCGTCGTCGGCCCGGTCGACCTCGTCGACGAGCAGCACCGGTGGCACGGTCCCGGTCCCGGAGACGGCCCGCAGCAGTGGCCGGCGCACGAGGAACCGCTCCGAATAGAGGGCGTCCTCGTCGACCGGCCCCCCACCCGCCTCGGCCGCGCGCAGGTGCAGGAGCTGGCGCGAGTAGTCCCACTCGTACACCGCCTGGGTGACGTCGATACCCTCGTAGCACTGGAGGCGCAGCAGCTCGCCACCGGTCCAGCGGGCGAGCACCTTGGCCACCTCGGTCTTGCCGACCCCGGCCTCGCCCTCGAGTAGGAGGGGGCGATGGAGCCGCAGGGCGAGGAAGATCGCGGTGGCGAGCCCGACGTCGGCCACGTAGTCGTGGTCGGCGAGGGCCGCCGCGACCTCGGCCACCGACCGGGGGCCGCCACCGGACGGGGCTGCGCTGGGCACGTCGGGATGGTACCTGCGGCCCTCACCGACCCCGGGCGGCCTCAACGGCCCCGGGCCGCGCCCTCGGCCCGGGGGTCGGACCCGGCGTGGTAGCCGTCGGGCCCGAGGCGGATGGCGTGGGCGTGCCCCATCGAGGAGTCGCGCGCCGGTGCCGCGGCGACGCGGTGCCCCCGGGCCCGCAGGCCGTCGCCGATCGCGTCGACCCAGGGCTCCTCCACGTGCAGCCACCACGTGCCGGGATCCACCCGCCAGCGCGGCGCGGCGATCGCGGTGGCCGGGTCGACCCCGTCGTCGATCATCCGCGCGAGCAGCTGCACGTGGATCTGGACCTGCGCGTCGCCGCCCATCGTGCCGAAGACGGTCCAGGGCGCGCCGTCGCGCAGCGCGAGCGCCGGGATGAGCGTGTGCAGCGGCCGCTTGCCCGGCGCGAACACGTTGGCCCGGGTGGGGTCGAGGGAGAACGACGCACCCCGGTTGTGCAGGTTGATCCCCCACTCGGGCACGAAGACGCCCGAGCCGAACCCGGCGAAGTTCGACTGGATCAGGCTGACGAGCAGTCCGTCGGCGTCGGCGGCGCACAGATAGGCGGTGCCGCCCCGCTGGGGTGACCCCGGGGGCGGGTCGATCGCCTGCAACGGGTCGAGCATCGCTCGCCGGCCGGCGACGTACCCGGGATCGAGCAGCGCCGTGGCGGGGAACGCCATCGCGTCCGGGTCGGTCACGTGCGCGTCGCGGTCGGCGAGCACGATCTTCACGACCTCCACGAGCAGGTGCTCGCGGTCCACCGGGTCGGCCGGCAGGTCGAGTCCGTCGAGGATCGCCAGCGCCTCGAGCACGCTGACCCCCTGGGTCGGCGGCGGCAGCTCGGCGATCTCGGTCCCGCGGTACGGGCGCACGAGCGGGTCCGTTGACTCGCCGGCGTGGGCGGCGAGGTCGGCCGGGGTCAGGCCGCCCCCAGCCTGGGCCACCGCCGCGGCGACCGCCTCGGCGACGGGGCCCCGGTAGAAGGCGTCGGGCCCGTCGGTGGCGAGCCGGTCCAGCAGCCGGGCCGAGGCCGGCTGGCGGAACCGGGTCCCGGCGGTGACCGTGCCGTACTGCGCCTGCCACGGCGCCATCGACCGGTACCAGTCCCGGGCGGTGGCGAACTCACGCGCACCGTGCGCGCTGACCGTGAACCCCTCGGTGGCGAGGGTGTGGGCACCGGCGGCGAGATCGCCGAACGGACGGGTCCCCCAGCGCTCGAGCAGGGTGAACCACCCCGCCACCGCCCCGGGCACGGTGACGACGTCACCGCCGAAGAACGGCATGCGGCCGTCGTGGCGGCTCGCGACCGTGGCCGCGGTCACGCCCGCCGGCGCGCGGCCCGCGCCCAGATAGCCGTGGAGGCGGCCGTCCCAGACGATCGCGAACAGGTCGCCCCCGGGACCGCAGAAGTAGGGCGCGACCACGCCGAGAGCGAGGTTGGCGGCGATCACGGCATCCATGGCGTTGCCGCCCGCCGCGAGCACCTCGGCCCCCACGGCGCTGGCGAGGTGATGGGGCGTGGCGACCACCCCGTGGGCGAAGCGGGCGTCGTGGTCCATCGCGGAACCCTAAACCGGATCGACCGGGAACAGGTCGGTATGGCGTACGGTTGACGCTCGCAACCACGACTGCTGCGAATCACCGCACACCCCCACGAACCAGGGAGCGTCCATGGCCACCCCGACCAACCGTCTCAAGCTCGCGAAGCGGCTCTTCTACTTCGCCGCCGCCGCCTCCCTGGTCCTCTCGGTGGCGTTGTACTTCATCGCCGAGGACGAGCGGGCCGGGATCTTCGTGGGCCTGTGGGTCCCGTCGATCCTCTCGTTCGCCAACCTCGCCCTCGCCGGGGAGGACCTCTCGTGAGCAACGCCGTCCTCGCGGCCATCGGCATGGGCGTCACGCTCATCGCCTTCGCCGCGTTCT
This sequence comes from Actinomycetota bacterium, assembly GCA_016870595.1. Classification (GTDB taxonomy): domain Bacteria; phylum Actinomycetota; class Acidimicrobiia; order IMCC26256; family PALSA-555; genus CAIUKV01. The sequence goes on from VGBI01000097.1 coordinate 8,394, forward strand.
CGATCCTCCAGCTCGGGCGGGCCGACGTCCGCACCGGCGGCGCCGACCCCGAGCCCGACGGGGACCCGCCCGCCTCGTGATCGACTGGCGGACCGCCGCCGACGTCGCCCTCGAGGCCACCGTCGTCGGCAGTTTCACCCGGCTGGGCCTGCAGGCCCGGCGGGCCCTGGGCCCCTGGGAGGACCTCGACCGGGTCTCGCTCGCCGGGCGGACAGTCCTCGTGACCGGCGCCACCTCCGGCCTCGGGGCGGCCACCGCCGAGCGACTCGCCCGGATGGGAGCGTCGGTCCGCATCCTCGGGCGGGACGCCGCACGCACGACCGCGGCCCGGGACCGTCTCGCTGCGGCCACCGGCAACGACGACATCGGGACCTACCTCGCCGACATGGCCGACCTGGCCGCGGTCGCCGCCGCCGCGGATGCCGTGCTCGCCACCGAGGACCGCCTCGACGTGCTCGTCCACAACGCCGGGGCCCTGCTCGCGACGCAGACCTTCACGCCCCAGGGCCACGAGACCACCGACGCGGCCATGGTCCTCGGACCCGCCCTGCTCACCGAACGACTCCGGCCCCTGCTC
>VGBI01000098.1 GCA_016870595.1 Actinomycetota bacterium
ATGGACGGTCGAGGGCGTCGACCTGCGTAGGGTCATCGACGGGCTCGGGCTGAAGGCCCGCAAGGTCATGCCCGCTCTCTACGCCTGCGTCGAGGGCCGCCACGCCGGGTTGCCGCTGTTCGACGCAATGGTCCTGCTCGGACGGGCGCGCACGTTGGACCGGCTCCGGGCCGCACGGGAGCGGCTGGGCGCGTGACCCCGCTGGTGCGGCGGGGGATCGTCGCACTCGGGGTGGTCGTGGCGGTGCTCGTCGGGTACGTCGCGCTGTCGGTGGTCCAGGTCCGGCGCGCGGCGCGGATCGACGGCGCCCGCCCGGCCGACGCGATCATCGTGCTCGGGGCCGCCCAGTACGACGGGAAGCCCTCACCGGTGTTCGCGGCCCGGCTCGACCACGCCCGGGCGCTCTACGCCGAGGGGATCGCGCCGCGGATCGTGGTGACCGGGGGCGGGCAGCCCGGCGACCGGTTCACCGAGGCCGCGGTCGGGGCCGACTACCTCGCCGAGCGGGGGGTGCCGGCCGACGCGATCCTGCGGGAGACGACGAGCCGGAACTCCTGGGAGTCGCTGCGGGCCGCGGCCCGCTTCCTCTTCCCCGCCGGTGTGCGGCGGGTGGTGCTCGTGTCCGATCCGTTCCACTCGCTGCGGGCCCGGCTCACGGCCGAGGAGATCGGCTTCGACGCGACCACCTCCCCGACGCGGGTCAGCCCGATCCGGGGGGTCGCCGAGTGGCGGCGCTTCGGCGGCGAGGGACTCCGGGTCGCGGTGGGCCGGCTCTTCGGGTTCGGGCGGGCGACGCGCCTCCAGGAACGGCGCGACGCGGCGGCTCCCCCGGGCCGGGTGCGGGGATCCCACGGTCGGGGGGCGGCCTCCCGGGATCCGTCGATGCGGCCCGCGAGCCGGGAACGGCTATCCTCCCCTGACCTTTCGGGGGTGGTGTAATCGGCAACACAACAGGTTCTGGCCCTGTTATTGGGGGTTCGAGTCCTCCCCCCCGAGCTCGCCGGCTCCCGATCCGGCGAACCCGGCCCCGTCGTCTAGTGGCCTAGGACGCCGCCCTCTCAAGGCGGTAACGGCGGTTCGAATCCGCTCGGGGCTGCCCTCCAGGCCCGCACCCACGGGTGCGGGCCTGTTCGCGTCGGTGGGTCCGCCCGTAGGGCTGTGGTGCGCGTCCGCTCTGGCGATCCGGCGGGTCGACCGAGCCGGACGACCGATCGTGTCGATCGAGGGAGACGATCGAGGGAGACGATCGAGGGAGACGATCGAGGGAGACGATCGAGGGAGACGATCCGGTGCACGCGACGATCGCGCGACCGACATGTCCCGTCAGCGAGATATCCACCACTCTCTGCGAAGATTGGGTTACCGTTTCCTTGCTGGGTTCACCGGCATGCACGTCCACGTCGCAGCTCGTCGGGCATCTCCGCCGGACGGACTGCACCACACGACCCTGGGAGGGAGCGTGAACAAGTCCGAGCTCATCGATGCGATTGCCGAGGGGAGTGGCCTCTCGAAGTCGCAGGCGGAGGGCGCGCTCAACGCGATGCTCGACGCCGTCCAGTCTGCCGTCGCCAAGGGTGACAAGGTGACCCTGCCCGGGTTCGGGGCCTGGTCCCAGTCGCAGCGTTCGGCACGGCAGGGCCGTAACCCCCGGACCGGCGAGATCGTCCAGATCGCCGCCTCGAAGGGAGTCAAGTTCTCGGCGGGCGCCAAGTTCAAGGCCGCCGTGAAGTAGGTCTCCTCCGGGAGACCGTTCCAAGCACCGAGCAGTACCGAGCAACACCAACCGAGAGCATCCACACACAGAAAGAGGGGTGACTGTGCCTCCGGCAAAGCGACGCACCACACGGAAGGCCGCAACGGCCAAAAAGACCACCGCACGAAAGCCGGCCGCGAAGAAGCGGGCTCCGGCCAAGAAGGCGGCGAAGCGGACCACGGCCAAGAAGACCACGGCCCGCAAGCCGGCCAAGAAGGCCACCGCCAAGAAGGCGGCGAAGCGGACCACGGCCAAGAAGACCACGGCCCGCAAGCCGGCCAAGAAGGCGGCGGCGAAGAAGACCACGGCCCGCAAGCCGGCCAAGAAGGCGGCGAAGCGGACCACGGCCAAGAAGACCACGGCCCGCAAGCCGGCCAAGAAGGCCACCGCCAAGAAGGCGGCGAAGAAGACCACGGCCCGCAAGCCGGCCAAGAAGGCGGCGAAGCGGACCACGGCCAAGAAGACCACGGCCCGCAAGACCACCGCGCGCAAGCCGGCGGCCAAGCGGGCTCCGGCCAAGCGGCGGACGGCTCGCTGAGTCGTCCCGGGCAACCGGTCCACGGGAGGGGCCCCTTCGGGGCCCCTCTTCGCGTCCCGGGGCCGGTACGTCCCGGTGCGTCCCCGGACGGCACCGATCCCGTCCGGCGGGTCAGACCCCGTCGATGCGCTTGAAGGCCTCGGCGGCGGGAGCGCCCACGATCCGTCCGTGCTCGGCGACCTCGCGGCGGAGGCGGGCCTCGAACTCGGCGCGCTGCACCGTGGCGTCGGGGCCGTCGATGCCCATGGTGGAGCGCCACTGACTCCGGTGGGCGAGGAGGGCGGCGAGCTTCGCCGCGACGGCCGGATCGGTGGACGGGTCACCGAGCCGCTCGAGGTGGTCGACGGTCTCGGCCTCGAACAGCAACAGGGTGGTGGGCCGGTGCGGCGCCAAGCCCGACCCGGGGTGGAAGTGGGGGTCGCGGGCGGCGACCACGGCGTCGAGGGTGAGGAAGCCGGCGTTGCGGTGATCGGGGTGGAGCCGGTAGCGCTTCCACGGGTCGTGGGTGCAGAGCACGTCGGGTCGGGTCCGGCGGATGACCGCTGCGACCCGGGCCCGGACGGCGGGGTCGTTCTCGAGTTCGCCGTCGACGGCCCCGACCCAGTGCACGGCCCGGATCCCGAGGATCCCGGCGGCGGCCTCCTGCTCCCGGGCGCGGGTCGCGACCAGGGCGTCGGTGTCGGCGTCGGGGTCCCACGAGCCCTTCGACCCGTCGGTGCACACGAGCAGGTGCACCTCGCTCCCGGCCGCCGCCCACTTGGCGAGCGTGGCCCCGCACCCGAACTCGACGTCGTCGGGGTGCGCGCCCACGGCGAGCACCCGGGCCGGTCGGGCGAGGTCGGTGGTGGGGGACCCGGTCACGACGTCGCCGCCGGCGCTCCCCCGGGGAGCAGGTCCGGCTCGCGGTGGAGCAGGGCGGCGACGTCGTCGGGGGTGTCGACGTCGAAGGCGAGGCGGGGGTCGCGCACCACCCGGACGGCCAGTCCGGCGGCGCGGGCGACGGCGGTGTGCCGCCGGAACGAGTCGGGCCCGTAGGCGAACGCGAAGTCGACCGCGACCGCGGTGGGCAGCGACAGCACCGGGGTGCCGTCGGCGCGGTGGCAGGGCACCAGCACGGCCACCGGACTCCCGGCGTCGCGGGTGACGGTGACGAAGGTGGTGACGTCGGGCAGGTCGGCGTGCGCGACGACGGTGCGCACGCATCCCCACCGGGCGAGGACCCCGGCCCCGGTCCGGGCGGCCGCGTCGAGCGAACCGGGGTCCGGGGTCGACGTGAGTCCGCGGTCCCCGGCCCAGGCCACGACCTCCGGGTCGTCGGAGACCACGACGACCGGCGCCGGCCCCGCCGCCGCGACGACCCGCTCGGCCAGGCGGCGGGCGAGGTGGGCGCGCGCGTCCGGATCGAGGTGGGGGGCGAGCCGGGTGCTGCCCCGCCCGAACGCGCGCACGGGGACGACGACACCGAAGGGTGGCCGCGAGGAGGGCGGGCGCGGAGCGGACACCATGGGGGTGCGTACACTACCGGCCGTGTCGACAGGGGCTCCGGGAGCGCAACCGCCCCCGGTGAGCGGGTCCGGGGCGTCGCGACCCCTCCGGTGCACCGTGGTCGGCGCCGGATCGTGGGGCACCGCCGTCGCGGCGCTGGCCCGGGGGGCGGCCGAGGTCGTGCTCTGGGGCCGCGACCCCGAGCTGGTGGCGGCGTGCAACGAACGCCACGAGAACCCCGTCTACCTCCCGGGGATCGTGCTCGACCCGGGCGTCCGGGCGACCACCGACCTCACCGATGCGTGCGCCGGGGCCGACGTCGTGGTGATGGCGGTGCCGTCGCACGGGTTCCGCTCGGTGCTGCGGGCCGCGGCGCCGGCCATCGGCCCCGACGCCGTGGTGGTCAGTCTGGCCAAGGGGATCGAGGAGGGCACCTTCGCCCGCCCGAGCGAGATCGTCGTCGCCGAGGTGGGCGTCGCCCCCGACGCGGTCGCAGTGCTCACCGGCCCGAACCTGGCCCGCGAAGTCGCCCTCGGCCAACCGACCGCGTCGGTGGTGGCCACGCCCGACCCCGGGGTGGCGTTGCGGCTCCAGCGCCTCTTCATGACGCCGACGTTCCGCGTCTACACCAACCCCGACGTGGTCGGGTGCGAGATCGCGGGCGCGACGAAGAACGTGATCGCGATCGCGGTGGGCGCCGCCGCCGGCTTCGGGCTCGGCGACAACGCGCGTGCGGCCCTCATCACCCGGGGGCTCGCCGAGATGACGCGGCTCGGCGTCGCGCTCGGCGGGGATCCCCTCACGTTCTCGGGTCTCGCCGGGGTGGGCGATCTCGTCGCGACCTGCACCAGCGAGCTGAGTCGGAACCGTCGGGCCGGGTTCGAGTTCGGCCAGGGCCGATCGGTCGCCGAGATCACCGCGGCGACGCCCAGCGTGGCCGAGGGCATCCGCAGTGCGGGTGGCGTGGTGGAGCTGGCCCGCCGGGCCGGGGTCGACATGCCGATCGCGGCGATGGTCGCCGGTGTCATCGCCGGGAAGGCCGCGCCCGAGGACCTCGTCGGGGCGTTCATGGGCCGCAGCGCCAAGTCCGAGATGCACGGCATCCGGTGACCGGCGCTCCCGGCCGTGCCGTCGGCACGATCGGTGGCGGGCCCCCGGCTTCGGTCGACCCGGCCGGGACCCTGCGGCCCGCAGGCGCGGCGTGGACGTGCGAATGGTGGATCGGCGCCGACGACCGGTGGCGCATCCCGGCCAACGAGGTGGCCGTGCGGCAGCAGGCCGTGCACAACGTGCCGGTGGTCGAGACCGCGATGCGGGTGCCCGGGGGCGACGTGTTCCAGCGCGTCTACGGGATCAGCGGGTCCGGGGACCCGGTGGTGGTCGAGATCGAGAACCGCTCGCCTGCCCCGTTCGTGGTGGCCTTCGTCGTGCGCGGCGCGTCCCGGGTGACGGCCGCGGGACCCCACGTGGCCGTCGACGGCGCGTTCGTGTGCTCGTGGGCCCGGGCGCCGTCGCGCTGGGCCCGGACGGTGGGCACCCCGGTGCAGATGCCGGTCGTGACCGGGCGGGCCGAGTCGGGGGCCTTCCCCGCGGCCCGCGACCGGGCGGGGCGGATCGAGGCGGCCTTCCTCCACCCGGTCGCGCACCGCACCAGCCTGCGGATGATCGTCACCCGGGGGCGCCAGGCCCCGCAGTTCCCCGACCGCGACCTGCCCGACGCCGAGCGGGTGGCGGCGGGCTGGCGCCGTCAGCTCGACCGGTCGATGCAGGTGCAGATCCCCGACCGCCCGCTCGAGGCGCGCCTGCGGGCGGCGCGCGCCGAGGTGCTGCTCCTCGGGCAGGACCGCACCGTGGCGGCCGGGGTGCTCGCGGCGCTGGAGGACTGGGGCTTCGACGCCGAGGCCGCCGAGGCGTGGCGCCGGGTCGGCCTGCGGACGCGCCGCCGGGCGGCGGCCCGACCCGCGTTCGGGACCTGGGCGGCGCTGGAACCGGTCACCGATCCCGCCGATCTGCTCGTGGCCGCGCGCCGCATCCTCGTCGACGACACCGACCCGACCCGCCTCGTGCTGTGCGCCGACCACCCGCCGGCGTGGCGGGGGCAGGCGCTCGAGGTGCGCGCCGCGCCGGTGGCCGCCGGGACGGTGTCGTACGCGGTGCGCTGGCACGGCGACCGGCCCGCCCTCCTGTGGGACGCCCCGGCCGGGACCACGGTGCGCATCCCCGGCCTCGACCCCGACTGGGAGTCGTCGGCGGCGACCGGCGAGGCGCTCCTGGCCCCGCCCGGTCCGGCGTCGGGCTGAGCGCCGGGCTGATCGCCGGGCCGCGGACCGGGCCGCGTACCCTTCCTGCGTGCCCGACCTCACGACGACGTCGGTCTTCCTCGACTTCGACGGCACCATCACGCTGGCGGACTCCGGAGTGCACCTGCTCGAGCGGCTCGCCCCGCCCGAGTGGCGCGCCGTCGACGCCGAGTACGCGCGTGGCGAGACCGGCAGCCGGGTGTGCCTGCTCGACGAGTGGGATCTCCTGCCTCACGAGGAGGTCCGACTGCGGGCCACGGCCCGGGAGGTCCCGGTCGATCCCGGTGCCGCGCCGCTGATCGCCGCGCTCCGGGCCGCGGGCGCCGAGGTCATGATCGTCTCGGACGGCTTCGGCTTCTACGCCACCGAGGTCGCCGATGCGCTCGGGGTGCCCGTGCTCACGAACGCGGTCGACTGGTCGAGCGGTCGGCTCGAGTTCCCCCACGAGGACCGGTGCTGCGCGTGCTCGAGCTGCGGCGTGTGCAAGCAGGCCCCGATCAAGGACGCGCGCCACGCCGGACGCACCACCGTCCTCGTGGGCGACGGCGTGAGCGACGTGAAGGCGGCCTTGCTCGCCGACGTGGTGTTCGCCAAGGACGCGCTCGCGGCCTGGTGCGCGGCCCACGGCGTGGCCCACACCCCGTTCACGACCCTCGCCGACGTGCACGCGGCGCTGGGTCTGGAGGACTGAGCGTGCGGGTGGCGGTGGGTGCCGACGAACGGACCCCCGTGACCGACGCACTGGTCGCCGACCTCGCGGCCCGCGGGCACGAGGTGGTGCTGGTCGGCCCGCTCGCCGCGGCCGGCCCCGACGACCCGGCGGCTGCGGTCCAGTGGGCCGAGGTCGGGGAGCGGGTCGGGCGTCTGGTCGCGACCGGCGACTGCGCGACCGGGGTGGTGTGCTGCTGGACCGGCACCGGCGTGTCGATCGCCGCCAACAAGGTGCCCGGGGTCCGGGCCGCGCTCTGCGCCGACGCCACGATCGCCGAGGGGGCGCGTCGCTGGAACGACGCCAACGTGCTCGCGCTGGGGCTCGTCTCCCTGACCGTCGATGCTGCGCGTGCGATGCTGGACGCCTGGTTCGCCACCGCCCCCGATCCGGGGGAGGCGGCGAACATCGCCCGGCTCGGATGCCCCCCGGGGTGACCGGGCCCACCGACCGGGAGGGAGCGGGATGAAGGTCCCGTTGACCGTGCTCGACCACATCGACCGCGCCGAGCTGGTCTACGGCGCCCGGATCGGCGTGATCGACGAGCCCGACCAGCCTGCGACGTCGTGGGGCACGCTCACCTACGCCCGCATGGCCGAGCTGGCCCGGGCCCAGGCCGCCGGCCTCGACGCCCTCGGGATCGGGGTGGGGGAGCGGGTCGCCGTGGTGAGCCACAACTCGGCCCGCCTCCTCACGGCGTTCTTCGGCGTGAGCGGCTCGGGTCGGATCGTGGTGCCGGTCAACTTCCGGCTCAGCCCGGCCGAGATCGCCTACATCGTCGAGCACTGCGGCGCGTCGATGCTGCTGGTCGACCCCGAGCTCGACGAGGCGCTCGCGGGCATCGGCCCTGCGCACCGCTACGTGCTCGGCGCCGAGTCCGATGCGGCGCTGTACCGGTTCGGGGTCGAGCCGGTGCCGTGGGCCGGCATCGACGAGGACGCCACCGCGGCAATCAACTACACGAGCGGCACCACGGCCCGCCCGAAGGGGGTGCAGCTCACCCACCGCAACATCTGGGTGAACGCGGCGACGTTCGGGTGGCACCTGGGGGTGGACGACCGTGACGTGTACCTCCACACGCTGCCGATGTTCCACTGCAACGGCTGGGGGATGCCCTACGCGGTCACGGCCATGGGTGGCCGCCATGTGGTGCTCCGCAAGGTCGACGGTGCGGAGATCCTGCGCCGGGTCGACGCCCACGGCGTCACCGTGCTGTGCGGTGCGCCCGCGGTGGCCGCCGCCGTGCTCGACGCCGCCGCGCTCTGGGACGGCCCGGTGCCCGGGCGGGGCCGGGTCCGGATGGTGGTGGCGGGCGCACCGCCGCCGACCCGGATCATCGAGCGGGTGCGGGCCGAGCTCGGGTGGGAGTTCGTGCAGATCTACGGGCTGTCGGAGACCTCGCCGCTGCTGACCATGTCGCGCGAGCGCGAAGAGTGGGACGCGTGCACGCCCGAGGAGACCGCCCGCAACCTGTCGCGGGCGGGCGCGCCCGCGCTGGGGGTGCGGGTCCGGATCAGCCCGGAGGGGGAGGTGCAGGCCCGGGGCAACGTCGTCTTCGACGGCTATTGGGAGCAGCACGACGCCACCGCCGAGGCGATCCCCGACGGGTGGCTCCGCACTGGTGACGGCGGGCACCTCGACGGTGCGTACGTGGTGATCGCCGACCGCAAGAAGGACGTGATCATCTCGGGGGGTGAGAACGTGTCGTCGATCGAGGTCGAAGACGCGTTGTTCTCACACCCGGCAGTGGCCGAGGCCGCGGTGATCGGGGTCCCGTCGGAGAAGTGGGGCGAGACGGTCAAGGCCCTCGTGGTGCTCGCTCCTGGCGCCGAGGCGACCGAGGCGGAGATCATCGAGCATTGCCGTTCCTTGCTCGCGCACTACAAGTGCCCGACCAGCGTGGACTTCCGGGCTGAGCTCGCCCGGACCGCTACGGGGAAGTTGCAGAAGTTCAAGCTGCGCGCGCCCTACTGGGAGGGACGCGAG